>CAVFKS010000096.1:0-7685 GCA_963623015.1 Clostridia bacterium
GCGCAGGAACACCATGTCTTCCGCGAAGGCCCGCTTGAGGTCCTCGTCGACCATGGCGTTGCCGCCGTATTTCACCACCACGATCTTGTCCCGGTAGTGCTGCAGCCAGGGCAGGGCCTCGGCGAGCACGGCCGCCCGATCCCGGTTTGTCAAGCCTTGAATCATGACTTATCTCCTTTTGTGGACCTATGAGCTATACGCCGAGTTGATTTCCACGTAGGCGTGGCTGAGATCCGTGGTCCGCACGAAGGCCTGCCCCGGCCCGCCGGTGCCCAGGTCCACGCGCACGGCGATGTCTGCCCCGCTGAGATCGACCTCGCGCGCGCCGGGGGTGCCGGTCGAGCGCAGGCACACCGGCTGGTCGTTGAAGTAGACGGCGATGTTATCGGCGTCCATATCGGCATCGGCCATCCCGACGGCGGCCAGCGTGCGGCCCCAGTTCGGATCGGAGCCGAACATGGCGCATTTGAACAGGTTGTCGCGGCCGATGGTGCGCGCGGCGTTGAGCGCCATCTCGTCCGTCGTGGTGCCGGTGACGGTAATCCGCACGCGCTTGGTCACGCCCTCGGCATCGGCCTGCATCTGGTCAGCGAGTGCCGCGCACACCTCGAGCACCGCGGCGTTGAGCTCCTCCTGGGTGGGCGTCACGCCGGAGGCCCCGTTGGCCAGCACCAGGACGGTGTCGTTGGTGGAGGTCGAACCGTCGATGTCGATGGTGTTGAACGTGACCTGCGATGCCGCCTCCAGCGCGGTGGCCAGTGCCTGCGGCGTGGCCACGGCATCGGTGGTAATGCACGCCAGCATCGTGGCCAGCGAAGGCGCCATCATGCCTACCCCCTTGCCCATTGCGCCCACGCGGAAGCCGCTGCCCTGGAAACCGGCTTCCTTGCGGGTGGTATCGGTGGTCATGATCGCCGCGGCCGCCTCCGCCCCGGTGGCATCCAGCGGCGCTAGGCTGGCGATGCCCCGGTGCACCAGGTCCATAGGCATCGGCTCGCCGATGAGCCCGGTCGAACACACCGCGACCTCTGCAGCGGCGCAGCCGATGAGCTGCGCGGCATCGGCGGCCATGGCCGCTGCATCCGCGTAACCGGTGGCGCCGGTGCAGGCATTCGCGTTGCCGGAGTTGAACACCACGGCGCGCAGCTGGCCATCGGCCACCGCCGCGCGTGACCACTTGACGGGTGCGGCAAAGACCCGGTTGCGGGTAAACACTCCGGCGGCGTTGTGCTGCGGGCCCTGGTTGACCACGACGGCCAGGTCCGGGTTGCCGGAGGCCTTGATGCCGGCGGTGGCAGCGCCCGCAGCAAAGCCTTGCGGGAAGAGCACCCCCGCGGCCGGGTCGGCGGCGTCATTCGGGTTAGTCATAAGCATGTTCCTTATCTGAGTGGGCGGCGGGTACTAGGGTGCTACGGCTGCCTGCGGCAGGCCGGCGGTCTCTTCTAGCCCTAAAGCCAGGTTGAGGCACTGGACGGCGGCGCCGGCGGTGCCCTTGCACAGGTTGTCGAGGGCGGAGGTCATCACCAGGCGGCGGGCGCGGGAGTCCACGTGCGCCTGAATGTGGACCATGTTGGTTCCCACCACGTGCTGGGTCTGGGGCTGCTGGCCTTCGGGCAAAAGCAGACAGAAGGGCTCGTCCCGGTAGAAGTCCTCGAAGGCGGCGCGCACCTGCGCGGCATCGACGCCCGGGGCAAGCGGCGCCGTGGCGGTGGCCAGAATGCCGCGCGGCAGAGGTGCGAGCACCGGGGTGAAACTCACCGTAACCGGGGCATCGGTGTACGTCGAGAGGTTCTGGATGATTTCCGGGGTGTGCCGGTGCGTGCCGCCGGGGCTATAGGCGCGCAGGTTACCCATGGTCTCCGCGCCCAGCTGAGCCACGGCGGCCTTCTTGCCCGCCCCGGATACGCCGGTCACGGCCACTACCGTGAGTTCTGGGGTGATGAGCCCTGTGGCTACGGCCGGCAGGGCGCCGAGCGTGACCGCCGAGGGGAAGCACCCCGGCACGGCTACGCGGCGGGTGCCGCGCAGTTGCTCGCGCTGGCCCGGCATCTCCGGGATGCCATAAGGCCAGTGGCCGGCGTGCGCGCTGCCGTAGTAGTGCTCCCACTCGGCGGCGTCGCGCAGCCGGAAGTCTGCAGCGCAGTCGATGACCACGGTCTCCTCCCCTAGCGCCTGGCCCAGCGCGGCCGAATGACCGTGCGGCAGGGCCATGAATACGACGTCGTGGCCGGCCAGGGCATCCGGGCTGGTCTCCTCCACCCGGCGATCGCGCAGCTGCGGCAGGTGCGGGAGCAGCTCGCCGATGCTTGTGCCTGCGGTGGAATTGCCGGTGAGCGCGCCGATGACGATCTGGCCCACGTGGTAGGCGGGGTGGTTGAGCAGGAGCCGGAGGATCTCTGAGCCGGCGTACCCGGAGGCGCCGGCGACGGCAACGGAAATAGTCATATCGACACACTAACAGGTATGCACTCGACTGCAAGTTATTCATGCCGAATCGAGTGGAGGCCGCCGCAAATGGCAGGAAAATACCCCCATTGGGGGCCGAAAAAGGGGCCGCCCGGCTGGACGACCCCTTATTTTATTCGCGCGCTGCGCACTTCAGGCGCGGCGGACGCTGCTGGTTAGGCGCGCATCTCGGCGCCCAAGCGCTCGGCAGCCAGCTCGGCGGCGGCCAGGCGGTGGGAGTTGGCCTCCTCGTCGGTGAGGGTGCGATCACCGGCGCGGAAGAGCAGCTGGAAGGCCAGGGACTTCTTGCCCTCGCCCAGCTGCTCGCCGCGGAAGACGTCGAAGAGCTCGACGGACTCCAACAGCTCGCCGGCGCCCTCGGCCACGACCTGGCGGACGCGCTCGGCCGGGATGTCCTCGTCGACCACGAGGGCAATGTCCTGGTGCAGCGCCGGGAAGGCAGACAGCACCGGGGCCGGGAAGCGCTCGTCGAGCGGCAGGTCGGTCACAGACAGCTCCATCGCGCAGGTGCGCTCCGGCAGGTGCAGGGCCTTGAGGACCTGCGGGTGCAGCTCGCCGGCGTGGCCGACGACGATCTCCTCGCCATCGCGCACCGCCACCAGCTCCGCGCAACGGCCCGGGTGCCAGGGCAGGTACTCGGTGGCGCGCACGTCAAGCTCCACGCCCGCGGCACGGGCGACCAGACGGGCCGACTCGATGGCATCGGCATAGGTGTACGCGCGGCCCGCGCCCCACGGGCCATCATGCTCGATCTGGCCGGCAGCAACCGTGGCCACGTGCAGCGGCTGGTAAGGCAGGGACTCGAGCAGCTCGGCGACCTCGGCCTCAGACGGGCGGGCGGCCACCGACGGCATCGGCGAGGCATCGGCGCGCTTGAAGGAGACCTGCTGCAGGCCATAGAGGGCCAGGTCGGCGCGGCCGCGGGCGACGTTGCGCGCGACTGCCTCGAGCAGGTTCGGCAGCAGCGTCGTCGACAGCTGCGCCTTGTCGGACTCCAGCGGGTTCTGGACCGCAACGGTCTGGCGGCGCGGATCGTCGGCGTCCAGGCCCCACACGTCGAAGGTGTCGTTGGCCACGAACGGCGAGGGCAGCACCTCGGCGTAGCCGGCATAGGCCAGGCCGTGACCGATGGCGCGGCGGCGCTTCTGCAGCGGGCTCAGCCCCCGCCCGCCCACCGGGGTGGGCAGGATAGTCGGGATATCTTCCAGGCCCTCCAGGCGCAGGATCTCCTCGATGAGGTCGACGTCTTCGCCCAGGTCGGGGCGCCAGGTCGGCGGGACTACCTTGAGGGTCTCGGAGCCGGCGACGGTGCAGCCGACCTCCTGCAGGCGGCGGATGACGGTCTCCGGGGCGTAATCCACACCCGCATAGGCACCGGGCTTGGCGATGTCCATGGTGATAGTCGGCATCGCCGGCACCTCGCCCACAAGGGTGCGCTCGGCGGCGATGGTGCCGCCGGCAATCTCGACCAGCAGCGCACAGGCGTAGTCCAGCGCGGCCTCGACGATGGCCGGATCCACGCCGCGCTCAAAGCGGCGGGAGGCCTCGGACGAGAGCTTGTGGCGGCGCGAGGTGCGCGCGATGGTGATGGGATCCCAGTTCGCGGCCTCGAAGTAGACGTCGGTGGTCTCGTCCGTGATCTCCGAGCTGGTGCCGCCCATCACGCCGGCCAGGGACTGGATGCCGTTATCGTCGACGATGACGACGTCCTCGGCACTCAAGGTGCGATTGACGTGGTCGAGGGTTTCGAACTCCTCGCCCTCGGCGGCGTTGCGGATGGTCAGCGTGCCAGCCACGCGCTCGGCATCGAAGGCGTGCATCGGCTGGCCCAGCAGCAGCATCAGGTAGTTAGTGACGTCGGTGGCGGCGTTGACCGGACGCTGGCCGCTCAGCATCAGCTCGCGCTGCAGCCAGAACGGGGAGATGGCCTTGGGGTCGATGCCAGAGACCTTGCGCAGGCCGAAGCGGCGGGCCTTGGTCTCAGCACGCAGGTCGATGCCCAGCAGTTCGCCGGACGGGGCGGGCACGCCGGCCACGTCGATGCCCGCGGTGGCGGGATCTGCGGCCAGGTCGCTAAATTTCAGGCCGAAAGCGGAAGCCAGCTCGCGGGTCAGGCCGCGCGCGGAGAGCGCGTAGCCGCGATCCGGGGTGATGTTGACATCAAAGACGGTGTCGGCCAAGCCCAGGATGGGGCGAGCGTCCTCGCCGATGTGGGCGGCGAACTCGGCCCCGAGCACGATGATGCCATCGGCCTTGTCGGCCATGCCCAGCTCTGCGGCCGAGCACATCATGCCGTTGGAGATGTGGTCATAGGTCTCGCGCGCGGCGATCTTAAAACCGCCGGGCAGCTCGGCGCCGGGCAGGGAGACCACCACGACATCGCCAAGCTCAAAATTGCGGGCGCCGCAGATAATGCCCTGCAGCTCGCCGGTGCCGTTGGCCTGGCCCACGTTGACCTGGCAGTAGCGGATGGGCTTCTTGAACCCGGTGAGCTCTTCGACCTCAGCGACCTGGCCGATAACGAGCGGGCCGGTGGTCTCCGGCAGGGCCTCGTAGCCCTCGGTCTCGAAACCGACGCGCACGTAGCCGGAGTCCATCTCCGCGGCCGTGACCTGCCAGCCGGGGTTGGACTTGGCGAGGATGCGGGTAACCCAGTCTTGGGAAATAAGCATGGTTTGTTCAAAATCCTTTCTGGGTTAAGCCTGCACGCCGAACGGCAGGGTGAAGCGGACGTCGCCTTCGACCATGTCGCGCATGTCGGTCAGGCCATTGCGGAACTGGAGGGTGCGCTCCAGGCCCATGCCGAAGGCAAAGCCGGTGTAGACCTCCGGGTCGATGCCGACCGCACGCAGCACGTTCGGGTTGACCATGCCGCAGCCGCCCCACTCGATCCAGCCGGCGCCGCCCTTCTTGTTCGGGAACCAGACGTCGACCTCAGCGGAGGGCTCGGTGAACGGGAAGTAATTGGTGCGCATGCGCGTGGTGGTCTCCGGGCCGAAGAGCACCTTGGCCAGGTGATCCAGGGTGCCACGCAGGTGGGCCATGGTCAGGCCCTTGTCGACGGCCAGGCCTTCGACCTGGTGGAAGACCGGGGTGTGCGTGGCATCGAGCTCGTCGGTGCGAAACACGCGGCCCGGGCAGGCGATGTAGAGGGGCACGTCGCGCGAGAGCATCGAACGCACCTGCACCGGGGAGGTGTGCGTGCGCAGCACCTGCTTGGAGCCGTCCACGGAGACGTGGAAGGTGTCCTGCAAGGTGCGGGCCGGGTGGTCCGGCTTGAAGTTGAGGGCATCGAAGTTGAAGTACTCGGCCTCGACCTCCGGGCCTTCCGCGATCTCCCAGCCCATGCCCAAGAAGATGTCCGCGATGCGCTCCGACAGCGCCGTGATTGGGTGCAGGGCGCCGGTCTGCGCGCGGGTGGTGGGGACGGTGACGTCGACCTTCTCCGCCTTGAGCTGGGCCTCGCGGGCCTGCTCCTCGAGGCGCTCCTTAACGCCCGCGAAGTGCTTCTCCGCCTTGCCGCGCGCCATATTGACGTTCCGGCCTGCGTCCTTGCGCTGGTCCTTCGGGAGCTGCCCCAGCGACATGCGGGCCTGGGCGATAAAGCTCTTGTCTCCCAGGTGAGCGCGGCGGGCTTCCGCAAGCTCTTCTAGCGTGGTGGCGTCGTCAAAGGCGGCAATGGCCTTCTCGGCGGCAGCGGTCAACGCTGCTTCGGTCAATTCGATCTGAGGGGTATCTGACACGTGCCTAAAGTACCTTCTACGTGGGCTAAAACTAACGGGCCATAGTCTACCCCTTTGCGCGCCCGGCTAGCGCACCGCCTCCCCCACTCTCACCAGGTGAGAAAAGGATTAGGCGTTCTGCGCCCGCGCGGACTCATACAAGCAGATCGATGCCGCCGTGGCCAGGTTGAGCGACTCGGCGCGGCCCCGCAGCGGGATGCGCACGCGCATGTCGGCCTCCTCCAACAGGTCCTGGAGGCCGTGGGCCTCGTTGCCGAAGAGCCAGGCGGTGGGAAGGGATAGATCGGCATCCGCCAAGTCCACCTCGCCATCGGCGGCGGTGGCCACAATCTGCAGGCCGGACTTGCGCAGCTGGCCCAGCACGTCCTTGATGTTGGGCTCGCGCGCAACTGGGATGTGGAACAGCGAGCCTGCCGATGCCCGCGCCACCTTGCAGCCGAGCGGGTCAACCGTCTCGCCGGCAAAGATGACGCCGTCGGCCCCCATGGCATCCGAGGTACGGATGAGGGTACCGGCGTTGCCTGGCTCGGAGGTGAGCACCGGCACCGATACCAGCCGGGGCCGGCCGTTAAGGATCTTGCCCGCGGACCATAGGACGTCGCCACACAGCGCGAAGAGCCCGGTTGTGGTGGCGGTATCCGACAGGTGCTTGGCGGCGCGGTCGGTGATGGCGTGGACGTAAACGTCCATGTAGCCCGCCGCGGTGAGGATGTGCTCGAAGCGCTGGGCGGCGGCCTCGGTGACGAAGATGTCCCGCGCCGCGCCCGTGGACACGGCGGCGTCTACCGCGTTCTCCCCTTCCACGAGGAACTGCCCCGCCTTGCGCCGGGCCGCTGCGCGGTGCAGCTTGGCAGCGTTAACGATGCGCGGGGTGCGTTCTGTAAAGGCCTGCTCGAAGTCCAGATTCATGATGATCAATCTAGCAGCCGCAGGCGCTTGCCCCACAACGGCGACGGCGCCTGCCCCGCGTGCGCGCGCTATGATACCGGAAGTGCCGCCAGGATTCAAGGGGCCGGCCGCGGGCCTGTGGATAACTAGGGCGCCAACGCGCTCCCAGACCAGTTATCCACAGATCCAGGCCCCGCCGGTGGCCCAGGCCTAGCGCAGTGTTGATCTAGGCCCTAGTGTGCGAGGCATGAATCTGGTTGAAACCTACGCCGCAGCCCAAGCACCTGGCATGGGCATCATCGAGTCCGCCGCCGGCTACTCGATGACCCAACTGCGCGCACTAGGCCTCAGCCACGCCCACGCCCGCCAGATCCACACTTTGGCCAAGATCTACACCGGCACCACGAAATTCACCGCCAAACGCGCCGCAGCCATACGCCTTGCCCACGCCAACAAGCTGCCACTCGACGCCCTCCAAATCATCGAAACCTACGCCCGCCGCGCAGCCAACACCAACGCCGCGTGGAACATCCGCCGCGAACTCGCCGGGTGTGCCACCACCAGCGACATCAAAGCCAAGGGCAAGGA
>CAVFKS010000097.1:0-7449 GCA_963623015.1 Clostridia bacterium
CCTCACCGAAAACCCGCCCCGGCGGGCGCTTCGGCGTGGGTTAAGTAGCACAATGTGTGTCCGCGCTTCGGCGTAATGGCTGGTTGCCATACGAAAATCGGCTGTGCATATGCTATTTAACCCGGGCATCGGCAGGCTGGTGCAAAACGACGAAACCCGCCGCCCTAAAGAGCGACGGGGAGCGCAGATCAAGCTGCGGAGCTAGCTAGTTGATACGACCAGTCTCAGCGCGGTACTGGCGGTAGAAACGGCGGCCAAAAATGATGGCCGCAATGGAGGCAATGCCGATGACCGCGAGGGCAACAACGCCGATAATCAGGGTCACGGTCGGCTGATCCCCCACGGAGGAGGAGCCGCCCCAGAACATGCCGGAGCTAATTCCCCAGACGATGGTGCCCAGAGCCGGGAGGATGGACAGGACAAGGCCCATGCCAACCCAGGTCTCCGCGCGCAGCAAAGAGGAGTGCGGCGCAGCATAAGAGACCGGGTCATAGCCCTCAATGTAGCCATCCTGAATCTTGTACGAGAACTCCGGGTAGGTCTCGTTGTTGAAATCAGCCACTGCTTGATTGTCGCTCATGGGGAAACTTTCTCTCGTTTCTACTTAACTTCTGTATCAGACTATAACACCGTAACCGGCATTCTCCAGACCCTTGGAGGCCCGAAGAGGAATGGCCACCCCCGAAGGGTGGCCATCTTTAGTGCGATGCACTAGGAGACTTTAGCGCGGGCCAAATTCTTCGGCCCGCAGCAAATTAGTCGTCCTTGCCGCGCAGGGCTGCGCGTGCGCGCTCCTTGGTGACCGCGCCCACGGCGGACAGCGGGACGCCGGCTGGGCAGACGTCGGCGCACTCGCCGTAGAGGGAGCAGTGGCCGAAGTTGGTCTCCAGGTCGTCGACCATCTTGCGGGCGCGCTTGCCGCGCTCTTCCTTGCCCAGCGGCATCAGGGACAGGTGCACCAGCTTGGCGCCGGTGAACAGGTGCGCCGCACCGTTCGGGCAGGCAGCCACGCAGGCGCCGCAGCCGATGCAGGCCGCGTGGTCCAGGGCCCACTCGGCGGTCTCGTGGTTCTGGTGCAGGGTGTCGGCATCCGGGGCGGTTCCGGCCATAATCGAGACGTAGCCGCCCTGCTCCATGACGTGGTCCAGCGCGGAGCGGTCCACGATCATGTCCTTGATGACCGGGTATGCCGCGGAGCGGAAGGGCTCGATCTTCAGGGTGTCGCCGTCGTTGAACTGGAACAGGCGCTGCTGGCAGGCCGGGGTGTTCTGCCCCGGGCCGTGCGGGCGGCCGTTGATCTGCAGGCCACAGGTGCCGCAGATGCCTTCACGACAGTCCGAGGCGAAGGCGAAGGGCTCCTCGCCGCGCTCGATGTACTTGTCGTTGACGTGGTCCAGCAGCTCCAGGATGGACATCTGCTCTTCGGCGTCGTCGACCTGTACGGTCTCGAAGTTGCCTTCTTGGGTGGGTCCGGCCTGACGCCAGATCTCAAGTGTCAGTTTCATTACTTGTAGTTCCTTGTCATCAGCGGGATCGAATCAAAGTACAGGGGCTCGGCGTGGCGAATGAATTCGCCTTCCTTGGCGCCGGGCTCCCAGGCGGAGACGAAGCACCAGTTCTCGTCGTCGCGCTCGGCCTCGCCGTCCTCGGAGAGGTGGTCGTCGCGGTAGTGGGCGCCACAAGACTCGTCGCGGTCGAGTGCGTCGATGCACATGAGCTCGCCTAAGTCGATGTAGTCAGCCACACGCAAGCCGTACTCGAGGACCTGGTTCATGTCGTTGGCGTTGCCCGGGATGCGGACGTTGGCCCAGAATTCCTTGCGCAGCGCGCGGATCTTGTCGATGGTGTCGGTCAGGTCCTTGACGTTGCGGGCCACACCGCAGCCGAAGTAGAGCAGCTCGCCCAGCTGGCGGTGGTAGTAGGCCGGGCCGTGCGGCTCGGCGCCCTGGATGCTCATCAGCTTGTCGATGCGCGCCTGCGCACGGTCGACCGCAGCCTGTACCTCGGCGGAGTCTTCCGCGAGCTTGGCCTCGCCGAGGTGGTCGGCCAGGTAGTTCGGGATGGTAAACGGCAGGGTGAACCAGCCGTCGACGGAGGCGGACAGCAGGGAGTTTGCGCCCAGGCGGTTGGCGCCGTGGTAGGTCCAGGAGCACTCACCGGCGGCAAACAGGCCGTCGATGGAGGTCATCTCGTTGAAGTCGGTCCACAGGCCACCCATGGTGAAGTGGCAGGTCGGGGCCACGCGCATCGGGGTGTGGTACGGGTCCTCACCGATGGCCTCTTCGTACATCTGGAACAGGTTGGAGTAGCGCTCGCGCACGACGTCCTCGCCCAGGCGGGCGATGGCGTCACGGAAGTCCAGGTACGCGGAGTTGTGCAGCGGGCCCACGCCGAGGCCGGCGTTGATCTGCTGGGAGATGGCGCGGGAGGCCACGTCACGCGGCACCAGGTTGCCGAAGGCCGGGTAGCGGCGCTCCAGGAAGTAGTCGCGCTCCTCTTCCGGGATGGTGTTCGGGTCGCGGTCGTCGTTTTCCTTGATCGGGGACCAGATGCGGCCGTCGTTACGCAGCGACTCCGACATCAGGATGGTCTTGGACTGCCAGGTCGAGTTAACCGGCAGGCCCGTCGGGTGGAACTGGATGAACGACGGGGAGGCCAGGTAGGCGCCGTGCTCGTAGGCGCGCATCATGGCGCCGGCGTTGGAGTTCTTGGCCAGCGTGGACATGTGGAACACGTTGCCGTAGCCGCCGGTGCCCAGGATGACGGCGTGGCCGGTGAAGGCCTTGATCTCGCCGTCGATCAGGTTGCGGGTGACGATGCCGCCCGCGCGCTTGACGCCGGTCTTCTCATCCTTGTAAATAACCAGGTCCTGCATGTCGTGGTGCGCGAAGAGCTCCACGTTGCCCAGGCCAATCTGGCGGTAGAGCGCCGAGGTGGTGGACAGCTGCAGCTGCTGGCCCGTTTGGCCGCGGGTGTAGTAGGTGCGGGAGACCTGCACGCCGCCGAAGGAGCGGGTGGCCAGGGTGCCGCCGTACTCGCGGGCGAACGGGGCGCCGATGGCGTTCATGTGGTCGATGACGCGGACGGACTCGTAGGCCAGGCGCCAGCAGTCGGACTCGCGGCAGCGGTAGTCGCCGCCCTTGACGGTGTCCTTGGTGTGGCGGTAGGCGGAGTCGTTGTCCACCTTCTTGTGGCGGGAGGAGTTCACGCCACCCTGCGCGGCAATGGAGTGCGCGCGGCGCGGGGAGTCGTGGTAGGTAAAGACCTTGACGCCGTAGCCGAGCTCACCCAGGGCGGCTGCGGCGGCGCCGGCGGACAGGCCGGTGCCTACGACGACGATTTCAAACTTGCGGCGGTTGAGCGGGGAGACCAGGTTCATGTGGGCCTTCTGGTACTCCCACATGTCCTTCATCGGCACGCCGTGCGGCTCGTTGGACTCGAGGATCTTGCCCGCGGTCACGCCAGAGACGATCGACTGCGGGTGCTTGAAGTCCGGGTGCTCGCGCTTCAATTCGGTGTTAGTCATGGGTTCTACACGCTCCTTTTAAGACAGCAACCCGAGGGCGATGGACAGCGGCATGATGATGTTGCCCAGGCAGGTAACCGCCGGGATGATGTAGGCCAGGACCAGGAAGGTCTGGCGCCACTTCTGGGTGGTAATGCCCAGGTCGGACGCGGCCAGGCGGATGCCGTGGGTCAGGTGGAAGAAGAGGCAGAGCATTGCAACCACGTAGAAGATGGTGACCGGCCAGCGGGAGAAGGTGGCGATCATGTTGTCCTTGACCTCGCCGTGGACGAAGGAGTCCGAGGCCACGGCCACGCCCATCGTCAGGTCCAGGATGTGGAAGACGATGAAGCACAGCAGGACCACGCCGGTGACCAGCATGGTGCGGGTGGCAAACGAGTCCATGCCGCCCATCAGGCCGGTGCGGCGGAACTTACCGCGGGATGCCTTGGAGCGCGCGGTCAGGGCGCAGGCGCCGTAGATGTGGGCGATAACGCAGGCCAGCAGGACGATGCGGATGATCCACAGGGCGTGGCCGTGGGGGATCAGGGGCTCGCCGATGCCGCGCAGGAACTCGCCGTAGATATCGATAGCGTCGTCCCCGTCGTGGGCCGGCAGGTAGATCTTCAGGTTGCCCGCCATGTGGAAGACCACGAAGAGGGCGAAGATGAGGCCGGTGACGGCCATGATGAGCTTCAGCGCCCAAGACGGAACGCCCGGCTTAGTGCGAATGGTTTCATTAGTGATGTGGCCGTGAGCGATTGCCTCACGGTCCGGATTTCTTACAGTCATGACACCTCCATTGTCTGCTAATACATTACGCAGGCTTTGACGCAGGCAACACTTGTTTTTGGCCGCCTATGAATCGGATATTCGCGCCCCCCATTTCCGTATTAAATACTTTAGGTAAGGATCACCTTTTTTGTTCATGTAAAAACTTGCAACACGCTCGGACCTCCGTCTTTAGGAAACATTCGTGTTGCGTATTTCCGGGCCGGTGTGTGAATTTGACCACAGCGGCTAGCTGGAGTGAACGAACCACCCCGTTAGGTATCAATCTTTCGCATGAATTGCCCGCTGCGGGCCACAACGTTGCCACCTGCCCGGGGCAAGCCAGGCCGGCCTGGGTACCCTTGCCCCATGAGCAAGACTTATGTGGGATCCCGGCTGCGCCAGCTGCGCCGCGAGCGCGACCTCTCCCAGGCGCAGCTCGCCGCAACGCTGGGGCTGTCCGCCAGCTATGTCAACCAGATCGAGCACGACGTGCGCCCGCTGACCATCCCGGTGTTGCTAAAAATCACGGAAGTCTTTGGCGTCGACGCCACGTTCTTCTCCCGGGACGATGACTCCCGCCTCCTAGCCGAGATCCACGACGTCGTCTCCGACCAAGAGCTGGCCGGCGCCGCGGTGGAGCTCCAAGAGCTGTCAGATCTGGTCTATAACCACCCCGCCATCGCCCGGACGTTGGTGGACATCCACCGCCGCTACCGCAATGTGCGCGACAAGCTCACCCTGGCCACCGACTCCCGGCGGCTCTCCCCTGGCCTGCAGGCTTTGTCGATGCCCCACGACGAGGTTCGCGACTTCTTCTATGCCCGCCACAACTACCTCGACGGCCTGGACCGCCAGGCCGAGGCCCTGGCCGGGGAGCTAGGCGTGGCCGAGTACCAGATCACCGATACCGAGGCCGCCTTGGCCAACCGCCTGCGGGACCGGCACGGGGTAAAGGTGGTGCGCGGCACCGCCCCCAGCCCGACCCTGCACAGCTTCGACCCGGCCACGGGCACCTTGGAGCTGGCCGCCGGGCTAACTCCCGGCCAGCGCGCCTTCCGCCTGGCCACGGAGCTGGCCTTCCTGGAGTTTGGGGCCGACATCGAAAAGCTCGTGGCGGATGAGCCCTTCACGTCGGAGGATTCGCTGAACCTGGCGCGGCGGGGCATCGCCAGTTATGCGGCGGCGGCGACCGTGCTGCCGTACGGGCTCATCCACCAGCAGGCGGAAGCCTGCGGGTACGACATCGAGTTTTTATGCCAGGTCTTTGGCGTGGGTTATGAGACGCTCGCGTCGCGGCTGTCGACGCTGCAGCGCGATAACCTGCGGGGGATTCCGTTTACCTTCGTGCGCGTGGACCGGGCCGGCAATATGTCGAAGCGGCAGTCGGCCACGGGCGTGCATTTTTCCAGCTCCGGCGGTACGTGCCCGCTGTGGTGCGTTTACGATACTTTTGCCCAGCCCGACACCATCGTGCGCCAGCTGGCGCAGATGCCCGACGGGCGCAACTACCTGTGGATTGCCCGGGCCGCGCGCCGGCCACAGGGCCGGTTTGGCGATACCGATAAGTTCTTCGCCATCGCCCTAGGGTGCGAGGCCCTGCACGCCGACCGCACAGTGTATGCCACGGGGCTCAACCTCAGCGATGCCGCGGCCGCCACCCCGATTGGTTCTGGCTGCCGCACGTGCTCGCGCGCCAACTGTTCGCAGCGCGCCTTCCCCGCGGTCAACGAGCCGCTGCGCATCGATCCGCACCGCTCGACCGTGGCCCCCTACTAGCGCCCGCCCCCGAGTCCGCGGGCGCCAGGGACGATTTTATTCGGCGCGCAGCTCGTCATCGACGCGCTTGAGGACCTCGTCCATCTCCTCGGGGGTGCGCTGGACCTGCACCGAGGTGCCCTGGGAGTCCTCGTCGACGGCGGCCTGGACCTTCGGGTCGTGCCACAGCTGAGCGAGCTCGCGGTAGACCTCGTTGTCACGGTCCTCGGCGCGGACCACGAAGGCGTTGATGTACGGGGCAGCCTCGTCGGAGGAGGGATCGTCATGCGCGATGGAGGTGCGCGGGTCGATGCCGGCGCGCTCCAGGAAGGAGTTATTGATAACAGCCGGGGTGCCCTCGCCCCAGGCGGAGGTGGTCTGGGCGGCATCGACGGGCGCGACCTTGACCTTGGACTTGGCCTCGTCGATGTCGGCCGGGGTCGGCGAGAGGCTGCCCTCAATGGTCAGCTCCACCAGGCCGGCGGCAGCCAGGACGTTGAGGGCGCGCCCCTGGTTGGAGGGGTCGTTGGGGATGGCCACGGTCTGGCCCTCGATGCCCTCGAGGGAGTCATGGCCCTTCCAGAACAGCGCCAGCGGGACGATCTCGGTGGAGACGATCGGCACGAGCTGCTCGGAGTTGCCCACGTTGTACTCGGCCAGGAAGCGCAGGGTCTGGAAGTTGTTAACGTCGTTGGCGCCCTGGGCCAGCGCCACGTTCGGGGTGGAGTAGTCCTGGAAGTTCTCGACCTCGATATTGAAGCCGTTTTCCTTGGCCACTTCCTCGAAGGTGGCCCAGGCCTGCTTGGCGGCATCGGTGGTGCCGACGACGATCTTCTGGTCCTTGCCCTCCCCGTCGGAGCTAGAGCAGGCGGCCAGCCCGGTGGCGGCGAGAGCAGTAAGGGAAACGGTAGCGAGGATACGGCGCAGCTTCATAGGGGGTCCTTTGCGTGTTTCGCGCGCCTCACGGGCACGCATATGAACTAAGCGGTCTAGCGCAGCCTAACAGACTTCGTACCGCTTGGTCTATAGATCGCAAAAAGTCCCTCCCCCATCGGGTGGGGGAAGGACTGCGAACCGGCCCTATGGCCTGCCTTGTTAGAGGTTGATCATGTGGCCGCCGATGCCTTCGGCAGCTTCCTTCATGGCCTCAGACAGGGTCGGGTGGGTGTGGACGTTGCGCCCAATTTCCTCGGCCGTCAGGTCGAAGCGCTGCGCCAGGGTCAGCTCCGGCAGGAGCTCGGAGACATTGGAGCCGACCATGTGGCCGCCGAGGAGCTCGCCGAACTCGGCATCGGCAACCAGCTTGACGAAACCGGCGGTCTCGTTGAGGCCGGCGGCCTTGCCGTTGGCGGAGAACGGGAAGGTCGCGACCTTGATCTCCTTGTCCGGCCACTTCTCCTTGGCCTGCTCCTCGG
>CAVFKS010000098.1:0-7407 GCA_963623015.1 Clostridia bacterium
GCACTAGGGTGGGGGACATGGCAGACCGCTTTCCCCGCTTCGTCTACCGGCATGGCACGGAGCCCGACCCCCGCTTCAGCCTGGCCAACGAGCGCACCTTCCTGGCGTGGATTCGCACCTCACTGGCGCTGGTGGCCGGCGGGGTGGCGCTGGGCGCTTTCCAGCTGCCCCTGCCGGACGGGGTGCGGCAGGCGGTGGCGGCGGTGATGCTGGGCGCGGCCATCGTGCTGCCCGGCCCGGCCTGGTGGCACTGGGCCCGCGCCGAGCGCGCCATGCGCCGCGGCGAGCCCCTGCCCGCCAACCCGGCGCTTTTCCTGCTGGCCGGCGTGGTCATCGCCTGCGCGGTCGCGCTCCTGGCCGGAGGCCTTGGTGCCAGCTAGCCCGCGGGATCCGGGCCTGCAGCCAGAGCGCACCCGCCTGTCCTGGCAGCGCACCCTGCTGGCGTACGCGCTGGTCTTGCTGGCCACCCTTCGCGCGTTGGGGTGGGCTTTCACCTGGGCAGGCCTGGCGCTGGCGGTGGTGCTAGGCGTGCTCGTTGGCGCCGCTTGGCGTCGTGCCCAGCATGCCGATGCCGCCTTTTCCTCGGGCCGCCCCCTGCCGGGCGGGGCGGGGCTGGCGGGGCTAGCGCTAGCCACAACCGGGGTAGCGGCGGGGGCATTAGCGCTCATCCTTTAGTGGGAGACTTTTGGGAAAGAGGGGGTAAAAATCCCCAAATTGGTGGCTTTTCCTGCGGCTTATGCTTAGGGTTTTCTGATGCTGGAACCAGTGGGGCGCATTGTTACTTCCGCGGTTCTTGTGAAATACCCCTGTATGAAATCTGTATGAAAGAGGAGAAGCGGATGACTACCCCGCAGACCCACGTGTCTACCGCGCACGCCGAAGGCGAAGACGACGGCGGCGTCAACAGCAGCGAACTGCGCCGCCAACTCACCGGCATCATCGTCGGCCTCGTACTGGCCGCGGTGATCTGGTTTATCTTCCCGGACAACGCCGTCGAGCGCGTCGTGGAGTCCGCCGGCGCCGACCCGGAGGCCGAGTACAGCCTGGGCGCCCTGCGCGCCGTGGCTGCCGTGACCGTCCTGATGGGCGTGTGGTGGATGACCGAGGCCATCCCTCTGGCCGCCACCGCGCTGCTGCCCCTGGCCGTCTTCCCGCTGGCCGGGGTGGGTTCCATGAAGGAAGTGGGCTCGCCGTATGCCTCGGCCACCATCTTCTTGTTCATGGGTGGCTTCCTCATCGCCCTCGCCCTGCAGCGCTGGAACCTGCACCGCCGCATGGCCCTGTTCGTGGTCAAGGTGGTGGGCACCTCGCCCAAGCGCATCGTCCTTGGTTTCATGCTGGCCACGGGCTTCCTATCGATGTGGGTGTCCAATACCGCCACCGCCGTGGTCATGCTGCCCATTGGTACCTCGGTGCTGGCCCTGACGGCGGAGACCGTCGGCGGCATGAAGAACCAGAAGCGCTTTGCCACCGGCCTGATGCTGGGCATCGCCTACGCGGCCTCCATCGGCTCGCTGGGCACCCTCATCGGCACCCCGCCCAACGCCCTGCTCAAGGGCTACATGGAGGAGTCCTGGGGCATCACCCTAGGGTTTGGCAAATGGATGATCGTGGGCATGCCGCTGGCCACCATCTTCCTGGTCATCGCGTGGTTCCTCCTAGTCACCATCTTCCGCCCGGAAATGAACACCATCCCCGGCGGCAAGGAGCTCATCAACGAAGAAATCGACAAGCTCGGCCCCTGGACCTCCCCGCAGATCCTCACCGGCTTCATCTTCGTCGGCGCCGCGCTGTCCTGGGTATTTATCCCGCTTCTCTTCCCGGACCTGCCGGGCTATGACGATGCCATCGTGGGTATCATCGCCGGCCTGCTGCTGTTTACCCTGCCCGCGGACTCCAAGACCGGCGTGCGCCTGCTGGACTGGAAGACGGCCAACGAGATGCCCTGGGACGTGCTCCTGCTCTTCGGCGGCGGCCTGTCGCTGTCGGCCATGTTCAACGCCTCCGGCCTGTCCCTGTGGATCGGTGAGATGGCCAAGGCCCTGGGCAACCTGCCCACCCTGCTCATCGTGGCGGCGGTGACCGTCCTGGTGCTCTTCCTGACGGAGATCACCTCGAATACCGCCACGGCGGCGACGTTCCTGCCGATCATGGGCGGCGTGGCCGTGGGCATTGGCCTGACCGACAACGGCGACATCAACGTCCTGCTCCTGTGCATCCCGGTCGCGCTGGCCGCCACCTGCGCCTTCATGCTGCCGGTGGCCACCCCGCCGAATGCGATTGCCTACAGCTCCGGCTACGTCAAGATCGGCGACATGATCAAGGGCGGCCTCTGGCTCAACCTCATCGGCACGGTGCTCATCACCCTGACCGTTTACCTGCTGGCCATCCCGGTCTTCGGCCTGGTCATCTAGTCTCAGCCTGGCGATGCCCCCACCCGCCCGCGGTCCTGCCCGGGCGGGTTTGCTGTGCCCGCGCCTGCCCGCGCGGTTAATTCCCGGTTAAAAGCGGCTTCTACCGGCGGATTTGTCAAAGTTTAAGACCGTGCGTATAGTAATTCTTCGTTGCAGCAAGGAGCTGACAGAACAAAACAGTTCAGAAAGTTACTTGCACGCCAACGGACTGCGCCCGTAGCTCAACGGATAGAGCATCTGACTACGGATCAGAAGGTTGGGGGTTCGAATCCCTCCGGGCGCACAAACTAAACCCCCAGGTCAGCCGGGTAAAACCGGATCAGACCTGGGGGTAATTTCGCATTCCTGGGGACTCCCCACTTGTTGCGAGTTGTTGCAGGTAGTGGCATCGCGTTAATTCTATGTGTGAACGGATTGTGAACGAGTGTGAACGGATTTTGGGAGCCAGGGCTAAAACCCGCGGAGGCGTGTGAGGTCGAGTCCGGGGAAGTGGTGTAGCGGGGCTACCGCACGTTCAAGGCCGAGATGCCTTGTTAACGTCGACTTGCCAACCTGCCGCGCGCCGGTGACGTGGACAACGGGAGAGGAGGTCAATGCTTCTCGGGCAAACCTTCCATACCGCGCCTAAAATGCCGTTCCATAAATAGCGCTCTACCTGCAGTTGGTCATTCTGCAAGGGTTTGTCCGTCATTCTGCAAGCTTTGGATTGTCATTCTACAGTCCCATATCCGTCATTCTGTAGCACTTTCACAGTGCAAGTCCGAGCCGGGTGCTAGAGGGTTGTCCATGAACTTCTACGCCACCCGTATGCTCTCTTTCGACCTCGAAACCACCTCCGTGAAGCCCAAAGAAGCCCGCATCGTCACCTCCGCTCACGTGCGCCCTGACGGCCGCGAGGGAGATAACCGGGGGATGCTCGCTGACTCAGGCGTGGAGATCCCGTAGGAGGCTGCCAAGTTTCACGGCATCACTGCTGAGAAGGCCCGCGCGGAGGGGCGCCCCCACGACGAGGTGCTCAAGGAAGCCGTCGATGCCATCTACCAGGCCTGGGAGGAAGGTCATACGCTCATTGCCTACAACGCCGCCTACGATCACTCTGTACTACGAGTGTTAACCGGGGATTTCACAGTCAACGGTCCGGTATTCGATCCTTTCATCATTGACCGGGTGAAGGGCAAGTGGCGCAAGGGCAAGCGCACCTTGGAGGAGGATTCCGCCCACTACGGCGTGGAGCTGAGTAACGAGCATGAGGCGGCTGCCGACGCCCTCGCGGCCCCCGCGTGGCCTGGAAGCAAGTGCGCCAGCATTTCCCCCGAGCTAGCACAGATGGGCACCAACGAGCTCATGGAATACCAGGCCGTCGGGTGGTACAAGGACGGCGAGTCCTTCAAGAAGTACCTGGAAGGGCGCGGTCGGGATGCCTCAGATGTCTCCACCGCGTGGCCAATGATTTCTTAAGTTCCGAGCTACCCCTTGCCGGCTTTCTAGACTTCTGGAATTCTAGAGAGCATGGAAATAACAGTCGAAGCACGCCTCGCCGAACTCGAAGCGCGCGTCGCCGCGCTAGAGGGGCGCACCAAATCCACCGACGCTAGATCTATGTCCGCCGCCAATGGCGAAGACTCGACCTACTGGCTGGTCGACGCCCTTGCACCCAACGAGCAGCTTCCCGACGGTTCCGTCATCTTTGGCGGCAACATAAACGTCGGCAAGCGCTCGTACGCCTATCAATGGCAGCGCCCCACCACCTTCGTTACCGATGGGAGTTGGGCGGAGAATCTCGAGCGTCTCTCCGCGCTGGCTCATCCCGTCCGCGGCGAAATCCTCCGTCGCCTCCTCGCCGACCCCGCCACCGCCGCCGAGCTTGTCGAAGAAAACATCGTCTCCTCCACCGGCACCGCTTACCACCACTTGAGCGCACTAACCCATGCGGGATGGATCGCGAAGTCTGGCGGCGAATACTCCATCCGCCCGCCCCGCGTCATTCCCCTGCTCACCATCATCACCGCAAGCGAGGATCATTAATGCGCAGAATTGTCCTAGCCGTCATCACTGCCATCGCCGTTCCCGCCGTCCTGCTTGTCGCAGGCCCACAAAGAATTACGCTGGCACAAGACAAGACGGGCGACGAAACCCTAGCCACGCAGCTGGAACAGCACGCAGAGTCCGGCTTCCACAACCTCACCGCCTTCACCCTCCACGACGGCAAGGCTACCTTCGCGGGACTGGGCAGCGACGAGCATGCAGAGGTCGAAATTGGCTCCGTCACCAAGATGTTCACCGGCGAACTGGCCCACCAGCTCGTCGAAGAGGGGAAGCTGAGAACTGACACCACTGTGGGCGAGGTCCTCGATGTTGGCGATGCACCCGTCTCCAAGGTCACTGTAAGGGAACTGCTTGACCACACCTCTGGCCTTCCTCGGCTGGCCAGTACAAATATCTTCAGCGACCTCATTTCGGCCATTACCGGGTCCAACCCTTATGAGGGCGAAACTACCGAGGACATCGTCGCGGTCGCCACGCAGTCTGAGCTGCAAGGCCGCGGCGAAGAGTCCTACTCCAACCTTGGATACGGACTCTTGGGCCATATGGTGGAGACTACCGCCGGGCAGCCTTATGAACAGATGCTCAAGGAGCGTATCTTCAAGCCGGCCGGCATGATGGAGACCTACCTCATGACGCCAGGCTCAGTGCCTGACGACGCCCCGCGGGGACTTACCGCCTCCGGCCGCCGCGCTGAACCTTGGGAGATGGAAGGGTCCGCACCCGCGGGAGCGATCCGCTCCACGGCGAGCGACATGGCCAAGTTCGCGGAGTGGTTTATGAAGAACGGCGATATCGACTACGGCTGGCAGTTTCCCCGCGAGAACAGTGCTGGGTACTGGCACAACGGCGGCACCTACGGCTACTCGACCATGCTCATCATCGATCCGGAAACCAAACATGCCGTCTTCGCCAACAACGATTCCCCCGTCGGCACCGAAGACCTTGCCCAAGCTCTATTCGACGAGCTCGCACCCTAAGGAGTAAGCATGTTCCTCACCGTAGCGCTCGCCGTCATCACCGTTTCGGAGCTCTGGGCCGCATGGAAGGCCTTGAGAAAGCCCCATTCCATTGCTCAAAGCATTGGGACCACGACGATTACGATCCTCGCCATACTCTTCGTCGGCTACGCCATGCCCTGGCATATCTCGGTCAGTTTTGGCTGGTGGTACGCCCTTGTAGCAGCCTGCTCGCTACACATCGGCGCAGTAGTTTGGCAAGCCGTGCAGCCTTCTAGCCGCGCAGACGCTGGTCAAGAAGCTCCCGTTCGATAGCACTATGAGTTCTTCCCCTACCTGCACCGTTGAAAACCAGGACGTCGCCGCAATCCGCGCTGGACGAGACGCATAGAGGACTAGGGAGATCGTTGGTCTCTCTGGCCGCCGCCCTCAGAAAAGTCTCCCAAATCTCCCCATGCTCAAGGATGAGACTATGACCCCGCACGAGAATCCCTTCCGCCTCACCTTCGGCGTTCCACCACTATTTTGGGTCGGCCGCACAGCAGTCCTCGATACCTTCCGGGCTGCGCTTGACTCCTGACCGGGAAGCCTGGGCCGCTCCCTCATCATTAGCGGCGCACGCGGTATCGGTAGGACGGTCCTGCTCAACGAGATAGAAGATATCGCCTCCAGTCGCGGGTGGATTATCTTGCGAGCATCGGGGCGCAGCTCCATGGTGGACGAGCTCGTTGACACCACCATCCCGCGAATCATGGACAAGCTGACCCCGGCGGACAAACACAAGGTCAGCCGCGTCTGCGGTTACCCTCGTTTAGCGGACACCCTATTTGTACGGATCTTGTGTCCGTGGGAGAGGATGTTCATTGTGAGTCATCAGCCCAAGAAGTACACGCCGGAGTATCGGCGTGAAGCCGCGAACCTGATAATCGAATCAGAACACCCGATTGCTCATGTGCCTAAGGAAATCGGTGTTCCCCCGGGATTTTAGGCCGATGGGCAAACTCGAGCGTGACCGCTTAAGGAGCCTTGGATGGGATGAGCGAGGCCAATCTTCGTGCTTAGAATGCTCGCCTGCGCCGTGAGTTGGCTGAAGCCGAGATGGATAATGAGTTTTGTCAAAAGCGAGATGCCGCGCGCATGGCCGTGGCTTACTGGATTGAAGTCGTCTACAACCGACGGCGCCGGCATTCCGCCCTGGGGATGGTCAGTCTCGTCTATTTCGCGAACCGCACCGGTTCAACCACCAGTAGAAAAGAAATAGCTGTCCAACCATTAGGTAGCTTCACTACATGTCTACGATTTGCGGGCAACCCCAGGGAGAAGGGGCTTTCTTTTTAGTTGTTCATTCCCGTTACGCGGGAAGTGTGACGGTTGAGCTCATAGGAGCTGTCGAACTTGACCACACACGTGTAGGTGCCGCGGTTAGGTGTGCCGAAAGCGTTAGGGAAATCGACGTCACCGAAAAGGGTGTAAACCCTCAGTCCCTGTTCGTCGTCCGTCACGGTGAAAGAATCAGCAGGGTCATCAACGAATGTGACGCCTCCTGGATACTTTGCATGAGCGAGCACGTCTTCCTTGCAGGTTTCGACGGCGGTGGTTTCCATTGCGGTCGCCGTCCGCCAACCCCAGGCAAAGAGAGCCACTACCGCGATAACGATTACAGCGAAAATCGCAATGAGGACTTTTAGCCAAGTGCGCTTCTTCTTCTGAGGCTGGGGTGCAGGCGCCGGGGCAGCTGCCGAGTATGGGTTCGACTCATAGGGGGTAGGGGAGGTCATGACGTAATCCTTTCGTGTTCACTCCGCCAGAATTCGGTTGCGTCCGTTAGTGTGGTGTATCTGTTGCCCGGGTGGGAGCTTGTGCCGGTGCGCATAAACAACTTGACACGCTGGGCCCGACCCCCGAAAAGTGGACACGTCGGGGGTTAGCTATGCTGCTTTGGTCAGTATAGCCGAAGTCTCGGCTTCAAAGACATCAGGCGCTACAAAATT
>CAVFKS010000099.1:0-7365 GCA_963623015.1 Clostridia bacterium
CATCCGGGTTGGGACCGCGGGCATCATGTTGCCCAACCACCCGCCGTTCCTAGTCGCGGAGATGATTACCGGTCTAGAGGCGCTTTTCCCTGGCCGCATCGACGCCGGCATCGGCGGCTCGGTGGGCTTTACTAAGCCGGTGCGCGCGGCCTTGCGACAGGGGGATCCGAAGGAGCTTAAGGCCCGCTACGGCGCGGATCTGGGCGAGCTCGTGCGCATTCTGGCAGGCGACGCCCCGGTCAAAGTACGTCCTGCCTACGCCGGCACGCCGCTGTGGGTCCTGGCCGGCTATCGCTCGGCAATCACCGCCGCCCGGTTGGGCTTGGGCGTCATCCTGGGTGGGCCGGTGGACATTCAGGCCAAGGCCGCGGAGGCCTACCGGCACCATTTCACCGAACGCGTCGCCGGCGACGTACCGCGCATCATCTCCTCGCTCAATATCGCGATGGCTGACACCGCCGATGCCGCCCGTAAGCTGCTGTTGCCCGAGGCTTACGCCCAGGCCGTCTCGCAGTCCACTGGCGTCTTCCTGTCCCTCGACCCCGACCCGGACCTGCACCAGCTGACCTCCCAACAGCAACAGCGGATGGAACAGATCCTGGCCAACGGGGTCTGGGGCACCCCGCAGGACGTCTCGGAGCGCCTTCATGACATCGCGCAGCGCCTGGGCGTGGAGGAGTTCCTCATCACCGGGGATATGCCCGATCGCGCTGGCCGGGCCCGGTCCGAGGAACTGCTGGTGCAGCTGGCGTAGCCCAGGCGGGCAGGGCCCGCGCGCGAAACCGCCGGCCTGAGAGGGGATTCTCAGACCGGCGGTCTGTTCGGGGTGGCTGACGGGACTCGAACCCGCGACACCCGTACTCTCACTCGTCAGATTTAGTATTTGGTCCATAGGCACGAGCGACAGATTTGAGCGCAGGCGGCTTGTATCGACACATTTTCTGCCAAAATGCGACCTTCAACAAGACGGGCCACCCGGTTCTTCGCATCCTGGTAAAATTTTCTCGGCATGGTCCAGATTTTCCCATCTACTTAAACGGCACAAAACCTGGGACACTTCAGGCTCCTGAAATCTTATGCGGATCGTCCAGGTTTTTCTTTATATTACCCGTTACTAGTGTGAACAGGGTTGACATCATTAGTCCGGCACCAACCAACCAGATGAGGGCAGGTGAAAAAATCGTCGCTTCCCCCTCGGCGTTAATGCCAACGAAAAGACCGACCACAACGGCAAAAGCACCGATGATCAGTCCAATAATTTGAATCTTTGAGGGTTGCTTTGACATCACAAGGGTAACGATGGCGGAAACTGCCGATAGCGCAATAAGCGCGGTTCCGATCCATCCGATCCTAGGGGGAGCAACAAAAACAACGACCACTCCCGTTACAGCAGCGATTAGCTCAGCCCATAGTGGGCGAATTTTTCCGTTTCCCATATAGCTTCTCTCTCAGCTTCCGTTATCCCAAGATCGTGGGATTCCATTGGCTAGGGTGCGCGGCTGTGACCGCAGCAAAATAGGTACCAGCAGTAGCAAGACAGCCTCCCCGGCGTGGGTCTGCTGCATTTGGATATACGCTCTTACAGATATGCACCATGTCCTTGTTGAGCTGAATATTGCAATCTACCCGCTTCTTCGGATCCTGATTAGCGCCATAACACATATCATGCTTTGCACATGCCCCTGAGAAATCAGCATTATCTCCAGGGGCGGGGAATTGATCCGGAGATTTCGTGCAATAATCGTTCAAACTTCCCTTTGAGGGGTTATATTCATAACCTGGTGGGGGTTCAATGCCCGCCCGATTGAACATAATAATGTGCTTATCTGTAAGGGGGTCTTGAGCTTCGGTGGAAGTAGTTACCGGATCTTCTTGAAACTCGGCATCTAGGTCAAGATTCTGCGAATCTGCCCATTCTTCCAAACTGGCCGCAATTTCTGGCGTGACCTGTTTGCCTGCAGCATTACTGACAATATCGACCGTTTCATTAGATTGTTCAGTAGCAAAAGCGGACGGTACTGTAATTGAAACAGCCCCTAAGGCAACAAACGCGGCTGCCGCAACTCGGCCCCCTATTTTTAAATTAAGCTTCAAGTCAAGCCCCTTAAATTAACTGTGAAACCTGCATTTCGCCCCTGCATGATAGTTCTGTAGTGCAAATTATAAAACTAAAAGCTGGGTCCCGCGCAGCGTGGCATAAATACCAGTGATTCTCAATGGCAATATTGGGTGATTGAGGCGCGGAGTCGAAAGTATCGGTGGCCCGCGCCTTCGGGATTGCCCGCGCTACCCTCTACCGTGCGCTTGAGGATAGTAGTGAGCGTTAGCGGCGGGGCAGTGGCGGGTGCTACGGAAGTTGCGAATACTGGGCGTGGGTGGCCTTGCCCTCAAGGAGTTTGTTAAACAATACTCCTGTGGCGGTGGCGTCGGCTATCGCCGTGTGGGCGTTCGGATTGGCCAGGCCGACAAGTTCAAGCAGTGAATACAGTTTGCAGGACGGCACATCGACAAGCTGCTTAGCCAACACGATAGTGTCGACGAAACCAAAGAACGCCCCATCATTCGGTGCTCCAGGCGGGGTAATGTGGTCAACTCCGGTCACGAGCATCCTTGCATCAAACGGGGCGTTGTGAGCCATGGGCACCATGCCGTCAAGTCGGGCCGCGAATTGGTCGTACCGTTGCGTTTCAAGGTGCCGCCGCAGTGGCAGCGAGGTTGATTCTTGGGCATTGGGCAACAATGCCACCATCGCCTCGGACGCAACGGGCGCCACACTGTGGAGTTACTGCTTCAGGACCGTATATATGCTCCTGGAGCATACACATTCCAGAAGTCTGCAGGTCAACATCTAAAAATCAGCGAATCCAGACACACATTTTGACCCTTTACCCTAAAAGAGGAGTCTTTAGCGTAGGTTAAGGCGTAGGCGGCTGAAAATGTAAAAATCCCCCAACCTGTTTGTGCAGGTCAGGGGATTATCTGGGGTGGCTGACGGGGCTCGAACCCGCGACACCCAGGATCACAACCTGGTGCTCTACCAACTGAACTACAGCCACCATTGCCGCTTAAAGCAGCGATGATTAGTGTAGCCCAGATTCCTCAATTTATAAAAACGCCTGGTAGGCCGCGGTTGCTTGGTCTTTTGCGGCGCGCGCTTGCTCGGCCGTGGGGCCCTCTCCCGGCAGGAAGACGGCGCGGCGGTAGTAGTCCAGCTCGCGGATGGATTCCACGATGTCAGCCAGGGCGCGGTGTGCCATGCCTTTGTCCGGCTGGTTGAAGTAGCCGTGCGGGAACCAGCGGCGGGAGAGCTCCTTGATGGTGGAGACGTCAATCATGCGGTAGTGCAGGGCGGCGTCTAGTCGCGGCATGTATTTCTTGATGAACCCGCGGTCGGTGGCAATCGAGTTGCCCGCCAGGGGCGCGGGGTGGGCGGGGTCGCAGTGCTCGGCTACCAGGGCGAGAATCCGGTCCTCGGCCTCGGCGACCGAAACGGTGGAGGCGCGGATTTCCTCCAGTAGGCCGTTGCCGGTGTGC
The DNA here is from genome assembly GCA_963623015.1 of Clostridia bacterium. Taxonomy (GTDB): domain Bacteria; phylum Actinomycetota; class Actinomycetes; order Mycobacteriales; family Mycobacteriaceae; genus Corynebacterium. The sequence continues at coordinate 3,535 of CAVFKS010000099.1, forward strand.
ATGTCGGTGACATAGGCGTCCATCTCCGCCAGCTCCTCCTCGGTGGCGTGGATGATGAGGTCTACGCCTTCGCCGACGATGTTGAGGTTGCCGTCGGTGATGACGGCCGCAGCCTCCACGATGACGTGGCGGTTGACGTCCAGGCCGGTCATCTCCAGATCGATCCATACCAGGCGGTCATTCTTGGCCGCGATGTCGATCTGCTGCTCGGCGGGGGAGGAAGGGTGTTGTTCGCTATTTTCGGAGGCAGTCATGCCCACCAGTCTAGTGACCCGCTGCGGGCTGGGCCCGCGCGGGAGGGGCATCGGAGGGCTCTTAGGCCATCTGGGAATAGAACTTGCCCACTAGCGGGGCGATGAGCGGGGTGGGCAGCACCTGGCCCAGGAAATTCATGGCCTTCGACAGGGGGCCGGGGACCACGCGGCGCTGGTTCTTGGCCATGGCATCGAGGGTCTCGCGCGCGCAGGAGGCGTAGGTGGTCCACAAAAAGTCCGGGACCACGCGGTCGACGATGGACGGGTCTTCGACCACCTCATCGCGCACCGGGCCGGGGGCCAGCAGGGTGCAGGTAACGCCGCTGCCCTTGAGCTCGTAGTGAAGGGCCTCGGTAAAGGCGTTGACGCCGGCCTTGGTGAAGACATAGGTGGCGTTGTTGGGGATAGGGATATTGCCGGCGGCGGAGCCGACGTTGCACAACGCGCCAGACTTGCGCGGCAGCATCTGGTCTAAGGCTGCGCGGGTGATGCGGTGGACGGCCGTGGCGTTGATGGCGAACTGGTCGCGCTCGTAGCCGAAGTCCTGGTCCATAAACTTGCCAAAACTGGCGATGCCCGCGGAGTTGACCACGATGGTCACCTCGCGGTCTGCCATGGCCCCCAGCACTCGGTCGACGCCTTCCTCGGTGGCCAGGTCGGCGGCGACGACGACGGATTCGGTACCCCGGGCGCGCAGGTCTGCGGCGACGGACTCGAGGACCTGCTCGCGACGGGCTACCAGGATGGTGTTGTAGCCCTGGGCGGCGAGCTCTCGGGCGATGGCCGCGCCGATGCCCTGGGAGGCGCCGGTAATCAGCGCGAAGGAGGTGCGGGAGGGGGCGGGTAGCGCCATGGCTTTCCTTTCTTCGGCGGGAGAGTATCTTCCGCGGTTGCAGTCCAGCGTAAACGAGTCCGCCTCAGGTGGCGGTAGGGGAGGGGTTCCGCTAGGGTCAAATCTAGGTTAACGAGAGGTAAAAGAAAGGCTATCTCCCATGTTCACGCCCCGTTTCGACATCGTCCGCGAGGACTTGCACCGCCGCTACGATTCCGTGTGTGCGCCCGAGCGCATCGACGAGGTGCTCGACGCCGTCATCGCAGAAAACCAGGACGCTAAGGTGCCGGACTTTTTGCCCATCATAGTAGAGCGCGAGGCCTCCGAGCGCCTCGAAGCCGACTCCGAGGGCAAGCCGATCGAGGCCCGCCGCGAGGTCTTATTCGTGGACCAGCGCAACACCGGCCGCTCCCAGATCGCCTCGGCGCTGCTGCGCCACCACAACGGCGAGGGAATCTTCTCCCGCAGCGTGGGCCTGGCCCCGGAGGGGGAGGGCATCGACCCGCAGGTGCTCGCCGCGCTGAAGGAACGCGGCATCGAGACCCGCTACCTCTACCAGAAGCAGCTGGTCGCGCGCACGGTTCACCGCTCCGACGTCATCGTGCTGCTGGGCGTCGCTGACCGCCCGCACCTGCCCGGCCACCGCTACGAGTCCTGGGACATCGCGGATCCGGAGGGCAAGTCGGCCGAGGAGATCCACGCCATCATCGACGACTTGGACGCGCACATCCAGAAACTCATCGCCTCGCTGTCCTAAGTCTCGGCGGCGCCTAAGGGGACAGGGGCAAAAAGATCCGGGTATGACCTCAGGGTCATCCCCGATGCGCCCGCCCGCTAGGTGGTGGACAATGGACAGTGTCAACCAGAAATACCAATGAAGGAGACCCCAATGAACGACAAGCGCCTTGCCCGCTCCACCAATGACCGCTTCCTGGCCGGTGTGTGCGGCGGCATCGCTGAGACCTACAACGTGGATGCCACCCTCGTGCGCCTGGCGTTCGCGGTGGCCACCCTCCTGGGCTTTTCCGGCATCCTGGTCTACTTGGTGCTGTGGTTCGTGATGCCCCAGGGTTACTAAACCATGCCCTCTAAGCCAGCGTCGAGCTACTGGGCCAACACAGCTAAACCCGGGCCGCTGAGCCCGGGCTACTGCAAGGGGCCGTAGCCCATGAAGCCGCGCCAGAGCTCCCATTCCTGCTGGAGATCGCCGCGGCGCTCTTCATTGGAGCACTCGCCGTCGATGAGCCAGGCATCCTGGGTACGGATGCCGTTGTCGAAGAACAAGGCGGCGTGGCCATCGGCGCCATAGCGCAGCACCGGCACGAGGTTGAGCCCATCGAAGGATAGCTGCGCGTTCGGGCGCACATCCAGCCCGGCGATGGCCGCCAGCGTCGGCGCCAGATCCATGGGGGAGACCAGCTCGCGGGAGTGGCCCTCCTCGGCCACACCCGGCCAGTAGACGGTCAGCTGGCACGGATCGGTGAGCACCGCCGTGGCCACGATGCCTTCGACCTCCAGGGAGGCCGGCTCCTCGAGCAAGCGGAAGGTGTTGCCGCCGGTGGGGCAGGACTCCATTCCCTCGGTGACGTACCAGCCGGCCTCGCGGAAGACGTCCGTAATCCGCGTTGCGGCCTCCCGCTGCGGGTATTGGCCGGTTAGCGTGGAATTGCGCGTGGCCGCATACTGGGGTGCGGGCACCCACGCATTGTCGAAGACCATGCCCCGCGGGGTAGTAGCGGGACGGGAAGAAAAGGTTGCGAGCGTGATTTCCATAGCGGCCTCGATCTTACCCTTGGACGCCGTGGCCACCTGAACTTCCGTACTCCAGCTTGAGGCTTCGCGCCGAAGCAAAACCGACGCGCACTCGACGGCCGTTCACGTGGCAGCCTAAAACGGCGCCACGGCAGCGCTAGATTATGGCATTAGCGCTCTCGGTGGTTCGGTAGATTGGGTAGCAAGCTCGCACCTTATGCGTGGTCCTGCGCCCTTAGCGAACAGCTTTAAGGAGGCTTAGACAAATGGGATTCGGTGGCGCTCTACATAGAAGTGATAAAAGCGGAAGACCGTGGGTCCCGCCGTGGTGGTTTTCTTTGCTTGTACTCCCATTGATGGTGATAGCTAGTTTCTACACAAGCCAATTAACTGGCTGGCGAGGCGTTTCATCGCCAAATGTGGAAGGGGTTCCGTTGTCTGAAGTGACTTCTGACGGCGTTGTTCTTTACACAGTGGAGTTTATGGCCTTCTATTTTGTACTTGTACTGCCGGTATTTCTTATCAGAAGGTACTTCTGGAACAAGAGACAGAATCAAGAAACCCTCAAGAATCCTCAATAGGAAAAGCCATCAACTAATCGGCCACAGTGTACCTCGGGCACTTCGATAAATACCTATAAATATTGCCCCGCGCACAACCAATATGACGCCCTCAGTGGCTAAAAGGTCTGTACCAACTCGGCGTCCACTAGGTGAGGGCAACCTCAATCTACATTAGCCATTATGGCATTGAAAGAGAAATGGTTTTGGGGCGTCAAACCACATTTAAAGTCACGCGTACATACACCAAAGACGGTAAAATATTTGTAGAAGCGGAGGTGACGGGACAACGTGTCTAGCATTAATGAGAATGAAGCAACCTACACCGGTCCTGTTGATATTAACGACGGCGAGGGCGGGTTCGAGGCCCTCACGGACGGCTTTGTTAAATTCCTGGGTGCCCCCTGGCCGGGTGAAGCGGCCATCGTCGAAA
>CAVFKS010000100.1:0-7305 GCA_963623015.1 Clostridia bacterium
GAGTAGAACTCATCCGGGACGGTGCCGGCGACTCGGGCATCCTCGCCGCCTACCTGGAGCATCTCCCCGGCGGAAGCGGCAACGTCTTCCGCGGCCGTCTCGGACAGCTGCAGCTGCCCGGATTTGACCGGGGTTTCGGTGCCGGGGACGAGGCTGCCTTCCGGAAGACCCAGCACCGCGACGGTTCCGGCCTCGTCGCCGGAGGCGATCCGGGTCTGGCTTACGCCCAAGGCAGTGGAACCGGGGTAGTCGGCGGCAAAGTCTCGGTCGATCTGAGAGTCGCTGAAGGAGGGCTCGTCGCTGCTGAAGACCACGCCGGCCGGGTCGAGCGCCTCCAAAGCGGAGGTGTTTTGCTTGCTGAGGCCGCCGGTGAGTCCGCTGAGCATGACGAGCAATAGGGTAATCAGCCCGACGACGGCGGTCATCAGCGCGAACCGGCCGCGGGCGTAAACGATATCTCGAAGTGCTAAGAACATATTTTCATCATGATTTGCCCGGCTCAGAAAGTAATCAGGGCGGCGGTTGATTTGCCAGTCAACCGACTGGTTGATGAAAATCAACCTCCCGCCGGACTAGCGTGGATCGCTGTGAAGTTTGGTTTCGACTCCGTATTGAGTGGGCTGCGCGTGGGCCTGCACGTCATGTTCGCTTTCCTGCTGGGCTTTGGTGTGCTGCGCGCCGGCGTGGACGGGCGATTGGACTATCGGGCCGTCCTGTTGGCAGGGGTGTTGGCCGTGGTTTACGTCGCCGGTACCTGGCAGGAAAAGCGTGGGGTACCGCTGCACAGTACCACCCGCTATGGCTGGTTGGCGCTGGTCACGGTCCTGTGGCTCGGGTTGGTCGTGCACACCCCGGACTTTTTGTGGCTCGAATTCCCGTTGGCCTTTTTGTACCTGCACCTACTGCCCACCCTGCCCGGCCTTGTGGCCGTGGCCGGCGCCTGGGCGGTGGCGGCCTTCGTACCGGCCTGGCTCCACCCGGCGGATTGGACGGTGGCCGCGGCCATCGGGCCGGCTATCGGCACCCTGTTCGCGGTGGCCATTTACTACTCGTACCGGGCCTTGGCACGGGAGGCGGACCACCATCGGAAAGTAGCCGAACAGCTCCGTGCCACGCGCGAGGAGCTCGCCGCCGCAGAGCACCAGGCCGGGCGGCTGGAGGAGCGGGAGCGCCTGTCCCGCGAAATCCACGACACCGTTGCCCAGGGGTTGAACTCCATCGTGCTGCTGGCCCGCGCCACCCGCACGCAGGCCCCGGACAGCGCCCAAGAGGGCCTGTCAACCATCGAGTCCGTGGCGCGTGACAACCTAGCCGAAGCCCGGCGCTTCGTACGGGATTTGACGGCGGCGGATGCCCCCCGCCCTCTCCCAGAGGCCGCGGCCGAGGTGCTGGCGCGGATGCGGCGCCGCGGCAAGGCGCTGGGGGAGCCCACCACCTTTGAACTACACACCCACGGCCCGGCCGCGGCGTTGCCGGAGCCGGTTTACTCCGCCGCCCTACGCTGTGTGCAAGAGGGCCTTAACAACGTGGTCAAGCACGCCCACGCCTCCCGCGCCGTAGTCACCCTGGGGCTGTTTAAGGACGCGGTGACCGTCGACGTCGTCGATAACGGCGACGGCGCGGACGGGCACTTCGGCTACGGGCTGCGCGGACTCGCCCGCCGCGTGGAGGACTTAGGAGGTAGCCTGAGCCTAGAATCCACAGGAGCAGCCGGTACCGCCTTGGCGGTCAGCATTCCCTTAACCAGCCAGCACGCTCCAGAGTCCCGGCGCCCCGACCGGGTTCCCGGCTCCGACTCCGGTCAAGCGGGAAGGGAAACAAAGTAGGAACGGCCCGGGACCAGACAGACTATTACATACACAAGGAGGAGCGCCATGGTGGCAGTGATGCTGATTGATGATCACCCCGTGGTCCGCGCGGGCCTGCGCGCCATCCTAAACAGCTTCGACGACATCGAGGTCGTAGCCGAGGGCGCAGACGGCTCCGCGGTCGATGACTTAGATCCGCAGGTCGACGTCATTGTCTGCGATATTCAGATGCCCGGGGTGGACGGCATCACGGCCACCCAGCGGGTGGTGGAACGCAGCGGGCCGCCGGTGCTCATCCTGACCACCTACGACACGGAAGCCGATATCGTCGCTGCCTTGGAAGCCGGCGCCCGCGGCTACTTGCTGAAGGACTCACCCGAAGAAGAGCTCCACCAGGCGGTGCTGGACACGGCCTCCGGCCGCCGGACCCTGTCTCCTGAGGTCGCCGGTATGCTCGCCGATCGGCTCGGCCGCGGGGAGCAGGCGCTCTCGGCCCGGGAAATTGAGATCCTGCGCGCCCTGTCCACGGGCGTGTCCAACAAGGAGCTGGCCAGCCAGCTGTTTATCTCCGTGGCGACGGTCAAAACGCACCTGATTCACATCTACCAGAAGCTGGGCGTGGACACCCGCACTGCGGCCATCCACCGGGCACAGGAATTGAAGCTGATCTAATGCTGGACTGCCTCGTCATCGGCGGCGGCCAATCCGGGCTCGCCTGCGGCTACTACTTGCGCAAGCGGGGCCTGAACTTCCGAATCATCGACGCAGAGCCCGCGCCGGGCGGGGCCTGGCGGCACACCTGGGATTCGCTGCGCCTGTTCAGCCCGGCGACGGCCTCGAACCTGCCGGGCATGCCGATGCCCGCCTACCCCGGCTACCCGCCCGCCAGTCACGTGGTGGACTACCTGCGCGCCTACGAAAAGCGCTACGACCTGCCGGTCAACCGCCCGGTCACCGTCACGCGGGTCGACCACCACAGCGCAAGCCACGTAGATAGCCACGGTCTGGGCGGCAAGGACCATTTCGTGGTAGCCCTCCGCGGCGGCGATGCCCCGACGGTTGCCGCCCGCACCGTCGTGGCCGCGACCGGCACATGGTCCAGCCCGTTTATCCCGTTTTACCCCGGGCACTTCCGCGGCGAGCAGTGGCACTCGGCCTGGTACCCGGGTGCCTCCCGCTTTGCCGGCACGCGCGTGGCCGTGGTGGGTGGAGCCAATTCCGGCGCCCAGATTGCCGCGGACTTACTGGATACCGCGACCGAGGTGGACTGGTTTACGCACCGCGCTCCGCGCTGGATGCCGGACGACATCGACGGCCGCGACCTCTTCCACCGCAGTCGCGCGCGGCTGCTAGCCCAGCAGGCGGGTCGCCCCGACCCCGGTTCGGAGTCTTTACTTGGCGATATCGTCATGGTCCCGCCGGTCAAGACGGCGCGCGATGCCGGGCGCCTTATCGCCCAACCTATCTTCGAGCGGCTGGACGAGCTGGACCACGACCACCTCATCTGGTGCACGGGCTTCCGCCCGGCCCTCGGCCCTGTCCGGCGCCTAGTCACCGACGGCAGGGCCCAGGTATCTGGCCTTTTCCTGGTGGGCTACGGCAGCTGGACCGGCCCCGGTTCGGCCACCATCACGGGGGTTTCGCCGTACGCCAAGCAGACTGCCGCCGCGGTCCACACAATCGTCCGCGCCTAGCCGCGCCAGACGGTATAGCCCAAAGCCGCGAGCATTAATGCGGCGACGACGGCGGCTATCAGTGTCAGGCGCCGCAACAGGCGGGTCCGGGCCGCGTGGTCGCAGCGGGCGAACCAGATGCCGCCGACCGCCGCCCCGATCGTGTTAAACAGCAGATCGTCAACGTCGCTGTAGCCGAGCGCGAAAATATACTGGATGACCTCGATGCTCAGGCTGGTGGCCAGGCCCAGAAGCACCGTGCGGCCGGTGCCACGAGTCAGCGCGTAGAAAGCGGCGCCCACCGGCACGAATAGCAAGATATTGCCGAAAGTATTGGTGTACGGCCCGTACCAGACGGGCGGGGTCTCCCAGCCATCCAGGAACTGCAGATCCAGGCTGCGGATCGCGTGGGCCGATCCGTTGATGAGACCTGGGATTTCAATCCACGGCTTGGCCAGAGTCACCAACCCCACCATCGCCAGAATGACGGCAAAGCCGCAGGCTGTCCGCCCACGCCCAGCAGGGCGCGGGCGAGCGGCGGTCGGCTCGGCAGTAGCGAGGCGGTAATTGACTGACATGCCCTCTACCGTAGCCGTCCGCCCTGCTAATCGGGAGGGGAGACACTGGCAGAAACCTGGCTCCTTGCCGAGGGTGGTCGTTCTAACAATGCAGGTTAGCCGTGGGACGCATAACATGGCGGACATGACTATTTGGGTAACTCGCCACGATGACGGCTCCGTCCAACACTCGCAGGCCTCCGAGCCGAGCTCGGTCAACACCGAAGGTGACGTCGTAGTCGCAGTCAGTCACTCCTCTCTGAACTACAAGGACGCCATGGCCCTCAATGGCGACAAGGGCGTGATGCGCGTCAACCCGCTGGTTCCCGGCATCGACGTCGTCGGCACCGTGGAAGAGTCAGACTCAGAGCGTTTTAACCCGGGCGACAAGGTCATCTGCAACGGCGACGGCCTAGGCGAGTTCCGTCACGGCGGCTACACCGACCGCCAGCGCGTGCGCGCCGAGGCGACCGTCGCTATCCCGGAGGCCTTCAGCCCGGCGCAGGGCGCGGCCATCGGCACGGCCGGCTACACGGCCGCGCTTTGCGTGAACTCCCTGCTAGATCACGGGCTTTCCCCCGAGGATGCGCCGCGGGTTCTGGTCACCGGCGCTACCGGCGGGGTGGGCTCCATCGCAGTCGTACTGCTCAAGCAACTGGGCTTTTCCGTCACCGGCCTGACCGGCCGCGTGGACGAACACGGCGACTACCTGCGCACCCTCGGCGCGGACGAGGTGCTGGACCGCGCGGAATTTGCGGAAGCCGGCAAGCCGCTGCAAAAGGCCCGCTTCGCCGGCGCGGTGGATACCGCCGGCTCCCACGTGCTGGCAAATACTTTGGCGCAGGTGACCTGGGGCGGCGTGGTTGCCTCCACGGGCATGGCCGCCAGCCCCAAGCTGGAGACCACCGTGCTGCCGTTCATCCTGCGCAACGTCATCCTGGCCGGAGTGAACTCGGTCGATGCCCCGCTGGACTACCGTCAGCGCGCCTGGAACCTGCTGGCGGACAAGCTGCCCGCCGCGATCCTCGATAGCCTGACGACGACCATCGGCATCGGTGACGTCGCCGCCGCGGGCGAGGCCCTGCTGGCCGGCACCCGCCACGGCCGCACGGTGGTGGAGCTCTAATGCGCGAGGAGGCCATGGCCCGGGTCTATGCCGCGCTGGGCTTCGAATTCGGTGATTTCGACGAGCTGCTGGAGCTCATCCAGGAAGCCCCGGGGCAGCGGACAATCCCGGTGGACGGCTTCGACGCCGCCATGACCTACCAGGATCCGTCCGGCGCGCGCATGACCGCACTGCAGTACGAAGGCGAGTGGGCCACCCTGCCGGGCTTCCGCTCCGACAACACGGTCGACGCGTCCACTTACCGCGTAAGCCCCTACCTTTCACTGGTGGAGCTGCGCCGCGCCGGCGACGGGGAAGTCTTCAACCAGTTCGCCGCCGCCTCGGACGAGGCCTTCGCCCTGCCCGCCGGCAATCCCGCGGGCGGGCGCAAGCTGCGCGCCACCGAGCTGCGCATGGCCGCGGCCGGCACCGATTACACGTTGTACGACTCGGTGGAGGACTGGCGCGAGTCTCAGGACGCCTACGATGCCGCCGAGCCGTCCATGCTCTATTCGCCGTCGACCGAGCGCTTCTACCGCGACTTCCACCCGGGCAACGTCAACCCCTTTGCCCGTGTCGGCGGGGTCATCCGCAGCGCGCAGGAGCGCACCAACCAGCTGACCGGCAACGAATTCGTGGTCGCTACCCTGGCCACCCCGGCGGGCAACCTCCCGCTGCTGCTGACTGGGAAGGTCCCGGAAGAAGGCCAGGTCTTCTTCGGCGCGGCCTGCATGCTGGCGGCAGCCGGATTCTGGGAGACCGCACTGGCTCGCTAAGCCCACAGCCGAGCACCGCAACTCCAATGCCAACCGGGATAAGGGCATGAGGTTTCCCTCGTTTAGTCGGCACCCTCTTTGAAGCGTCCTGGGTTTAGTTCCTACCTCTGCTAAGGAAGGATTGGCACTATGCCTAGAAAGTATTCCGTCGAATTCAGGGAGAAGGCGGTTCATCAAGTCGTTGAGATGATCCGTTTGGAGTCGTGCTCACGGCAACGCGCTTACGAGGAAGTCGGAGAGCTTCTTGGCGTGTCCCACCACACGTTGCGCGCTTGGTACCGCGACAGCATCGCAGCCGATGAGCAGGCATCACCTTCAGGTGGTGAAACTATGGAAGAAGAACTCAAGCGGCTGCGGCGGGAAAACCGCGAGTTGAAACGAGCCAACGGAATCCTCAAGACTGCCTCGGCTTTTTTCGCGGCGGAACTCGACCGACCCACGACCAAATGATCTCCTACATCGACGCGCACAAAGATCAGTTTGGGGTCGAGGCCATCTGCCGTGTTGTAAAACAAGCAGATCGTGGATTCATCACTTCCCGCGGCTACCGTAAAGCCACTACTCGTGTCCCGAGCGCGAGGGCTTTAAGCGATAGCCTGCTTATCCCAGAGATTCAACGCGTGCATGCGGAAAACTTCTCGGTCTACGGCATCCGCACAATGTGGCACGCGATGAACCGTGAGGGCTTTCATATCGGCCGTGATAAGACTGCACGTCTTATGAAGCTTGCAGGTGTTTCCGGCCGCAGGCGGGGACGAATCCCGAAAACCACGATCAGTGCGAAGACACCGGATCATCGCCCGGACTTGGTCGAGCGAAACTTCCGAGCAACCGCACCTGGACGGCTTTGGGTAGCCGACATTACCTACGTTCGCACCCTGTCAGGCTTTGCATATACTGCGTTTGTCACCGACGTCTACAGCCGCACAATAGTCGGTGTTGCTACACGCTCGACGATGCGCACCGATGCGCTACCGATGGAGGCTTTGGAGCATGCCTTAACAACTGCCGGTCGAATCCATGGCGATCAGCTGGTACACCACAGTGATCGGGGGAGCCAGTACGTGTCATTGAAGTACTCCGCCGCTTTAGCTGAAGCCGGAATCCGGCCGAGTGTCGGCACCGTCGGCGATTCCTATGACAACGCGCTGGCGGAGACGGTCAACGGTCTCTACAAGGCGGAACTGATTCATGCTCAAGGTCCGTGGACGTCTGTCGGCCAAGTCGAGCTCGCCACCTTGCGGTGGGTGCATTGGTGGAACACCAAGCGCCTTCACGAAGCCTTGGACTACGCCACCCCACAGGAAGTAGAAACCGAGTATTATCTCACCCAGCCCATCAACACAGGGCCATAAAAGAAGCGGAACTAAACCCAGGACGCTTCAA
>CAVFKS010000101.1:0-7221 GCA_963623015.1 Clostridia bacterium
GGTCTGCGAGTACGAGGTCGAAGTAGCCGCGCGGGGCGGCGGCCAGGTAGGCGGAGGCCTTGGCCGTGCGCACGCTGGCGCGCGGGTGGCCGACCACCTGCAGGTTGCGCTCGATGACGCGCACGGCCGCCGGGTTGGATTCGACCATGACGACTTCCTCGGCCCCGCGGCTGGCAGCCTCCAGGCCCAGTGCCCCGGAGCCGGCGAAGAGGTCTAGTACCTTGGATCCGCCGAAGCTCCAGCGCATGGTCAGCGAGGAAAACAGGCCCTCGCGGGCGCGGTCGGAGGTGGGCCGGGTGCCTTCCTGCGGCACCTCGAGGCGACGGCCGCGGGCCTCGCCGGCGATGATTCGGGTCATGGTGAAATTCTGCTCCTTAACTTGTTGCGGCCCGCGGGGCTACTGGGCGGGCGCGGCTAAGACGGAAAGGACGGCGAGGACGTCGCCGCCTAGGACATCGGCGAAGTCTGCGGTGCACACCCGCTCGACCACGCCCGGGCCGGGGGCAACCACGGGGGTCTCCAACTTGGTGGCCTCCACCGTGGCAATCGCCTGCCCGGTGGCGACCTCCTGACCCGCCTCCACGTGATAGCGAACGATACCGGCAAAGGGCGCACAAATGTTCATAAGGGCCTAGTTTATCGGCCGCCCCCGCCGCCCGGACGATAACGGCCCACATTCGGCGCCCGCTTGCACTGAGCTCGCAGCGCACGCGTGATGCGCGCGCGGCTAGTTCTTGTCGAGGAACTCCTGCTCGGTCTCGCTCAGCTCGGCCACCAGCGCCTGGGCCAGCTGCGGGTTGCGCGCGACCAGGCCGGCGGCATCGGCATGCGCGCGGGAGATGGTCTCGGCGTCCCCTAGCAAGTTGAGCAGGCGCAGGGTGCGCTTGCTGCCGGACTGGAAGGTGCCCAGGATGTCGCCTTCCTCGCGGTTGCTGAGATCCAACTCGGCCAGCTTAAACCCGGAGGAGGTGGCCGCAACGTCCTCGAGCCGCTGGTAGGAAGAAGAGCCCGGCTGGGCGGTGGTGTGGAATAGGCACAGGGAGGCATTGCCACCGCGGCCGACGCGCCCGCGCAGCTGGTGCAGCTGGGACACGCCGAAGTGCTCGGTCTCCATGATGACCATGACCGTCGCGTTGGGCACGTCCACGCCGACCTCGATGACCGTGGTGGAGACCACCACGTCCAGCTCGTGGCGGGCGAAGGCCTGCATGACCGCGTCCTTGTCCGGCAGCTTGCCGTGCAAAAGGCCCACGCGCAGCCCTCGCAGGGGCCCTGACTCCAGCTCCGCGGCCAGCTCCTCCACCCCACCTTCACCGCTGATGCGCGGGGCTACCACGTAGGCCTGCCTTCCCGCGGCGACCTCCTCGCGGATCCGCTCCCAGGTGCGCGCGACCCAGGTCTCGTTTCCGGCGGGAACGACGAAACTCTGGATGGGCTTGCGCCCGCCGGGCAGCTCCTTGAGGGTGGAGACCTCCAAGTCTCCGAACACGGTCATGGCGATCGTGCGCGGGATGGGCGTGGCCGTCATGACCAAGGTGTGCGGGTGCAGGCCATCACGGGTCTTGGTGCGCAGGCTATCGCGCTGCTCCACGCCGAAGCGGTGCTGTTCGTCCACCACGACCAGGCCTAGGTCGAAGAACTCCACGGTGTCCTGGATAAGCGCGTGCGTGCCGATGACGATGTCGGCATCCCCGCTGACGATGTCGAGCAGCGCCTGGCGTTTTGCGGCTGTCTTCATCGACCCGGTCAGCAGTGCTACCTTGACGCCGGCGGGCACAAGCTCGGACATGGAGGCGGCGTGCTGGCTGGCTAAGACCTCGGTGGGGGCCAGGAGGGCGGCCTGGCGGCCGGCATCGACAGCCTGGAGCATGGCCACCAGCGCCACGACCGTCTTGCCGGAGCCGACCTCGCCCTGGAGCAGGCGCTGCATGGGCACGGTGCCGGAAATATCGGCGGATAACTCCTCGACAACGCGGGACTGGCCCGCGGTGAGCTCATAAGGCAGTGAGTCGAGCAGACCCGCGCGGTAGCCGTCCGCTACGGCGGGCAGGGCCGGGGCCTGAAACTGCTGGGTGTACCTGCGGCGCAGGGCCATGACCAGGCCCACGGTAAGGGCCTCGTTGTACTTGAGCCGGTGGATACCCAGGTAAGGGCCCTCTGGGCCGGGCTCGTGGACTTGGCGCAGCGCCTGGTCATAGGAGATGGGCAGCTCATAGTCGAGCGGCTCGGGGATCTCTGCCAGGCTGGCTAACACCTGGTGGACCGCGCCCATGATAAACCAGCTCGTGGCCTTGGCCGTGGCCGGGTAGACCGGGATCCAGGGCCTGGATTCCAGCAGCTCCTCCGGCCCGCCGAAGGCCGCCAGGTCTTTCATCGCGCCGGTGCCTTTAAAACGCGTGCCGCCGTCGAGCGGGATGAGGGAGGGCGACTGCAGCTGCGGGGTCTGGCGGAAGAACTTGAGCTTGCCGGACAGCAGGATGCGATCGCCTACCCGCAGGACCTTGCCCACCCAGGGCTGGCCGAAGAAGCTGGCCTCCACCCCGCGGTCAAGCTTGATGACGCACCAGGGCTGGCCGCGCTTGGTGTAGCGCTGCGAGATGTCGGCGACTGCGCCGGAGACGGTGACGATGTCTCCCTCCGCGGCATGCCCCAGCAGCACGTCGGTGCCGTGGCGGACGTAGTCGCGCGGGTAGTGCGCGAGCAGGTCCCCGCAGGTATCAAAGCCCAGCTCCCGGTGGAGGAGGTCGGCGGCGGCCTTGGGCAACACCACCCCCAGCGGGCGTTGATCGCGCCACCCCAACACGAGCTATTCCACCCCGATCTCGGTATCGAGGCCGGGAACCTGCATGACCATGGTCTCCACGCCCAGGCGGGCGGTCAAGGCCGCGGAGTCGACCTCCAGCGGAGTCAAAATGGTCACCTGCTCGCCGCCCTCGGCCAGGAGTTTGCGGGCGGATAACACGATGGCGTCGAGCGAGTTGGCCGGCGGGCGGGCCACGCGCATCGATGCCGCGGCATCACTCATGGCCGCCACCACGGCGTCCGCGTCCGGGTTGGCAGGCTCGTAGACGGAGATGGCCGCCACGCCCGCCACCAGGGACTGGGTAGGCACCACGCGCGCCGGGCCCGCGTCGCAGTCCGCGCCGTTGAGCACCACGATGTCGCCCGCGGCGGCGTCCACGCGCCCGGCCGCCGGGTCTACTACCTGGGCGCCCACGGCGGCAAAGAGCTCGGCCACAGGTCCCGCCGGCGCGATAGCAAAGACGCGCCGGCTTGCCCGGCCCGAGTCCGTGGTCTGCGTCCCCGCGGGCGGGGCGGGCAGGATCTCCAGGCGCAAATCCGAGACCGCACCGCGGGCAAAGGCCCGCTCAATGACCGCCCCGGCCTGGGCGGAGTGGATGTGCACGCGCGCGCCTTCGGTACCATCGCGGCCATCGGGGCCTTCGCGGCCTTCGCGGGCGATGACCAGGGAGTTGCCCATCGGCGCCAGCTCCGCCGCCAGGGCGTCGACGTCGCCGGTGAAATAGAACAAGACCTCCAGCTCCGCGGTGGGCTCGGGCACCTCGGCGGCCTCCGGGACGGCATCGCCTGCGAGTTCGGCCATGAGGCACTCGAGCAAAATAACCAGGCCTGCTCCCCCGGCGTCAACCACCCCGGCCTCCCGCAGCGCCGGCAGCTGGGAGGGCGTGCGCTCTAAGGCATCGCGGGCCGCGGCGATGACTTCGGCGAGCAGCCCGTGCAGGCCCACCTCACCGTCGGCGGCGAAACGCTGCTCCGAGGCCGCCGCGGCGGCGCGCAGCACCGTGACCACAGTGCCCTCGACCGGGTCCGCGATGGCCGCGGTGACCAGCTTGACGGCCAGCTGCAGGGCCTCGTTGAGGACTACGGCGTCGACCACGGAGTCCTGCGTGGAATCCGCCACCGCCCGCAGCACCTGGGACAACACCATCCCGGAGTTGCCGCGCGCGCCGCGCACCGAACCCACCGCTAGGGCCTCGGCCACGTCCCCGCCGCGATCGACCTGGGCCAGCGCCGCGGCCATCGTGTGCGCCATGTTGGAGCCGGTGTCGGCGTCCGGCACCGGGAAGACGTTGAGCGCGTTGATTTCCGCGCGCCGCTGGGATAGCTCGCCCACGGCGCGTTCCGCCCAGCGGTGGAGGCCGGCGGCGTCTAAGCTTCGCGGATATGACATGCCAGTAATTCTACAAGCGCCAATCAACGGGGGCGGCCGCCTGGTCGCGAAGTAGCTCATTGACGCGGCTAAAAGGCCGCGAGCCGAAAAAGCCCCGGCGGGCCGATAGCGGCGAAGGGTGGGCCGAGCACACCTGCGGCACCCGCGGGATAAACTTCGCGCACCCCTGGGCCTGGCGGCCCCACAACACTGCCACACGGCCCGGGACGTCTAGGGCCCGCAAGGCTGCCTCAGTCACGGCCTCCCAGCCCAGCCCCCGATGGGATCCGGCCTGGCCAGGCGCTACGGTGAGCACCCGGTTGAGCAACAGCACGCCCTGGTGCTCCCAGGCCTCCAGGTTGCCGTCGGCCAACTCGCCCGCGGCCTCCACCCCTAGGTCGGCGACCATCTCGGTATGGATGTTGCGCAACGACCGCGGCGCCGGGATGCCCGGGGCGGTAGAAAACGCCAGCCCCATCGCATGCCCGGGGGTGGGATAGGGGTCCTGGCCCACGATGATGACCCGCACATTATCCCGCGGCTGCCTAAACGCGCGGAATACCTGGCTGGCCTCGGGAAGGATGTCAGCGCCCACCCCGGCGGCAATCCGCGCAGCGTTTTCTTCCAGCGCCGGGGCTAGAACCGCCTCCCAGCTAGCGTCGATGCCCCACGGCGCGCCCCAGCCTGGCTCCAGCGAATTTCCGTCTGCTCCCGGCAGCGCTAGTGGCTGCGCGCTGCCTGCGGCGCCACCCTTAACAAAGCCACCCTGATCAAGGCCATCCTGATCAGAGCCGAAGTCTAAAACCTCTTGAGTCATGGCTGCACGCTCCCCTAACCCTGCCGGAACGATAGCCAGCCATCGCTGTAGCCTGCGGCCTGGCCGCCGACGGTGACCCAGGGAGCCGGGGCATCGCCAGAGGAGGCATGGGTGCCGCGCCCGGCAGCCTTGCCATTGCTGCCCACCACGCGGCCGATGACCTTGAACCCACTAGGGGCGTCCTTGGCGGTGGTGCCCATCAGCGTGTGGTCCTCCCCGCTGGTCAGCACCCATTCCCAGGGGTCGCGCCCCAGAACCTCGCCGGCCTGGGTCAGGAGGGCGTCGGGGGCAATGGCGTCGCGGTCCAAGTCGATATGTACCCCGGAGCGGCGCGCCAGGGTGGTGAGATCCGGGATGAGGCCGTCGGAGTTATCCGTCATCGAGGTAGCCCCGGTGGCCCGGGCGATGACCCCGCGGCCGGGCTTGAGCCAGGGCGCGCACTGGGCCTCAATGAGCGGCCATAGCTCGGTGAGCGAGGCGGGCAGGTCCCGGCCGAAGCGCTCGAGCAGCGCCAGGCCCGCGCCGGCCCAGCCGATTTTGCCGTGGGCTACGACCTGCTGTTGGGAACGCGCCCCGCCCAGGGTGAGCGGGCGCCGGTCCCCGCCCAGGGCACCCAGCGCCGTGACGTTGAGGATGAGCTCGTGGGCCTCGGTGAGGTCCCCGCCGACGAGCTCGGCATGGTAGTGGCCGCAGCGGTCCGCCACCCCGCGGGCAATGCCCTGGATGACGGCCAGGGGCGTCGACTTTGGCGCGGCAATGGCCAGCAGGGCCGCCGTCGGCCTTGCCCCCATGGCCTCGACGTCGGCGAAGTTGCGCACGATGGCCTTCTGCCCGATCTCCTCCGGGGTGGACCAGTCCAGGCGGAAGTGGCGCCCTTCCACCATCATGTCGGTGGCGGCCACCGTCCGATGGTTGGGCGCGGCCCGGCCTAGCACCGCGGCGTCGTCCCCGTTGAGCGAGCTAGGGGCCACTTTCACGATCTCTTCGATGACGCGGAGCTCGCCGACGTCCGCCAGAGTCGGGTTTAAGTTCACGCAGGTCCTTTCGATAACATGGTTGCCTATGGGTACCCAATTTAATCGCACGGCCGTCTATGTCTCACTCGGGCTGGCCATAGCCTTGGTTGTCGGGGTGATCTGGGGCGCGAAATTCGTCTTCACCAACCTCGACCGCGCCCCGGTGGCGATTACCGCCATCCCCTCCGAGGACTCCGAGTCCCCGGAGTGCGCTGCCCTGGTTGCCAGCCTGCCGGAGAAGTTCATGGGCCACCCGGCAGCTGAGGTTGCCGAGCCCCGCCCGGCCGGCACCGCCGCGTGGGCGACGTTCTCCGATGAGCCGGTCACGCTGCGCTGCGGGGTGGAGATGCCCTTCCAGTACACCGACTACTCGGTGCTCGAGGACATCGATGGCGCAAGCTGGTTGCGCGTGGTGGACATGACCCCCGGCTCCGATCTGACCACGTGGTACACCGCGGACCGCGCGCCGGCCGTGGCCGTGACCACGCATGACGATGCCGCCCCCAAGGGCCTCGACTTGAGCGCCCTGCGCGAGCAGGAACAGCCGACCCACCCGGCGCCGCTGACCGATCTGGAAGCGGCCGAAGGCACCGCCGCGGCCGCGCAGAAGGTCTGCGCTCCCCTCCTCGAGGCCCTGCCCGAGGAGCTGCCCGAGGGCTACCAGCGCGCCACCGATGGCCCGACCGCCCCACGGGACGAAAACACTGCGGTGTGGACAGCTACGGGCCGCGAGGCCATCGCCCTGCGCTGCGGCGTGGCCCCACCGCCGGGCTATCAGGCCGGCGAGCAGATCCAGCAGATCAACGCCATTCCCTGGTTTGAGGACACCACGCTGGCCTCCGGCACCACGGCCTCGACCTGGTTTGCCCTAGGCCGGGACACCGACATCGCCGTGCACGTGCCCCAGGACGTCGCTGCCGATGCCCTGGTCGAACTCGGCGAGGTCATCGCGGAGACGGTGCCCGAGCAGTAGCGGGCGCTTCCCGCGGGCGCTAACGCGCCCGCGAAACCGCAATCAGCGTGTGCCAAGGGGCGCTAACGCGCCCGCGAAACCGCAAACAGCTTGTACGGAGGGGTTAGTTTAGGCGCCCGCGTGCTGGGCCAGGGCCGTGCGCACCAGGGTGTCGAGCAGCTCCGGGTAAGGCACACCGGAGGCGGCGAAGACCTGCGGGTACATCGAAATCGGCGTGAACCCCGGCAGGGTGTTGATCTCGTTG
>CAVFKS010000102.1:0-5821 GCA_963623015.1 Clostridia bacterium
GGTCAGGTTGCCGGCCACATCGCGGGTATCGCGCGGGTCGCTCGAGGCCATCCGCCCCGGCCAGGCCTCGAGCGACCCGCGCGATACCCGCGATGTGGCCGGCAACCTGACCCAGGTGCCGCAGGGCCGCCAGGCCCTGCCCGAGGGCGCGCCACTGCCGCAGCTGCCGGCCCAAGCGCCGTATGCTGCAACTGCTGACTAAAAACCGGTACGCGAAGGACAGGTGAATAATTTAGGTGAGCACGCCACATTCGGGCGCCAATCGCCGCGGCGGGCGCCGACGCCGTCCTGCGGCAGGCCGCACGCCCAGCGGGGTGCGCCCTAAGCAGCCTGCAGCCGCGTACCGGCCCTCCGGTGCCGCAGCACAACCTTCGATTACCCGCCAGCGCCTGCGGATCATCCTCGCGGTGCTGGCCGTCGTCGTGCTGGCCATCGGCGGGCGCCTGGCCTGGGTCCAGCTGGTCTGGGGCCCAGACCTGGCCGCCCAGGCCGTCGCGCAGCGCTCCCGCGTCTACATCGAGCCTGCCCGCCGCGGCGGGATCACCGACCGTGAGGGCCAGGCTCTGGCATATACCATGCAGGCCCGCTCCCTGACGGTCTCGCCCACGCGCCTGCGCATGGAGCTGAGAGAGCAGGAAGAGGCCGAGGCCCTAGGCGAGGACTCCTTCAATAGCCTCGATGCCGAGGCTCAGGCCGCGGAGCTGGACAAGCGCGTCAAGGAACGCCTAGAGGACATGGCCCGTGGCATCCCACAGATGATCAAGGACTCCGGGGCCACCGCCTCGGATGTCGACGCCAAGGAAATCCTGGACAAGCTGCAGGCCGATACCTCCTATGAGAACCTGGTGCGCAACGTGGACCCGGACGTGGCCGTGGCGATTGCCGCCGAGTACCATGGGCTAGCCGCCGACCACCAGGACATCCGCCAGTACCCCAACGGGGCGATTGCCGAAAACGTCATCGGCAAGGTCTCCATGGACGGCCAGGGCCAGTTCGGCCTGGAGGCCTCCCGCGACGGCGAGCTCACCGGAATCCCCGGCCAGTCCATCGAGGACGTCTCCGTCAGCGGCCAGGTTATCCCGGGCACGCTCCGCGACGAGGTCGATGCCACCGACGGCCACGACATCACCCTGACCCTGGATCTGGACCTGCAGACTTTCGTGCAGCAGAAGCTGGAGAAGGCCGTGGCCAACTCCAAGGCCAAGTCTGGCGATGCCGTCGTGCTCGACGCCGCCACCGGCGAGGTCCTCGCCATGGCCAACACCGGCACGATCGACCCGAACAAGGACATCAACGAGCAGCTCGAGCAGGGCAAAGACTTCGAAAACCGCTCGGTGTCGCACCCCTTCGAGCCGGGTTCGGTGGCCAAGATCATTACTGCCGCCGCCACTTTGGAGGAAGGCCTCACCAACCCGGACGAGGTTCACCAGGTGCCCGGATCCATCGAGATGTCGGGCGCGACGGTGGGTGATGCCTGGCCGCACGGCGTGGAGCCGTACACCACCACCGGCATCTTCGCGAAGTCCTCCAACGTGGGCACCTTGATGCTGGCCCAGCGCCTGGGGGAGGAGAAGTTCGACGAGTACCTCAAGGCCTTCGGCCTGGGCCGGGTCACCGGCGTCGAGCTGCCGAATGAGTCCGCGGGCATCGTGCCGGCGCGCTCGCAGTGGTCGGGCGGTACTTTCGCCAACCTGCCCATTGGCCAGGGCATGTCCTGGACCACCCTGCAGATGGCTAGCGTCTTCCAAACCCTGGCCAACGACGGCGAGCGGATTGAGCCGCGCGTCATCGCGAAGGTTACCGGCCCCGATGGCCAGGAAGTCGAGCAGCCCAAGCCGGTGGTAAACCGCGTGGTCAGCCCCGCTGTGGCCCGGCAGACGGTGGACATGTTCCGCGCCGTCTTCCAGGAAGACCCGGCCGGCGTGAACAATGGCACGGCCGCCAACGCCCAGATCGAGGGCTACCAGCTCTCCGGCAAGACCGGCACGGCGCAGAAGGTCGACGAGAACACCGGCGCATATTCGAACTCCGCCTACTGGATTACCTTCGCCGGCATCGCGCCCGCGGATGACCCGCGCTTTGTCGTGGCCGTCATGCTGGACGAGCCGCAGTCGGGCGTCAACGACAACGGGTCAGGCGGGCAGTCCGCCGCCCCGGTGTTCCGCGACATCGCCGAGTGGCTGCTGGCCCGCGATAATATCCCCACGTCCCCCGAAGCCCCGCGCCTTACGTTGCGAGCAGAATAGGAGAAACCCATGAGCATTTCCATCCTCCGTCTAGCCGAGCTGGCCGGCGGCACCGTCCACGGCTCCGGTGAAGTTGTCGTCGACTCAATTAGCCTCGACTCGCGCGCGGTAGCCCCCGGCGGGCTCTTCGCGGCCCTGCCGGGCCTGCATGCCCACGGCGCAAGTTTTGCCGCCGGAACCCAGGCCGCGGCTGTTCTTACCGATGCCGCCGGCGTGGAGATTCTGCAGGCTGCGGGGGAGTCCCGCCCCATCCTCGAGGTCGCGGACCTGCGCGCGGTGCTTGGCGATGTCTCCGCCGAGATCTACGGCCACCCCACCCGGGAGCTGACCGTCATCGGGATTACGGGCACCTCGGGCAAGACCACCACCACTTACATGGTGGAGGCGGGCCTGCTGGAGGCCGGCAAGTCCGTGGGTCTCATCGGGACCACCGGCACTCGGATTAACCGCCGCCCAGTGCCCACCAAGCTGACCACGCCGGAGGCCCCGCGCCTGCAGGAGCTATTTGCCCAGATGCGCGACCAGGGGGTTACCCACGTGGTCATGGAGGTCTCCTCCCATGCGCTATCGCTGGGCCGGGTCCAGGGCACGCGCTTTGCCGCCGGCGGCTTTAGCAACTTAAGCCAGGACCACCTGGATTTCCATCCGACGATGGAGGACTACTTCGAGGCCAAGGCCCTGCTTTTCGATGGCAGCCTGGCCGAGCGCGCCGTGGTCTGCGTCGACGATGAGTGGGGCCAGCGCATGGCGCGCCGCTCCGCAGTCGAGACCACGACCGTCGCCACCACCGGGGACGCCGACCTCACCGGCCGCACCCTCGAGGTCGAGCCGACTGGCGCCCAGGTCATCGAGTTGGACTTTGACGGCACCCCCCACCAGCTGCGCATCCCGCTGCCGGGAGAGTTCAACGTCGCCAACGCGGCTTTGGCCGCGGGCCTGGGCGCTGCCGTGGGCGTGGACCTGGACGCTTTCCTGCGCGGGGTGGAAAAGGTCGCGGTCCCGGGCCGCATGGAGCGCATTGACCAGGGCCAGGACTTTACCGCCGTGGTTGACTACGCGCACAAGCCCGCCGCGGTAACTGCGGTGCTCCAAACCCTGCGCGCCCAGCTGGACTCTGCCGCCAGCACGGGAGGCAACGGCCGGATTGGCATCGTGGTCGGCGCCGGCGGCGACCGCGACTCCTCTAAGCGCCCCATCATGGGCGCGAATGCGGCGCAGGGCGCCGAGCTGGTCATCGTCACCGACGATAACCCGCGCACCGAGGACCCGGCCATCATTCGCGCGGCCGTCGTCGCGGGCGCCCGCGAGACCGATCGTGCCCGCGCCGGCGAGGTGGAGATCCGCGAGGTGGGCTCGCGCGCCCGCGCCATCGACGAGCTGGTGGCCTGGGCCAAGCCGGGCGATGCCATCATCGTCGTGGGCAAGGGGCATGAGGTAGGCCAGATCGTCGGGGAGGAGACCCTCCACTTCGACGACCGGGAAGAGATGGCCCGCGCGCTTGACGCGCAGGGCTATGTGCAGAACAAGGAAGAAGCATGATTAAACTTTCCCTCCAAGAGATCGCGGAGATTACCGGCGGCTACCTCGACTGTGTCGACGATCCGACGGCCGAGGTAACCGGCACGGTGGAGTTTGACTCCCGCAAGGTGACCGAGGGCGGGCTCTTTTTGGCCCTGCCCGGCCAGCAGGTCGACGGCCACGATTTCGCAAACCAGGCGGTCGCCGCCGGCGCCGTGGCCGTGCTGGCCGCCCGCCCGGTGGGCGTGCCCGCCATCGTGGTGGAACCTAGCGGAGGCGATGCCGCCGCTGACAACGCCGAGGTCTACGCCAATGACCCGCACGGGTATGCCCGCGCGGTCGTGGGCGCGCTGTCGGACCTGGCCCGCGCGGTGACCCGCCGGCTGCAGGCCGAGGACGGGTTGCAGATCGTCGGCGTGACCGGCTCGGCCGGCAAGACCTCCACCAAGGATCTCATCGCCACCATCCTGCGCGCCGAGGGCGCCACGGTGGCCCCGCCCGGCTCCTTCAACAACGAGATCGGGCACCCCTACACGGCGCTGCGCGCCAGCGAGCAGACCCGCTTCCTGGTAGCGGAGATGTCCGCCCGCGGCATCGGCCACATCGCACATCTAGCCCGGATCGCCGCACCCCAGGTGGGCGTGGTCCTCAACGTGGGCTCGGCCCACCTGGGCGAGTTCGGCTCGCGGGAAAACATCGCGCAGGCCAAGGGCGAGCTGGTCGAGGCCCTGCCCGCGGCCGACGCAGGCGGCGTGGCTGTCCTCAACGCCGACGATGCCCTGGTAAGCGGGATGGCCCCTCGCACCCGCGCCCGCGTGGTGTACTTCTCCGCGGCCGGGGCCCCGGCCGATTACACGGCCACGGACATCGAGCTCGACGAGGTCGCCCGCCCCAGCTTCATCCTGGGCGCGCCCGGCGCCGAGCCGATGCGCGTGCGCCTGCAGGTATTCGGCCGCCACCAGGTCTCCAACGCCCTGGCGGCGGTGGCGGCAGCGCACGCGCTGGGGATGGAGATCCCGGACATCGTGCGCGCGCTGGAGGGCCACCGCAATGCCTCCGAGCACCGCATGGACGTGCGCACCCGCGCCGACGGGGCGATCATCATCGATGATTCCTATAATGCCAACCCGGACTCCATGCGCGCGGCCATCGCGGCGCTGGGCTACACCACGGCGGCCCGCCCGGGCGGGCGCGCCATCGCCGTGCTGGGTGAGATGGGGGAGCTGGGCGCGGACGCCGAGGCGGCCCACCGGGGCATCGGCGAGGAACTGGGCAAGTTCCACGTCGACCACCTCGTGGTGGTCGGCGGCGGCGCCAACTGCGAGGCGATGGCCGCGGCGGCCGAAGAGCAGGGTATAAATACTACTGTTGTTTCCGGCGTCGAAGAGGCCAGTGCGGTGGTGCGCGACATCCTCGCCACGGCGCCCGCCGGAGTGGAGGACTGGCGCCCCGGCCAGTCTTTGGATGTCGTGCTGGCCAAGGCTTCGCACGCCCAGGCGCTGTGGCGCGTGGCCGATAAGCTTTCTTCATAGCCGCTCGGCGGGATGCGTGCCTGCCCGCCGCGGGCCAGGATCGCGTGAGCCAGGATTTTAGGATAATAAGGATTGATTTAGCCGTGACCCAGATCATCATCTCGGGAGTGATTAGCTTCCTCGTTGCGATCTTTTTGACGCCCTTCCTCATTCGCTACTTCGCGAACGCCGGCAAGGGGCAGGAGATCCGCGAGGACGGCCCGCAGTCGCACCTGCGCAAGCGCGGCACCCCCACCATGGGCGGCATCGCCATCATCGCCGGGATCGTCGTGGCGTACGTGGTCACCAGCCTCTACGGACTGGCCACCGGCCACGGCGGGTTTACGGTCTCCGGCCTGCTGGTCCTGGGCCTTACCTTAGGCCTGGGCGCGCTGGGGTTTGCCGATGACTTCATCAAGCTCTTTAAGGAACGCAACCTAGGCCTCAACAAGACCGCCAAGCTGCTGGGCCAGCTGGCCCTGGCGTTGGCCTTCGGCATCCTAGTGCTGCAGTTCCCCGACGAGCAGGGGCTCACCCCGGGCTCGA
>CAVFKS010000102.1:5831-7101 GCA_963623015.1 Clostridia bacterium
CACCTGTCCTTCATCCGGGACCTGGACACCTTCGACTTCGCCGTGGGCCCCTGGCTGGTGGGCATGGCCGTGTTCTTGGTATTCATGTACATCCTCATCGCCGCCTGGTCGAATGCGGTCAACCTGACCGACGGCCTCGACGGCCTGGCCGCCGGCTCCACCGCCTTCGTCATGGGCGGCTACGCCCTGATCACCTTCTGGCAGTTCCGCTACACCTGCTCGGCCGACGTGGTGGCCGGGTGCTATGAGGTCCGCGACCCGCTGGATCTGGCCATCCTCGCCGCCGCCGGCCTGGGCGCCTGCCTAGGGTTCCTCTGGTGGAACGCCGCCCCGGCCAAGATTTTCATGGGCGATACCGGCTCCCTCGCGCTCGGCGGCCTCGTCGCCGGCCTGTCGGTGACCTCCAAGACCGAGCTGCTGATGATCATCCTGGGCGCACTCTTCGTGGTGGAGGCCGCCTCCGTGGTCATCCAGGTGGTCGTCTTCCGCACCACCGGCAAGCGCTTCTTCCGCATGGCACCCATCCACCATCACTTCGAAAACGGCGGCTGGCCGGAGACCGCGGTGGTCATCCGCTTCTGGCTGTTGGCGGCGATGGCCGTCATCGCCGGCGTGGCCATCTTCTACGGCGACTGGCTGCTGCGCGCCGGCGTAGGCCTCTAGAAAGGAACCCCACATGTTTCCCGCCGAGTTATCCGGACACCTCCTCCTCGCCGGAGCCGGCGTGTCCGGCCTGGGCTGCGCCCGCTTGCTGCACGGGCTAGGCGCCAGCTTTTCCGTGGCCGACGACAACGCGGACAACCTCTCCCGGCTCCCCGCCGGGGTAGAGGGGCTGGGCACCGCAGCTGCCGCCGACCGCATCCAGGACTTCGACCTCGTAATTACTTCCCCCGGCTGGCGCCCGGACTCACCCCTGCTGGTGGCCGCAGCGAACGCCGGCCGCGAAGTGATCGGGGACGTGGAGCTGGCTTTCCGGCTCGACCGGGCTGGCGTCTTCGGCCCCGCGCGCCAGTGGCTGGTGGTCACCGGCACCAACGGCAAGACCACCACGACGGGCATGCTGGCCGCGATTATGGCGGCTGATGCCACCCGCACCGGCCGCCGCGCGCTGCCGGTGGGCAACATCGGGGTCTCGGTCTTCGACTCGCTCGCCGACGACAACCGGGTCGACGTGCTGGTGGCCGAGCTTTCCTCCTTCCAGCTGCACTGGTCTAGCCAGCTGGTCCCGGACGTCGGCGTGCTGCTGAACTTGGCCGAGGATCACCTCGAC
>CAVFKS010000103.1:0-7092 GCA_963623015.1 Clostridia bacterium
GTTCCTTCCTGGGCAATGTGATGGTGGCGCGCACCTGCCCCACCTGCCGCGGTTTTGGCGAGGTCATCGAGGACCCGTGCGGCCACTGTGGCGGCGACGGCCGCGTGAAGAAGCGCCGGACCCTGACGGTGAATGTGCCGGCGGGCATCGGCGATGGCATGCGCATCCGCATGGCCTCCCAGGGCGAGGTCGGCCACGGCGGCGGCCCGGCGGGCGATCTCTACGTGGAAATCCACACCGCAAACCATCCGATCTTCCAGCGCGACGGCGATAACCTGCACTTTACGGTGCGGGTGCCGATGGTCGACGCCGCCTTGGGCACGTCCTTTGCCATCGGTCAGCTCGATGGCTCCGAGCGCGTCATTGACATCGAGCCGGGCACCCAGCCGGGCCAGTCCATCCTCATCGAGGACGCCGGCATGCCGCGCCTGCGCGCCGAGGGGCATGGGGATCTCTACGCGCACGTGGACGTGCAGGTTCCCAAGGAGATGGATAAGAAGACCCGCGAACTGCTGGAGCAGGTCCGGGACCACAACCATCACGTCGCTGCGGTGCACACCGAGGATGAGGAAGAGTCCTTCTTCGACCGCCTGCGCGCGAAGTTCCGCCGCTAATGAGCCTCCCCGTATTTTTCCACCCCGGCCTGGGCCTGGTGCAGGTGGGCGAGCAGGTAGCCATCGATGGCCCCGAGGGCCGGCACGCCGTGACGGTCAAGCGCCTAGGCGCCGGCGAACGCGTGGTGCTGGTGGACCCGGAGGGCTTCCGCGCCGAGGTGACGATCACGCAGGTTAGCGGCAAGGACTTCCTCGAGGGCACCGTCGATGCCATCTCGCAGGTGCCTCCGGCGGACCCGGCGGTGGTGGTCATCCAGGCCATCCCGAAGTCGGAGCGCGCGGAGCTGGCGGTGGATCTGGCCACGCAGGCCGGCGCGGACGGCATCGTCGCCTGGGCCGCGGATCGGTGCGTGTCGCGCTGGGACGCTAAGAAGGCCCCGAAGGCGCTGGCCAAGTGGCAGTCCGCTGCTGCGGCCGCGGCCAAGCAGAGCCGACGCGCCCGCCTGCCGGAGGTCACCGGGCCCCTCAGCACGGGCGAGGTGGCCCGGCTCATCGACGGCCACTGCGCGCTCGTCCTCCACGAGGAGGCTTCCGTTTCCATCAAGGACGCCGAGCTGCCGGAAGGCCCCGGGGCCACCATCTACGTCCTGGTGGGCCCGGAGGGCGGCATCGGCAGCCACGAGCTGGCCAAGCTCACCGCCGCCGGCGCCCAGCCGGTCAAGCTCGGCCCGGAGGTGTTGCGCACCGCGAGTGCGGCGATGGTGGCGTTGGCTGCCATAGGGATGCGCACGCCGCGCTGGTAGATTGGTCACCGTGTCAGTTATTACGCAGAAATTCCAGGTAGATTCCGCTTATGTGGCCCAGGTGTTGGGCCCGGCGGATGCCAACCTGCGCGTGCTCAATAACCTCTTGGACGCCGACCTTTTCGCTCGCGGCACCACCGTCACGGTCACCGGCCCGGACTATGAGGTCGCCCGCGCCGCCAAGGTCTTGGATGAGCTGGAGGCCATCGTGCGCCGCGGCCACCCGGTCAGTGAGGACACCGTCAAGCACACGGTGGACATGATCACGGTGGAGGCCCCTCGTTCGGTAAGCGCAACCCTGGCCGCGGACATCGTGAGCCGGCGCGGCAAGGCCGTGCGGCCGAAGACGGTGGGGCAGTCGGAGTACGTGCAGGCCATTGATGACAACACGGTGGTCTTTGGCATCGGCCCGGCGGGCACCGGCAAGACGTACCTGGCCGTGGCTAAGGCCGTCCAGGCGCTGCAGTCTAAGCAGGTCAGCCGCATTATTTTGACCCGTCCTGCGGTGGAGGCGGGGGAGAAGCTCGGCTTTTTGCCGGGCACCCTCAACGACAAGATTGACCCTTATCTGCGCCCGCTTTACGATGCCCTGCGCGACATGCTGGACCCGGAGATGATCCCGAAGCTGATGGAGGCCGGCATCATTGAGGTCGCCCCCTTGGCGTATATGCGCGGGCGCACCCTCAACGACGCCTTCGTGATTTTGGACGAGGCTCAAAACACCACCCCGGCGCAGATGAAGATGTTTTTGACCCGCCTGGGCTTTGGCTCGAAGATCGTGGTCACGGGCGATATCAGCCAGGTCGACTTGCCGCGCGGCACGGTCTCGGGCCTGCGCCTGGTGCGCCGGATTTTGGACGGAGTGGGAGACGTCCACTTCGCGGAGCTTGGCGCCGTCGACGTCGTGCGCCACGCCCTGGTCGGCCGCATCGTGGCTGCCTACGATACCTATGATGAGCAGCAGGAGCGTGCCACCAAGCGCACGTCTGGCGATGCCTCCGGGCGCACCGCCGCCAGTACCGGCGACGCCGCACAGTACGGCGCAGAGAACGCAGAGAACAAGGAGTAAGAAAGTGAGCATCGAGTTTCTCAACGAGTCTGGGTATTCCTCCCCGGCGGGCGGCATCAATGAGGAGATGCTCATCGACGTCGCCTCCTTCGCGCTGGGGCAGATGGACGTGACCCCGGATGCCGAGTGCACGATCACGGCCGTTGACCTAGACACGATTGCGGATCTGCACGTGCGTTGGATGGATCTGGAAGGCCCCACGGACGTGATGAGCTTTCCCATGGATGAGCTGACCCCGGGCGCGGTGGGCCGGCGGCCGGACGCCGCGGATCCCACGCCGGCCATGCTGGGCGATATTGTGCTGTGCCCGGAGTTCGCGCAGCGCCAGGCCGATGCTGCGGGCCACTCCTTGGGCCACGAGCTGGCCCTGCTGACCGTGCACGGCTGCCTGCACCTGTTGGGCTATGACCATGGCACCCCAGCGGAGGAAAAGGAGATGTTCGGCCTGCAAAACGAGATTTTGGCGGACTGGTACGACGACTGCCGCAAGCGCGGGGTGAGCTATCAGCCCAAGCCCTCGGGGCCGAAGGCGTTTCCCGATGCCGCCGAGCGCGCCCGCCTCGACCAGGAGGTCCCCGGCGGCGGCATCCCGCCCATCGCCGAGCCAGCAGGGGAAGATAGCTAGCTACCCGGGTGGCCGGCGGGGGTGTTTCGTGGCGCGCAACGCCAAAAGCTTTTGTCTCTGGGGTGCATGTGAGGTGGGGCGGGGTGTTTCGTGGCGCGAAACGCCAAAAGCTTTTGTCTCTGGGGTGCGTGTGGTGTGGGGCGGGGGTGTTTCGCGATGCGAAACGCCCCCTTTCTGTAGGTAAATAGACCATTGTTTTGGTGGGGAAGGGGTGGCGTAGCAAGATTGTGACCATGAACATCTTGTCCATTCAGTCCCACGTCACCTTCGGCCATGTCGGCAACTCCGCCGCAGTGTTCCCCCTCCAGCGCGCAGGCCACGAGGTGTGGCCCATTCACACCGTTAATTTTTCCAACCACACCGGTTATGGGCAGTGGGGCGGGCCGATGATTCCGGCCGAGGATGTCACCGCCATCGTCGACGGCATTGAGGCCCGCGGTGCGTTCCCGCGCATCGATGCCATCCTGTCCGGCTACCAGGGCGGCCCGGACATCGCCGGCGCCATCGTGGACGCCGTGCGCCGTATCAAGTCGGTCAACCCGCGCGCGCTGTATGCTTGCGACCCGGTGATGGGCAACGCCAAGTCGGGCTGCTTTGTCTCCGACGAGATTCCGCCGCTGCTGCGCGACAAGGTCGTGCCGGTGGCCGACATCATCACGCCCAACCAGTTTGAGCTGGGCTACCTCACCGGTAAAGAGACCGGGGACCTGGCGCAGACGTTGGAGGCCGTCAAGGCCGCTCAGGACATCGGCCCGCGCACGGTGCTGGTGACCTCCCTGCAGCGTCCGGAGACCGACGAGGATGCCATTGAGATGCTCGCCGTCGATGGTGACCGTGGTTTCCTGGTTTCCACACCGTGCCTGCCGTTTAAGCGCAACGGCTCCGGCGATGTGACGGCCGCGCTGTTTACCGGCCATTATGCCGAAACCCGCGATGCCAAGGAAGCCCTGCGCCGCACCGCCTCGTCCGTGTGGGATCTGCTCAACGTCACCTTCGAGGCCGAGTCCGAGGAGCTTGAGCTTATCGCCGCGCAGGACTACTTCGCCAACCCGCAGCTGCAGTTCCGCATCATCGACGTCGAGGATCTCTAACCGCGGGATCATTTCGGACCTTCTTCTTCCTACGGGGCGTCAGCCCCGTAGGAAGCTGGCCAAAAGGGCGGTCTATGCGGGTAAGATGTTTACGCGATGAGTACTGACGATCCTTTTGAAAACCTCCCCGCTGATGCCGCCGCGCCGGTTGCGCCCCAGGCATCCGGGACGAGTGAGTTTACTGACACCCCGGAGGGCTTTCGCTCCGGGTTCGTCTCTTTTGTGGGCCGGCCCAATACCGGCAAGTCCACGCTGACCAATGCCCTGGTGGGGGAGAAGATTGCGATCACGGCTGACCAGCCGGAGACCACCCGCCACCCCATCCGCGGCCTGGTCCACCGCCCCGACTCCCAGATCGTCGTCGTGGACACGCCGGGCCTGCACCGCCCGCGCACCCTGCTGGGCGAGCGCCTCAACGAGGTGGTCAAGGACACCTACGCTGACGTCGACGTCATCGGGCTGACGGTCCCGGCCGACGAGAAGATCGGCCCGGGCGATCGCTGGATCTTGGACAACGTGCGCAATATCGCGCCGGGGACCAAGATCATCGGGATCGTTACCAAGCTGGACAAGGGCACCAAGGATCAGGTTGGCGCGCAGTTGCTGGAGCTGCACGAGCTGCTGAGCCAGCACGACGATGACCCGGTGGTCATCCCGGTCTCCGCCGTGGAGGAGGTCCAGCTCGAGGAGCTGGTTGAGGTCATCCGCGACCTTTTGCCCGAGGGCCCGAAGTTCTACCCGGATGATCACATCACGGACGAGGACCAGGAAAAGCGCATCGCCGAGCTCATCCGCGAGGCCGCCCTGTCGGGCTTGAAGGACGAGCTGCCGCACTCGGTGGCCGTGGGCATTGATGAGATGTACCCGGACCCGAACCGCCCGAAGGTGCTCAACATCCATGCCATCATGTACCTGGAGCGCCCCGGCCAGCAGCGCATCATCGAGGGCAAAGATGGCCGCCGCTTTAGCCGCATCGTGGGCAACGCCCGCAAGGAAATCATGAAGCTTCTGGGCCAGAACGTGTACCTGGACCTGCGCATCAAGGTGCTCAAGAACTGGCAGTCGGACCCGAAGTTCCTCGGTCGCCTTGGCTTCTAGGCACTCCTATCGGGACCGCGCCGTAGTCGTTCGCACCTATGACTTCGGGGAGGCAGACCGGGTCATCGTGTTGCTCACGCGCGACCATGGCCTGGTGCGCGCGGTGGCCAAGGGAGTCCGCCGCGCCAAGTCCCGCTTCGGCTCGCGCCTGCAGCTCTTCGTTGACCTCGACGTCCAGCTCTACCCGGGCCGCAACCTGGCCACCATCACGCAGGCTGACACCGTCGGCTACTTCGGCGCCCGCATCATCGATGACTATGACCGCTATGCGGCGGCGTGTTCCATCCTGGAGGCCGCCGAGCGCCTGGCTTTCGCCAATGCCGAGCATGATTCATATTTTTACGAACAGGTAGTCCAGGCCTTCGGTGAGATGCAAGACGCCGACCCCACCGCGGTGGTCGACTGCTTCCTGCTGCAGGCAATGGCGCACGCCGGATGGGCGCCGAGCCTGTTTGACTGTGCGCAGTGCGGCGCGCCAGGCCCGCACCATGCTTTCCATCCGGCGGTCGGCGGGGCCGCCTGCCACCAGTGCCGGCCGCCGGGGGCGGCGGAGGTGGATCCGGAAACGCTGCACCACCTGTGGTTACTCCAACATGGGCGGGCCACGCGGCCCACGGCGGCGCAGGCGGCGGAGGGGCATCGCCTAGCGCGGGCCCACCTGCAGTGGCACGTGGAACGCAAGGTTACCGCGCTGGACGCCATGGGGCAGTAGAATAAGCCGGGTGATTACGCCTGACCCGAACCGTGTCTTAAACCCGCCTGCTATCCCGAAGGAGTTCATCCCGCGCCACATCGCGCTGGTGATGGACGGCAATGGCCGGTGGGCCCAGGAGCGCGGCATGGAGCGCACCGAGGGGCACAAGCGCGGCGAGGCCGTGCTGCTCGATGCCGTCGATGCCTGCCTGGCCATGGGCGTGGACTACCTTTCGGCGTACGCCTTTTCCACGGAGAACTGGCGCCGCAACCCGGCAGAGGTCCGCTTTTTGATGGGCTTTAACCGGGACGTGCTGCGCCGCCAGCGCGAGTGGCTCAATGACAAGGGAGTGCGCGTGGTGTGGGCCGGGCGCCGGCCGCGCCTGTGGCGCTCGGTCATCAAGGAGCTGGAGGCCGCCGAGGAACTCACGCGCAATAACACGCGCATGACCCTGGTGTTCTGCGTCAATTACGGCGGGCGCGCCGAGCTGGCCGATGCCATGCGGGCGATTGCCAGCGATGTCGAGGCCGGCCGGGTGCGCCCGGGCGACGTTAATGAGAAGCTCATCGGCCGCTACCTCTATGACCCGGATATGCCGGACGTGGATCTATTCCTGCGGCCCTCGGGGGAGAAGCGCACCTCGAATTTCCTGCTGTGGCAGTCGGCCTATGCGGAGATGGTCTACCAGGACAAGCTCTTCCCGGATTTTACCCCGGAGGACATGTTTGCCGCGGTGGAGGAGTACGCCCGCCGGGATCGCCGCTTCGGCGGCACGAAATAGGCGCGAGCGAAAGCTCGCGCGATCCAAACGGGAGCGAAAGCTCGCGCGGGATGGTCAATAGCCTGCGTGAAGGCCTAGCTGGCGTTCGCGCGGCAGTCGGCGCAGATGCCGAAGACTTCGGCGTCGTGGCCGGTGAGCTGGAAGCCGTACTTGTCGCTGACGGCATGGGCCCATTCTTCGATGGGGCCGCCGTCGATTTCCTCGGTGCGGCCGCACTTGGTGCACACCAGGTGATGGTGGTGGTGCTCGGTCTCGCAGTGGCGGTAGAGGGTCTCGCCGTAGGGCATATGCAGGGCATCGACGGCGTCGATGTCCGCGAGGGATTGAAGGGTGCGGTAGACGGTGGTCAGGCCCACCTTGGTTTCGCTGCGCTCAAG
>CAVFKS010000104.1:0-7082 GCA_963623015.1 Clostridia bacterium
GGTCTTTGCGTATCACCTCAAACTGGAAAGAGTATGGGCATCATGTCTGATTCCACTAGCCACGGCCGCCGAGAGGGCGGCAACCGGCGCGACGGCGGCTACGGTCGTTCTTCCCATCAGGATGGCTCCCGCGGGCGGCGTTGGGACGGGGAGCGTCGCGGTGATCGCGATGACCGCCGCCGGGAAGACCGGCGTGACGATCGTCGTGACGACACCCGCGGCGGGCGTGATGATCGTCGGGGCAGTTATGGTGATCGCCGCCGGGAAGACCGGCGAGGTGGCCGCGATGATCGCCGTGATGACCGCAGGGGCGGTCGCGATGATCGTCGCGGAGGCAACCGAGCCGAGCGCCGCGGGAACGGCCGGCGCGATGATAGGCGCGGCCATGACCGGGATGGTCGGAACGAAGAGAAGAAGCGCACCTATTCGCCACAGCGCTCCGGTTTCCGCGAGGAGCGCATTAATCGCCGGCAGAATGATCCCGATATCCCGGATGATATTGATCCCGCGGATCTCGACCCTTCGGTGCTCCAGGATCTAGCGTCGCTGTCTAAGCAGAACGCCGATGCCACGGCCAAGCACATGATCATGGCAGCGATGTGGATGGAGGACAACCCGGAGCTGGCCCTGGCGCACGCGCGTGCGGCCAAGGACCGTGCTGGTCGCGTATCCGTGGCCCGCGAGGTCAATGGTATTGCGGCTTACCGCGCCGGCGAATGGAAAGAAGCCCTAGCGGAGCTGCGCGCAGCCCGCCGTATCTCCGGCGGGCCGGGTCTGCTGGCCGTCATGGCTGACTGTGAGCGCGGTCTGGGCCGCCCGGAGAAGGCCGTTGAGCTCTCCCGCGAGCCCGAGGCTGCCGAGCTGGATCCGGATTCCCAGATCGAGCTGGCCATCGTGGTTGCCGGTGCACGCCAAGACATGGGCCAGATGGAATCGGCCGTGGTGACCCTGGAGCGCTCCAATCCCACCAAGGATGCGCGCGGGATGAGCGCGTGCCGCCTGGCGTATGCCTACGCCAACGCACTGCTACTGGCCGAGCGCAACGACGAGGCCTGCGAGTGGTTCGAGCACGCCGCTGCCATCGATGAAGAGGGCTGGACCGACGCGAACGTGCGACTAGCTGACCTCGACGGCGCCCACAATAGCCAGGAGGATTAGTCCATGAGCCTTTTGAAGTCCCACGACGGCCTGCTGCTCGATTTGGACGGCACGGTCTGGGAGAGTGGTACGGCACTGCCGGGCGCGGTCGATACCATCAACTCCTGCGGCCTGCCGGCGATGTACGTGACGAATAATGCCTCCCGCGCCCCGGAGGAGGTTGCGGGGATGCTCCAGGCCATCGGCCTCAACGCCACCGCTGGCGATGTCGTGACCTCCGCCCAGGGCGCCATCACCCTGGCCGCGGCCAAGTTGCCGGCCGGCGCCAAGGTCTTGGTCGTCGGAGCCGATAGCTTCCGCGATTTGGCCCGCGCTGCCGGGTTTAGCGTGGTTGCCTCCGCCGACGACAAGCCGGCCGCCGTCCTCCAGGGGCTAAGCCACGACGTTAGCTGGCGCGAGCTCAACGAGGCCGCACTCGCCATCCGCGCCGGCGCTGCGTTCTTCGCCTCCAACATGGACACCTCCCTGCCCACCGAGCGCGGCCTCGGCGTCGGCAACGGATCGCTGGTCGCAGCGGTATCGACCGCCACCGGGGTCGAGCCCGAGTCCGCCGGCAAGCCCGGCCCAGCGATGTTCCTGCAGGCTGCCAAGACCATCGGTTCCACCCAGCCCCTGGCGGTGGGCGATCGCCTCGACACGGATATCCTCGGCGGCAACAATGCCGCGATGGACACCTTCCACGTCCTCACCGGCGTCAGCGGCCCAATGGCCCTTATCGAGGCTCCAGTCGATCAGCGCCCGGACTTCATTGGGCAGACCTTATGCGATCTTTCGCTTTCCCGGGCCGAGGCCGGGGTGGGCGCCCAGGGCGGGTTCACCGCCCGCGTCGACGGCCTCGACGTGCTGCTCGAGCGCGGGTCTGACGATGCCACCCCGCTTCAGGCCCTGCGCACGGTACTCGAGGTCGTCTGGGCGCTGCCGCAGCCGCCTCGCTACATCCAGCCGCGCAGTGACGCCGCTGAGCGTGCTGTGTCCGCGTGGTGGTAGTGTGACCGCGCCCAAGCCTAGGGACCCCAACGCGCTGCCCACGCCGGAGTACGTCGACACCTTGGTCGGCGACATCCTGGCGGAGCCGGCGGCATCGCTTCGCGAGGAAGCCACCCAACTAGATCGCGCGCATGACGTATTGCGCCAGGTACTGCAGGAGAACTAATGCCTCCCCAACGCCGCCGGCTAGATGCCGAGCTCGTTCGCCGCAAGATTGCCCGCTCCAGGGAGCAAGCCTCCACTTGGGTGAAGGAAGGCCGCGTCTTCGTCAACGGTTTCAAGGCCGCCAAGCCTGCCACCGTGGTGGGACCGGACGTGTCCATCCGCGTCGAGCACCGCGAGGATGACGACTGGGCCTCCCGCGGCGCGCACAAGCTACTCGGGGCGCTCGAGGCTTTCGATGTCTCGCTTGACGGCCTGCGGGTCCTGGACGCCGGGGCATCGACCGGCGGGTTTACGGATGTGTGCCTAAAGCATGGCGCGGGCGAGGTCGTGGCCGTCGATGTCGGCTACGGGCAGCTGCTGTGGCGGCTGCAGAACGACCCGCGCGTGCGCGTGCTCGACCGCACCAACATCCGGCACCTGACCCCGGAGATGACCGGCGGGCTACTCGATGCGATGGTGGGGGACCTGTCCTTCATCTCGCTGGAGTTGGTGTTGCCCGCCATCGTGGAGTGCCTGCGGCCCGGGGCTTTCTTGCTGCCGATGGTCAAGCCCCAGTTCGAGGTAGGCAAGGACAGGCTGGGCTCTGGCGGCGTGGTGCGCTCGCCGCAGCTGCGCGCCGAGGTCACTGAGCACGTGGCACAATTTGCGCATACCCTGGGCCTTAGCTGCCACGGTGTGGCGGCCTCGCCGCTGCCTGGCCCGAGCGGGAACGTGGAATACTTCCTGTGGCTGGTCAAGGATGGCGGGGCAACGCACCCAGGCGAAGAGGAGCTGCGGGCGATGACGCTCAAGGCTATCGAGGAAGGACCCAGCTAGACATGCACAGCGAAGACCGGATGATACTGCTGGTGCCGCACTCGGGGCGCGCGGAAAACGTCGCGGCGATGTTCCAGGCGGCAACCCGCCTGCGCGAGGCCGGCATCGCCTTGCGGGTGTGCGCCGACCCGCAGGACACCGTGGACTATGGAGACCTAGAGGTGGTGCGGCATTCGCCGGAGGCCGCCCGTGGGGTGGAGATGGTCCTCGTCCTAGGCGGCGATGGCACCTTCCTGCGCGCCGCGGACTTGGCCCACGCGGTCGATGTGCCGGTGCTCGGTATCAACTTGGGCCACGTCGGCTTCCTCGCGGAGTGGGAGGCCGCGACCTTGGAGGAGGCCATCGAGCGGGTCATCTCGCGCGAGTACCGCGTGGAAGACCGCATGACCCTGGACGTGCGCGTCTTCGACAAGGCCGGGGCTTTGGTGGGCCAGGACTGGGCGCTCAACGAGGCCAGCGTGGAAAACACCAACCGCCGCGGCGTGTTGGACGCCATCTTGGAGATCGACGGCCGCCCGGTAAACGCCTTTGGGTGCGACGGCGTGCTAGTCTCCACGCCGACTGGGTCGACGGCCTATGCGTTTTCTGCGGGCGGCCCGGTGCTGTGGCCGGAGCTCGACGCCATCCTCGTGGTTCCCAATAACGCCCACGCGCTGTTTACTAAGCCCCTCGTGGTCTCCCCAGAGTCCCGGGTGGCGGTGGAGTCGGTCTCGCCGACCGCGCGCGCGTTGGTGTCCCTGGATGGATTCCGCGTGATCGAGATGCCGCCTGGGGCCCGCGTGGAGGTCACCAAGGGCACCACCCCGGTGCGCTGGGTTCGCCTCGATGCCCAGCCCTTCGCCGACCGCCTGGTCAGCAAGTTCCGCCTCCCGGTGACCGGCTGGCGCGGTCCGCGCGGCTGATGTCCGCCTAGGCGTTAGACTAGCTGGCATGCTTGCCGATATATCGATCGAAAACCTCGGGGTCATCGAGCGCGCCTCCGCGGAGTTGTCCTCGGGGCTGACCGTGCTCACCGGTGAGACCGGCGCGGGCAAGACCATGGTGGTCACCGGCCTGCGCCTGCTAGCAGGCGGGCGGGCCGATGCCTCCCGGGTGCGCGAGGGGGCCGACAAGGCGGCGGTAGAGGGCCGCTTTGTCGTCGAGGACCCCGCGGTCGCAGACCTGGTGGAGTCAGTGGGCGGCGCGGCGGACGAAAATGGCGAATACATCGCCGCGCGCACCGTTAGCGCGGCGGGCCGCTCCAAGGCCTACCTGGGCGGGCGCGCGGTGCCAGCGGCGCGGCTGGGGGAGTTCGCGGCCCGCGTGCTCACCGTCCACGGACAAAACGATCAGCTGCGCCTCCTGGCAGCCGAGCAGCAGCTGGCGGCGGTGGACCGCTCCGATGCCGCCGTGGCCCCACTGCTGGAGGACTATTCTCAGGCCTTTGCCCGCTGGCGCGCGCTAGCCAAGGATTTCAAGCAGCGCACTCAGTCGCGCCGCGAGTTGGCCCAGGAAGTCGACCGGCTCACCTTCGCCATCGAGGACATCGACGGGCTGGCGCCGCACCCGGGGGAGGACGCCGAGCTGGTCGAGCGCATCCGGCGCCTCCAGGACGTCGATGGGCTGCGCGAGGCTGCTGGCGGGGCCCTCGCGGCCATCGACGGGGAGGATAGTTTTGAGGAAGGGTCGGCGGCGGCCCTGGTGGGCCAGGCCCACGCGCTGCTGGCGGGCTCCGAGGATCCGGCGCTGCGCGGCCTGGCTGAGCGCGCCGGCGAGGTCACGACCATCCTGCGCGATATTGCCGGGGAGCTAGGCCAGTTCCTCGAGGATCTGCCGGCCGACCCGCAGCTGCTGGAGACGAGCCTGCAGCGCCAACAAGAACTCAAGGCGCTTACGCGCAAGTACGCGCCCACCATCGACGAGGTCCTGGCCTGGCGGGATAGCGCCCAGGAGCGCCTGGCGTCCATCGACACCTCGGCGGAGGCCATCGAGGAGCTCAAGAAGCAGGTCAAGGAAGCCGAGGCCGAGATGATCGAGCGGGCCCAGGCCCTGCGCGCGGCCCGCCAGGCCGCCGGCGCCGAATTAGGTCGCGCCGTCACTGCGGAGCTAGCCGGCTTGGCCATGGCCTCATCGACGCTTTCCGTAGACGTGCGCGAGACCAAGTACTCCAAGACCGGGGCAGACGAGGTGGAGTTCCTCCTCAACGGCCGCCCGCTG
Source organism: Clostridia bacterium (assembly GCA_963623015.1). Classification (GTDB taxonomy): domain Bacteria; phylum Actinomycetota; class Actinomycetes; order Mycobacteriales; family Mycobacteriaceae; genus Corynebacterium. Next base: position 5,323 of record CAVFKS010000104.1, read on the forward strand.
GCCACGGCGGCATCGGGAGGTGAGCTCTCCCGCGTCATGCTGGCGCTAGAGGTCGTGCTCGCGGCCAACTCGGAGGGCACCACCATGGTCTTCGACGAGGTCGATGCCGGCGTAGGCGGGCGCGCCGCCGTCGAAATCGGCCGGCGCCTGGCCCGGCTCGCCGCCCGCAACCAGGTCATCGTAGTCACGCACCTGCCCCAAGTGGCGGCGTTCGCGGACACCCACCTGCACGTGGCCAAGGAGCTGTATACCTCCGGGGTATCCACGCTCACCCCGGAGCAGCGGGTAGAGGAGCTAGCACGCATGCTCGCCGGACTGGACGACACCGAGACCGGCCGGGCCCACGCCCAGGAGCTCTTCGACCGCGCCCAGGCGGACGCGGCCGCTTTCCGCGCGCCTTCCACATCTTGACCCGGTGAGGTGGGACAATGTCGCGCATGAGTTTGTTTTCTCGCGACACCGACCTGCCCGGCCTGCACGGCACCTTGCGCGACTGCACGCCGGGGGGCAAGGGGCTCAAGAAGTTCCACCCCGGTGACATTGCCGTCATCGACGCGGCCGATATCTCCCGGCAAGAGGCACAGACGCTAGTCGAGGTCCGCCCCGGCGCCGTCATCAACGTCTCCCGGTTTACCACCGGCGCCATCCCCAACTACGGCCCGCACATGCTCCTCGATGCCGAGGCCACCCTGGTCGAGGGAGTGGGCGAGACCTTCCTGGAGGGCTTCAAAGACGGCAAGAAGGGCCGCGTGACCGAGGACGGCGAGGTCTTCGCGGGCACCAAGCGCCTGGGTGCCGGCGAGGTCGTCCAGCGCACGACGGCGGAGCGCAACTTCGCCGATGCCCAACGCGCGCTAGTCGACCGCATGGAGGCCTACTTCGGCAACTCCATCCAATTCATCCATGCCGAAGGCCCGCTGCTCATCGACGGGCTGGGTATCCCCGATCTGGGCACGGTCATGCACGGGCGCAAGGTCCTGGTGGTCTCGCCCAGCGAGGGCCACCGCGGCCAGATAAAGCTGCTGCGCAACTTTATCCGCGAGTACGAACCCGTCATCGTCGGCGTGGGCGAGGCCGCCGACTCCCTGGTGGATCTCGGCTATGCGCCGGACATCATCGTCAGCAACCCGGACAAGGTTGCGGCCGAGACGCTGCGCTCGGGCGCGCAGGTCATCCTGCCGGCCGACCCGGAGGGCAACGCCGCGGGCCTGGAGAAGATCCAGGACCTGGGCGTAGGCGCGATGACTTTCCCGACCACCATCCAGTCGGAGACCGACCTGGCGTTGCTGCTGGCTGACTATCACCAGCCGGATCTCATCGTCCAGGTCGGTGGCTCGGTTGATCTCAACGAGGTGTTCGCCGCCGCCGAGCACGCCACGCCCTCGGCGCTGCTGACCCGCATGAAGGCCGGCACCCGCCTGGTTGACGCCGATGCCGTCATTAGCCTGTATACCGCGCCTTCCGGCGGGTCCCTGGCCTGGCTGTGGGCGCTGCTGGGCGTGTTGGTGGCAGTGGCCGCCATCGTGCTCATCGCCGGCCTGGGCGGGGATGCCGGGTTCGCGGAGAACTTGGGTGCTGCCTGGAATAGTCTTTTCGAGTTTGTGACGGGATGGTTTAAGTAATGCCGCGTCGTTTTTCTCCCACGGCCCCCACGGTGGCCGGGGTCGGTTTTGGTGTGGCCGCGGGTGTCTTCCTGGGCGCCTTTGCCTTGGGCCCGGTCGTGTCGGGTAATGCCGGGGGCGGCGGGGCGGAGGTCCGCG
>CAVFKS010000105.1:0-3104 GCA_963623015.1 Clostridia bacterium
GTCCAGGCGGCCCAGGGATGGGGCGCGTGGCCGGCCTGCACCGCAAAGCTCGGCATCCGCTAGAATGACGCAGCCCACCGCCGCCCTGTTGGGGCCAGTAGAGATTCGCCAGCTCGCCGAGCAGCTCGGGGTCAGCCCCACGAAGAAGCTCGGACAGAACTTCTTACACGATCCGAATACCATCCGGCGCATCGTTGCCGCGGCCGACCTGGAGCCCACCGACCGCGTGGTCGAGGTAGGCCCCGGCCTAGGCTCCCTCACGCTGGGCCTGCTCGAGACCGTCGAGTCCGTGACCGCCGTGGAGATCGATCCGCGCCTGGCCGCGCAGCTACCGCACACGGTGGCCGAGCGCGCCCCGCAGCTGGCAGGGCGCCTCCGGCTGATCGAGAAAGATGCCCTGCGCATCGACGCCGCAGAGCTGGGGGAGCCCACCGCCTTAGTTGCCAATCTGCCCTATAGCGTGGCCGTGCCGGTGCTGCTGCATCTGCTGGAGGCCTACCCCTCGCTGCGCCGCGTGCTCGTCATGGTCCAGCTCGAGGTCGCCCAGCGCCTGGCCGCCGAGCCCGGCAACAAGGTCTACGGCGTGCCGAGTGTGAAGGCCAGCTTCTACGGCGCGGTCCGGCAGGCCGGCACGATCGGCAAGAACGTGTTCTGGCCGGCCCCGAACATCGAGTCGGGCCTGGTGCGCATCGACTGCTTCGCCCCGGGGCAGGCGCCCTGGCCGGTTGACGATGCCACCCGCGCCGCAGTCTTCCCGCTGGTCGATGCCGCCTTCGCGCAGCGCCGCAAGACCCTGCGCGCAGCCCTGTCCGGCCACTTCGGGGGCGGGCCGGCGGCCGAGGAGGCCCTGGTGACTGCGGGCATTGACCCGCGCCTGCGGGGCGAGAAGCTCTCCGTGGCCGATTTCGTGCGCCTGGCGGGGGTCAAATAATGGAGCCGGTGCGCGCGTATGCGCACGCCAAGGTCAACCTGCACCTTGGCGTGGGCCCGGCCCGGGCGGACGGCTACCACGAGCTAGCCACCGTATTCCAGGCGTTGAGCCTGCGCGACGAGGTGGAGCTGGCCCCAACCGGCGTCGATGCTCTGGGCCCCATGGTGGCCTCCCTGAGTGCGGCGGGTCCGTTTGCGGCCGGCGTCCCGGAAGACGAGACCAACCTGGCCTGGCGCGCGGTCGAGCAGGTGGCCGCGCGCTTCCGTGCCGAGCATGGCGCGCGCGTGCTGCCCCAGGTAGACATCGCGCTGCATAAGGGCATCCCGGCCGCCGGGGGCATGGCGGGCGGTTCCGCCGATGCCGCCGCTGCCTTAGTACTTGCCGACGAGCTCTGCGCCCGCGCCTATGAGGTTTCCGGCCTGGGGCGCGAGGCCCTGCTGGAGATCGCCGCCGGCCTCGGCTCGGACGTGCCTTTTATCTTGATGGGGGAGACCGCCCTTGGCTTGGGCCGCGGCGAGCAACTCACCCCGCTGCTGGCGCGCGGGTGGTATACGTGGGCGATCATCACGAACGCGCAGGGGCTATCGACGCCCGCGGTGTTCAAGAAGCTCGACGAGCTGCGCGCGGCCGGCCGGGTGGCAAAGCCTAGCCTGGATACTGCCGGGGTGGCCCGCGCGCTGCTGTCGGGGGAGCCTGCCCAGTTGGCGCAGGCGCTGCATAACGATATGCAGCCGGCGGCCATCTCGCTGCTGCCGCAGCTGCGCAAGGTGCTCGAGTCGGGCAAGAACGCCGGAGCCCTCGCCGGCTTGGTCTCCGGCTCTGGGCCCACGTGCGCCTTCCTGGTCGAGGACGAGGACCAGGCCCGCGAGGTTATCGCCCAGGTCACCGCGGATAACCGCGGCACCCGCGGCTACGTGGCCTGGGGGCCCGCCCCCGGCGTGGAGCGGGTCTAGGCCCGCTCCGTTTTAGAGGACTGCCATCTCCACCGGGGCGAAGTCCAGGTCCACCCGCTTGGTGACCTTGCCCTGGTAGAGGTCCACGATGACCAACTCCTGGGCGTTAGCGTCGGTGATGTAGGCATAGCCGTCCGCGGCTTTGAGGATGGGGCCGGGCTGCTGCCACTCCTCCTTTTCCTTCCATTCGCCGATGGCCTGGATCTTCTCGGTCACCTTGCCGGTGTCCGGATCGATGATGTTGAGGTTGCCGTCGGTGGTCAGGACCAAGGCCTCTCCCAGCGGGCCGCGGGCCAGCGAGCGGAACCAGTAGGACGCGCCCAGATCTACGGTGCGGGCGCTGTAGTCATCGGTGTCGATGAGTGCTACGGACTCGGGCCGTTCGAAGTCGGCGTCCTTCTCGGTCTTATTGTCGGCCAGGATGACCGAAGATTCCTCGGAGCCGGCCGAGTTGCCGGAGCGCTGGTAGCCGCCCGCGCCCGCGTAGCTGGAGACGTCAACCTTCTGGAAGTCCTTGCCATCGAAGACCACGGGGCCGTCCTCGCAGCCGAAGAAGAGCTTGCCGTTGCCGGCGGCGGCCTCGCCGTGGACGCCCGGGCACTGGGTGGTCTCGGCCAACACCTTGCCGTCGGCATCTAGGTGCTGGATGGTGTTGCGCTTGTCCTCGGTGCCCTTGGTGATCACCACGGAACCGTCCTCGAGCGGAACGGCTACGCCGTGGTGGGCCGCGCCCGTGTCGAAGGTGGCCACCGGTTTGGCGGCCGAGCCAATCGCCTCGGTCTCATAGATGCGGGCCACGCCGTCGCCGTCGCTAAATAGCGCGGTGTAGCCGTCGTGGGCCACGACGTGCCCGGCATGCGGGGCGCTCACGGACTCGCCGGTCAGCTGCGGCGCGGCGGTGTAGTAGTGGGAGTGATCCCCGTGGGCTTTTTCGATGAGCCCGGAGTCGAAGGTCAAGAATTTATCGCCCTGGGTCACAAAGGCGTGGCGGCCATCGCCGGCGTCGTTGAGGCGCAGGAAGCCGTCGATGTCTTCGTCCTCGAGGAGCTTCTCAGCCTTGACGTCAAAGGTGTGCACCCCGCCGTTGTAGGTGAAGACCACTCGGGTGGGCAGCTCGGCTACCTCGACCTCGCCCTCGCCGGCGGCAAAACCGTCGTGGTCATGGCCCTCATGCTCATGATCGTGGCCGTCATGATCATGGTCGTGGTCGTGCGCGGTGC
>CAVFKS010000105.1:3114-6896 GCA_963623015.1 Clostridia bacterium
TCGTGGTCGTGGCCCGCATGGTCGTGCTCGTGGTCGTGCGCGGTGCTGGTGGCGGCACCGTCCAGGGCTGCAACCTCCTCGTCGCTCGGGGCGGAGCAGGAGGCGAGCAGCAGGCTCGCGGCGGCTAGCGTGGCTAGGGGAACATTTTTCCGGATAGTCATAGCAGCCACATTATTGCGAATGAATTTCATGTGCAATGTGCCGTGGCTCCGGGGGTGCCTGCGGCGATCTCACGCCGGCGGGTGGCTGGGCTGGGCTGGGCGCCGAAGGCGGGGGAGCCACCCACTAAGATGGGGAGGCGTTATGGCAAACCTCATTAACCTCGAACAAGTCTCGAAGTCCTTCGGGCTGAAAACCCTCCTCGACGGGGTCTCACTTGGCATCCAGACCGGGCAGCGCATCGGCATCGTCGGCGTCAACGGCGGCGGCAAGACCACGCTGCTGGAGGTACTCACCGGCATCGAGCCGCCCGATAGTGGGCGCGTGAGCCACAACTCCGACCTGCGCATGGCCGTGGTGACTCAGCGCTTCGACCTCGATGAGTCTTTGACCATCGGCCAGTGCGTGGTGGAGCCCCTCGGGCTCGAGACCTTCGAGTGGGCCTCCAACGCCAAGGTGCGCGACGTGCTGGGCGGGCTGGGCATCGTCGAGCTGGGCCTGGAGACCCCCGTGGGCTCCCTGTCCGGCGGGGAGCGCCGGCGCGTGAACCTGGCCGCCGCGCTGGTCCAGGACCTGGACCTGGTGATTCTGGACGAGCCCACCAACCACTTGGACGTCGAGGGCGTGCAGTGGCTAGCCGACCACCTCTTGAGCCGCCGCGTGGCCCTGGTGGTTGTTACCCACGACCGCTGGTTCCTGGACACGGTGGCCACGGTCACCTGGGAGGTCCACGACGGTCAGGTGGATGCCTACGAGGGCGGCTACAACGACTGGATCTTCGCTCGCGCCGAGCGGCAACGCCAGGCCGAGGCCACCGAGCAACGCCGCCAGAACCTGGCCCGCAAAGAGCTGGCCTGGCTGCGCCGCGGCGCGCCGGCGCGCACCTCCAAGCCGCGCTACCGCATCGAGGCCGCCGAGGCGCTCATCGCGGACGTGCCCGCCCCGCGCAACAAGGTCGAGCTGATGTCCTTTTCCCGCCAGCGCCAGGGCCGGGTGGTCATTGAGCTGGAAGACGCCAAGCTGGACGCCCCGGACGGGCGCACCCTGGTCGATCATTTGACCTGGCGGCTCGCGCCGGGCGAGCGCATCGGCCTGGTGGGCGTCAACGGCTCCGGCAAGACCACGCTGCTGCGCGCCCTGGCCGGGGACTATCCGCTGGCCGCCGGCAAGCGCATCGAGGGCCAGACGGTGCGCCTAGGCTGGCTGCGCCAGGAGCTCGATGACCTAGACCCTGCCCGCCGGCTCATCGATGCCGTCGAGGACGTGGCCACCTACGTGCGCCTAGGGGCCAAGGAGCTATCGGCCTCGCAGCTAGCCGAGCGCTTGGGCTTTAGCCCGAAGCGGCAGCGCACCCCGGTGGGCGATCTCTCCGGCGGGGAGCGCCGCCGCCTGCAGCTCACGCGCGTGCTCATGGCCGAGCCGAACGTGCTGCTGCTCGACGAGCCCACCAATGACCTCGACATCGACACCCTCCAGGAGCTGGAGTCTCTGCTGGATTCCTGGCCCGGGACCCTGGTGGTCATCTCGCACGATCGCTATCTCATCGAGCGCATCGCGGACAACACCTACGCGCTCTTCGGCGATAGGAAGCTGACCAACCTGCCTGGTGGCATCGAGGAGTACCTGCGCCGGCGCGCCGCAGAGGAGGCCGCGTCCGGCACCGGCGTTATCGATCTGGGCCCGAACCAGGGCGGCGCCAAGGGCACAGAGACCGGCGCGAAAAACCCCGCGAAGGACAACGCCGCCGCGCCCGCGTTGAGCTCCCAGGAGCAGCGCGAGATCAACAAGCAGATGAATGCTCTAGAGCGCAAGATGGCCAAGCTGGCCCAGCAGGACGACAAGCTCACCCAGCAGATGGCCGAGGCTGCCGAGGCCGCCGAGCTCGACACCGCCTACCTGGCCGAGCTGGGGGAGAAGCAGAGCCAGCTGGCCGCCGAGCGCGAGGAGCTCGAGCTGCAGTGGATGGAGTTGGGCGAGCGCCTCGAGGGCTAGCCAGCACCGCTGCGCGATGCCCGCCCGCGCGTATACAGTGGGCTAAGGAAGCCGGCCCTGGCCCGCCCGGACACTCAACCGGCGGCCGTCGGCCGGAGAAGTTACAACAAAAGGAGACATGCGATGATCCTGATCAACCTGCAGTACCGCGTCAAGCCCGAGTACAAGGACACCTTCCTGGATGAGGTCCAGTGGTATGAGGACGCCTGCAACGCTGAGCCGGGCTGCCTGTTCTTCAAGTTCTACGCCGACGACAAGGATCCGCAGAACTACTTCCTGTGCGAGATCTACGAGGACGGCAAGGACGTCGACCACGTCAACACCGAGCACTTCAAGCGCCAGTGCGAGGAGTTCCCCAAGTACCTGGAGGAGCTGCCGGACATCATCAACACCAAGATCCCGGGCAAGAACACCTGGGACAAGATGTCTGAGCTCAAGCTCGAGGACTAGTCCTTAAAGACTTCTGGCCCCGGGCGCGCGTGCTAAAAATGCAGGCGCGCCCGGGGCCTTGGTCTGCCAGCCTTAAGCTGGCGATGCCGCCCTGCCTGGGCTGCGCCGGCCTACTTCGGCAGGCAGGAGGTCTTGATGAGCTTGTCGCCGTTGGTGTACTGCAGCAGGGCGTAGTGGAAGGCCGTCGCGTAGTGCGTGGCGCCGACCTCACCCGGGTGGATGCCGTCCTCACGCAGGATGGCCGGATCCCCCAGCGGGAAGGCACACCAGTCGGCCACGTAGACGTTGTCGTACTTCTTGGCGGCGTCTAGGACCTCCTGCTGGGAGGCGGGCATCCAGCTGCGGTCGCCGTAGGGGACGGCCATGACCACGGTGCGATCCGGGCCGATGGCTTCCATCACCTGGTCGATTTCATCGCCCAGCTGGGCTCCGTTGGTGCCAAAGCCCAAGAAGACGGTGTCGCGCAGCTCGCCGCTGGCGGCCATCGACTGGATGATGCTCACCGCCGCGGAGATGTGGCGGGAGACGGCCGCGTCGATGTAGATGCCGGGGAAGCGCTCCTGCAGCTGCGCCGAGGAGGCAAGCATCACGGAGTCGCCGATGGCGGTGATCTCCGAGCCCTGCGGGTAGGGGTGCTTCGCCGTGGGGGCGGGGTTGTCGGAGGCCGCCGAGCCAGAATCGTGGGCCTCATCCGCGCCGGCATCGCCGGCGTTGGCCGCCTGGTTATTCGCGGCGAGCTCCTCGAGCTCAAGCTCCAAGGCCGACTTGTCCTGCGAGGTCGACACCGCCCACACCGAGCCGGCGATGGCCGCGACCAGGATCACCGGCGCCAGCGGGCGGAAGGCCTTGGTGGCGCTGCCGGTCCACTCGGACCAGCCCGGCCACCCGCTAAAGAAGCCGCGCACCGTCGCGGCAAACCCGCGGCGCCTAAACGGGTTCTCAATAACCCGGTAGGAGACCTCGGAGAGCACGCCGGAGATGACCAGCGCGACGACGCCGGGGACCCAGGGGGCATCGGCCAGCTGGCGCGGATCCCACACCGCGCGCAGCATCATGATGACCGGCCAGTGCCACAGGTACAGGGAGAAGGAACGCTGGCCGAGCCAGCGCATGGGGGCGCGCTCGAAAATCCAGCGCAGCGGGCCCGCCTGGTGGATGGTGCCCCAGATCATGGCGATGCC
>CAVFKS010000106.1:0-6893 GCA_963623015.1 Clostridia bacterium
GCGCAGCTCCACGCGCCCGTCGACGTTGCCCACGAGGGCCCGCCCGTCGAAGGCCTCGGCGTTGATGACGTTGGCCAGCACGCGCAGAGCCGGCCCGGCATCGTCAAACCCCAGCTCGGTGGGCAGCGCACACTCGACGCGCACCAGGCCGTCGGCACTGGTAAACATCCAGTCCAAGTCGTTGAAAAAGACCACTGCCACGTTGTCATCGTCGGAGTGCCCGGAGGCAATGATGCCATCGGCGGCCAGTTGCTCGATGACGCGGTCGCGGTTTACCGGAGGCAGCGTCGAGGCAGGGGTGTAGTCGGCGTTATCCATAGTTTTCCTCCCAGGGGGCGGCTTTGGGGAAGGCTTGGGCCACCGCGGCAAAGGCGGCATCGAAGGAGTCGAACGCGCTGAGCACGAACTCGCGCAGCTGGGATTGGGACAGGCCCTCGCTCACGCCCATGGCGCGGTTGGCGCAGATGACCAGTTCCTCCGGGCCCTTGTGGGGCTGCTGGGCGCTAAAGCTCAGCGTCGGGGCGACCAGCTGCCAGTTGAGCTCGCCGATGACGTCGGTGAGTTCCTCCTCGGCGCTTGTGGGCAACCTGCCTTCCCAGGTGGCGAAGGCGCTCAAGGTGTCGTCCTCGAGGTCAAAGTGGACGACGATGTGCGGGATGCCGCTCTGCAGAACCAGGTTGGGGCTGGCGGCTTCGGCAGCATCGGCTGCCTCCGCTGTGTCGTCTGCGGCGTCGACGTCCTTGGCGATGAGGGCGTACTCGGCGTCGAAATCCTCGAAGACCTCGACGAGGCGATGGATGTTAAACGGTTGGACGACGTCGGCGCCAGGGGACGGCTGACTGGGCTGGCCAGGGGTGTCGGGCCGGCTGGGCTGTGCTGCCTGGTCGGGGCTAGGTGGGGTCACGGAAATTTCCTTGGGGGAAGGCTTTAAATGGGCAGAGAAAAAGGCGCGGGGTTTCCCGCGCCTGGTGCTTGCTAGTCCGCGGTGGACTGCTCGGCGGTCTCGGAGCCGAGCTTGGCCATCTCCTCGGCGGAGGCGATCATGGCGTTCTGTGCGCGCAGCACGCCATCGACGGCGGCCTGCAGGGCCGCTGCCAGCTGCTCGTCGTTCATGCCGGCGCTGGTATTGATATCGCGCTCGGTGCGGACCACCAGGTTGTCGTCGAAGGCAGCAATAACGGCGCGCGCCCCCATGGACACCGAGTTGATCTGGTTGGCGGCCAGGAAGAGGCCGGCGTCCGCGGTGGAGTACTGGGCATCGGTCTGCACGTCGCAGCGGACAATGACGACGGAGTCCATCACGGCAAACAGGAAGGGCAGGCCATTGAGGTTGGCCGTGGCCGCGTCAGTGCGGCCGGGCACGCGCTCCAAGGCGATGTCGAAGGTGGACATGGCCTCCACGATGCGGTCGAGATTGACCTGCAGCAAGGAGTTCGGATCGGCCGGGTTTACGGGCTGGGCAGAATTAGTCATGCTGGGGCTCCTTCCAGGTCACGAGCTGCGGGTACTGGGCCTCAACGAAGGTGTAGGCCTCGAGGAGGGAATTGAGCGTGGACATCACGAAGGCGCCCAGCTGGTTGCGGGTGGCGCCCTGGGAGACGTTGAGCTCGCGCACGGCGGAGACCGCCAGGTAGTGCTCGGAGTCCTGGCTTCCAGACTCGAAGAAACGCAGGGTGGGGGCGAAGTGATCGGCGTTCCAGTCGTTGATGACGCGCAGCAACTCCGGGCCCTGCGAGGTCGGCACCTGGCCGCGCCACACGGAATCAATGATCAGGTTGCCGCTGCGGTACTGCATGGCGATGATCGTGTTGGAAAAACCGGTGCGCAGCAGCTGGCCGGCTGCCTCCGACTCACCCTCGGGGGCCTGGCCGTCCTCGATGCGGTACTGCAGTTGTTGCTCGTCGAAGATTTCGGCGATGCGTGCCATGGTGACGTCGGATACCTCGGTATCCGGCATAATCTTTGAAGTAGAAGTCACGTATGCCCTTTACTTTTTTAAAGTAGCGCGAGACTACTTCTGGCATTCGCTGCCACGTAGCGCTCGCGTTGACTAGCTGGTGGCTAGTCTGTGCGGTCAATAACGCCCCTAGCTTAGCGAAATTCGGCCCGCCACGAGCGCCTCGCCCCCGAGCTCGTGGGCGAGCGCGGCCTCCAGAGTGGGGTAGCGGAAGGTATGCCCCAGCTGTTGCAGGCGGCCCGGGCGTACCCGTTGGTCGGCGAGAGCGAGCTCCCGTGCCCCTTCCTTGCCCAGCAGCAAGGCTGGCCCCAGGGTGGGGATGGGCAGCAGGGCGGGGCGGCCCAGCTCCCCGGCCAAGGTGGCGGCCATCTCGCGATTGAGGAGGGGGTTAGGTGCCACCGCGTTGACGGGGCCGGACAGCTCCTCGTCCGCGATGGCGCGGAAATAGATGTCGGTGATGTCGTCCTGGGCCACCCAGCTAAACCAGAAATCGCCCGAGCCAAAAGAGCCACCCAGGCCCGTCTGGAAGAGCGCGCGCAGAAGCGGCAACAGGCCATCGCTACCGCTTAAGGTCACGCCGGTGCGGACGTTGACCACCCGCTTGCCCGCCTCCGCTGCCGGGGCGGTGGCGACCTCCCAGTCGCGCACCACGTCGGCCAGGAAGCCCTCTCCCGTGGGCGAGTCCTCATTCAAGATTTCCTCCCCGCGGGCAGAACCATAGATGCCGATGGCCGAGGCCGAGACCATCGCCTTGACCTGCGAGTCCGCCACCAGCTGCGCCAGCTTGCGGGTGGGACCCACGCGGGAGTCCCGGATGGCCTGCTTGTGGGAGCTGGTAAACCGGCCGAAGATGGGCTCGCCAGCCAGATGCACGAGCACATCGATGCCGTCGAGCAGGCTCGAATCCGGGGCCTGCGGGCGCCAAAGGCGCTGGCCCTCCTTGGGGCGGGAGCGCACCAGCTGGACTACCTCGTGGCCGGCGGTGGTCAGCTGGGCGGTCAGCGCGCGGCCGATCGCCCCGCGGGAGCCGGTCATGGCCACGGTCAACGGGCGGGCCGCACCGTTGAGGCTGTGGACCCGGGCCAGGAAGTCGAAGTCATTGATGAGCTGGCGCTGCCGGTAGGCAAAGACCGGCTCTAGGGCGGCGGCGGGCACGCGCGTCTCCACCGTGTCGGTGATGATGGTGGTGCCGGCCTCCCCGTCGGCGAAGTCGTGGGTATGGCGCCAGTGAGCCAGCTTCTTGATGGGGGCATTGGTGCACACGTCGCTGAAGGAATAGCCCCGCCGGTAGCGGGAAAGATCGTGGCGGGCTACCCACCGCAGCCCGGCCGGTAGCCCCAAAATGGTGGTGCCGTCTGAGAGGCGCTCGGCCTGGCGCAGCGGCACCATGGGCAGGAAGGGCGGGCTCAGCCGGCTAATCGCGCCGGAGCGCGTGTGCCACTGCCACACCAGCTCACGGGGTGCGGCGATGGTGTGTTGGGCGCTGAAACTCATGTCGAGTCCTTTCTGCAGGCGCCGCCTCCACGGGGAGGCGCGGGCGCGGAATCCGGGCAAACCAGAAACCTGGAGCGCGAAAAATTTTCGCTTTCCTTAACGTACCGGAGGGCCGCGGTGCTAGGCTAGGGGCGATCTGGGAGTGATTTTCTCCCAGGAACACCAAAGACAATCAAATTATCGTCCATCCTTTAAAGACCGCACTGTGAGGCGGGGAAGGAGGTCACGATGAGTGTTGATAACCACACTAGCGCAACGGATCTGCTCAGCAGCGACGACGTTGCGCGCACGGTGGCACGCATCGCGCACCAGATTATTGAAAAAACGGCCCTGGATGGGCCGGGCGCCCCGCGCGTGATCTTATTGGGCATTCCCTCCGGGGGTGTACCGCTCGCGCGCCGGCTGGCTGAAAAGATCCGGGAATTTTCGGGGGTGGAAGTTCCCACGGGGGCTCTCGACATCACCTTGTATCGCGACGATCTGCGGGACAAGCCGCACCGCGCGCTGCGCCCCACGCTCATCCCGGACGGCGGCATTGACCACTCCGTGGTGATCCTGGTCGATGACGTCCTCTATTCCGGCCGCACCATCCGCGCCGCTCTCGACGCCTTGCGCGACATCGGCAGGCCCGAGGTCATCCAGCTGGCCTGCCTGGTGGACCGGGGGCACCGCCAGGTGCCGATCCGCGCCGACTACGTGGGAAAGAACATTCCTACCTCCCGTGGCGAGGACGTGGAGGTTCTCGTCGCCGACATCGACGGCCGGGACGCGGTCGTCCTAACCCGCGAAGGGGCATAAAGCCGTGTTGCACCTGCTATCTATTTCCGACCTTGGCCACGAGGAAATCGTAGGCCTGATGGATGAGGCCGATCGCTTCCGCGAGGCACTCGCCGGCCGCGAGGTCAAGAAGCTGCCCACCCTGCGTGGGCGGACCATCTACACCCTGTTCTACGAAAACTCGACGCGCACCCGCTCTTCCTTCGAGACCGCCGGCAAGTGGATGTCGGCCGACGTCATCAACCTCTCCGCCTCCACCTCCTCGGTGAAGAAGGGCGAGTCCTTGAAGGACACCGGCCTGACCCTGTCCGCCATCGGCGCTGATGCCATCATCATCCGCCACCCCTCCTCGGGCGCGGCCCAGCAGCTGGCCCGCTGGGTGGCCCCGGAGGGGGCGGGCCCGGCGGTCATCAACGCCGGCGATGGCGCGCACCAGCACCCCACCCAGGCCCTGCTGGACGCGGTGACCATGCGCCAGCGCCTGGGGCTGCACGGCGCCGAGGGCTTTGCCGGCCTCAAGGTCAAGATCGTGGGCGACTGCCTGCACTCCCGCGTGGTGCGCTCCAACGTGGACCTGCTGACCACTCTGGGCGCCGAGGTCACGCTCGTGGCCCCGCCCACCTTGCTGCCCCGCGGGGTGGAGGAGTGGCCGGTGCGCGTGTCCTATGACTTCGACGCCGAGCTTTCCGATGCCGACGTGGTGATGATGCTGCGCGTCCAGGCCGAGCGCATGCACGGCGGTTTCTTCCCCTCGCACCGCGAGTATGCGGCACTCTACGGGCTGTCGAAGGACCGCGCCGCCGCCTTGCCGAAGGATGCCATCATCATGCACCCGGGCCCGATGCTGCGCGGCATGGAAATCAACTACGACGTGGCGGACTACGCCAATTCGGCGGTCCTCCAGCAGGTCCACAACGGCGTGCACGTGCGCATGGCCGTCCTCTTTACCTTGTTGGCCAACGGCGAGAACGCCGGATTTTAAGGAGATAGATCCCAGTGACTATGAAGAATCCGCAGAATCTGCAGAATCAAGCCGCAGAATCCCAGGCCACCCAGGCCCCCGAAACGCTGAACTTCCCGCCCATCGGTCGCTTGGCCCACGCCGGAGCGAGCGTACTCATCCGCAACGTCCGCCCCTACGGGGAAGGCGAGCCCGTCGACGTCTTCGTCGAAGACGGCCGCATCGCTGCTATCGGCCCGGGCGCGGCCCAGTTAGCACAGTCCGCGCGCTTAGAGCAGGACGGCCAGCTGCGCGAGATCGACGGCGCCGGCAACGTGCTGCTGCCGGGACTGGTGGACATGCACGTGCACCTGCGCGAGCCCGGCCGCGAGGACACCGAGACCATTGAGTCCGGCTCGCGCGCCGCCGCCAAGGGCGGGTTTACCGCCGTGTTCACCATGGCCAATACCCAGCCAGTGACCGACCAGCCGATCATCGCCGAGTCCGTGTGGTCCAAGGGCCAGGCACTCGGGCTATGCGACGTGCACCCGGTCGGGTCTATCACCAAGGGCCTTGAGGGCAAGACGCTCACGGAATTTGGCATGATGGCCCGCTCCGAGGCCAAGGTGCGGATGTTTTCCGACGACGGCCGCTGCGTCGAAGACCCGCAGCTGATGCGCCGCGCCCTCGAATACGCCAAAGGCTTAGACGTCCTGCTGGCCCAGCACGCCGAGGACCACCGCATGACCGAGGGGGCTTCTGCCCACGAGGGGCGCACCGCCGCCCGCCTGGGCCTGCGCGGCTGGCCGCGCGTGGCCGAGGAATCCATCGTCGCCCGCGATGCCCTGCTCGCCCGCGACTATGGCAACCGCATGCACATCTGCCACGCCTCGACCGCCGGCACCGTGGAGCTGCTGCGCTGGGCCAAGAGCCAGGACATCCCGCTCACGGCCGAGGTCACCCCCCACCACCTATTGCTCACCGACGAAAAGCTAGAGACCTACGACGGCCTCTACCGCGTCAACCCACCCCTACGCGAGGACTCGGACACCAAGGCGCTGCGCGCGGCCCTGCTGGACGGGACCATCGACTGCGTGGCCACCGACCACGCCCCGCACGGCTCCGAAGACAAGTGCGTCGAATTCGACCACGCCAAGCCCGGCATGCTGGGGCTGGAGTCCTCGCTGGCCATCGTCGCCCGCCTCTTCGTCGACTCCGGCCTGGCCGACTGGCGCTTCATCGCCCGCGTCATGTCGGAGCGCCCGGCCGAAATCACCCGCCTGCCGGACCACGGCCGCCCCATCGCGGTGGGTGAGCCGGCCAACCTGACCATCGTGGACCCGCACAGCCCGTGGGTGTCCGACAACGCCGAGCTCGAGTCCCGCAGCTCCAATAACCCCTACGCGGGCGCCGAGTTCAACGCGCGGGTCACCCACACCGTCCTGCGCGGCGCGCTGACCTACCAGTTGGATGCGCCAGCCGGCGCCGAAGCTTAAGGCGCTGGGAGGAGACCACACCGCTATGACTTACCACCACACCGCAACCACAAAGAAGGAAAAGACAGTGTCGACTGCGTCCCAGAACATCCCCGCCATCCTCGTCCTGGCGGACGGCCGGACCTACCGCGGCTATGGCTTCGGTGCCACGGGCACCACGCTGGGCGAGGCCGTGTTCACCACGGCCATGACCGGCTACCAGGAGACCATGACGGACCCGTCCTACCAC
>CAVFKS010000107.1:0-6509 GCA_963623015.1 Clostridia bacterium
ACCCGGAGCCAGGCGTAAAGGTAACCCGCAGGGACGGTCGCAACTGGTCGATGAACATCACCGCCCCCTCGGATGTCATCTCCAAGTTGGAACAGGTAGGCAAGACCCCCGAAGCCCTCCACGAGGCACTGACCAAGGGTGGGCTGCGGGAGACCATTGTTACCAACGTCATCGTTACTCCCACTGACCTGGAGGCAATCGAGGCCGGCCGCGGGGATGAGGTGCGCGTTCACTCCACCGACGGCGCCTGGCGATCTGGTGCCCAACTAGCCCAGGAACTCTCCGCCGACGCGCTAGATAGCCTGCGGGTCATCCTGCAGACCCCAGCCGGCATCGGGATAAATACCTACCGCCTAGCCCCCGAGGAAGGCGCCGTGGACGGTGGCAACGCCCGCCACGCCAATAGGAAACAACGCCTCATGGCCTCGGTGGAATCACCCACCTGCGCGATGAAGGGCTGCAACCGGCCGGCAGAGCACTCCCAGGCCCACCACCTGGCCGCCTGGAAGCACGGAGGCCGGACAATAGCGCCCAACCTTTGCATGTTGTGCCCTTTCCACAACGGCCGCAACGACGACGACCCTGATACCTTCCTCTACGGCCGAATGGTCAGGGTTAAGGGCAGGCTGGAGTGGCAATCGCCGTTTGGCAGGCTCGTGTTCTGCCGCGAGGCCCCACCGCCCGGGGCTAGAGAACCAGAATGGAGACTCACCACCGCCTAAACCCGTCCCAGCCAGAACTGCGGCGGGCACCTTGGCGTGTCTGGGGTCGGGCGAAGGGGCATCGGCAGGCTAGGCCAGGGCAGCACAAAGGCCGCCTTCCCGGTGGGAAAGCGGCCTTGGGGCTTAGAGGCTACTTAGCGAAAGCCTCTTCCAGCAGAGCCTTGTGCTCAAGCGCGTGAACCTTGGCGTTGCCGGTCGCAGTCGAGGACTGGGCGCGGCGGGAGACGCGAACCATCTCGGGCATATCCGGGATGAGGGTGCGCAGGTGCTCGTTGTAGAACGGCCACGGGCCCTGGTTGGCCGGCTCGTCCTGGACGAAGCGGATCTCCTTGGCGTTCGGGAACATCTCGAAGGCCTCGCGCAGTCGGTTGAACGGAATCGGGTGGAGCATCTCCACGCGGACGATAGCCACATCGTCGCGCCCGTCGGCCTCACGCTTCTTCTCCAGATCCCAGTAGATCTTGCCGGAGCAGAGCATGATGGTCTTGACGTTGGAGCCGTCGCCTACCTGCTTGCCGTAGATGTCGACGAAGCGCGGATCGTTGATAACGGAGCGGAACTTCTTGACATCCGTGAACTCCTCGACCGAGGAGGTCGCGGCCTTGTTGCGTAGCATCGACTTCGGCGTGAAGACCACCAGCGGGCGCTTCATGGTGCCGAGAGCCTGGCGGCGCAGCAGATGGAAGTGGTTAGCCGGGGTAGAAGGCTGAGCCACCGTCATGGAGCCCTCAGCGCACAGCTGCAGGTAACGCTCGATGCGGGCGGAGGAGTGGTCCGGGCCCTGGCCCTCGTAGCCGTGCGGCAGCAGGAGGATGAGCGAGGAAAGGATGCCCCACTTGGCCTCGCCGGAGGAGACGTACTCATCGATCATGGTCTGGGCGCCGTTGGCGAAGTCACCGAACTGCGCCTCCCAGGCCACGACGGCGTCGGGGTTGCCCAGGGAGTAGCCGTACTCGAAGCCCATGCCCGCGTACTCGGTCAGGGCGGAGTTGTACAGCTTGAACTCGCCGCCGTTGCCGGCACGCAGCGCCAGCTCGTTGAGCGGCAGGAAGTCCGTGCCGTTGGTCGGGTCCACGGCGGTGCCGTGGCGCTGGGTGAAGGTGCCGCGGCGGGAGTCCTCGCCGGCCAGGCGCACCAGCTTGCCGTCCTTGGCCAGGGAGCCTAGGGCAACGAGCTCGCCGAAGCCCCAGTCGATACCGCCCTCGATGGCGGCCTTGGCGCGCTGCTCGTATACCTTGGCCACGCGCTTGTGCAGCTCGAAGCCTTCCGGCACGTCCAGGAAGGCCTGGCCGATTTCGGCCAGTTCCTCGCGGGTGACGGAGGTATCCAGGCCGCGGGTGAGCTCCTGGGAGCTGGTGATGCCGGTCTGGGCCTGCGGGGCGGCCTTCTCAGCGGCCTTGTGGTCGGCGAAGACGGCTTCCATCTGGTCGTGGAAGTCGCGGGCTGCTGCCTTTGCGTCCTCCTCGGACAGGTCGCCGCGGCCGACGAGCTCCTCGGTGTAGGACTCGCGCACGCCCTTGTGGTTGCCGATGATGTCGTAGAGCATCGGCTGGGTCATCGACGGATCGTCGGCCTCGTTGTGGCCGTGCAGGCGGTAGCAGACGAGGTCGATGAAGACGTCCTTGCCGAACTTGCGGCGGTACTCGGCGGCCAGCTGGCCCACCCACACCACGGCCTCCGGGTCGTTGCCGTTGACGTGGAAGATCGGGCAGTCGTAGCCCTTGCCCAGGTCGGTGGCGTAGTGCGTGGAGCGCGCGGCATCCGGGGTGGTGGTGAAGCCCACCTGGTTGTTGACCACGATGTGGATGGTGCCGCCCACGTCGTAGGCATCAATCTTGGACAGGTTGATGGTCTCCTGGACGATGCCCAGGCCGTTGAAGGAGGAGTCACCGTGCAGCATGATCGGGACCACGGAGTGCTCGCCCGGCTTGTTGAGCAGGTCTTCCTTGGCGCGTGCCATACCGACCATGACCGGGTCCACTGCCTCGAGGTGAGACGGGTTAGCGGCCAGGGTGATGTCAATCTCGCCGTCGCCGAACATGGAGATGTAGTGGCCATTGGAGCCCAGGTGGTACTTAACGTCACCGGAGCCGCCAAGCTGGCCGCCCTTGTAGTTGCCGTCGAACTCACCGAAGATGTCGACCAGCGGCTTGCCCACGATGTTGAACAGCACGTTGAGGCGGCCGCGGTGCGGCATGCCGATGACAACCTCGTCGAGGCCTTGCGAAGCGGCGGTGTCGATGATGGAATCCATCAGCGGAATCATGGACTCCGCGCCCTCCAGGGAGAAGCGCTTCTGGCCGACGTACTTGGTGCCCAGGAAGTTCTCAAAGGCCTCCGCAGCGTTGACCTTCTGCAGGATGTACTTCTGCTCGGCGGTGGTGGGCTTGGGCTGGCCGGCCTCGAGGCGGTCGCGCAGCCACTCGCGCTCGTGGCGGTCCATGATGTGGGCGTACTCGGAGCCGACCTTCTGGGTGTAGGCGTTGCGCAGGCGGGAGAGCACCTCGCGCAGCGTCATGGTCTCCTTGCCGCCGAAGCCGGCGACGTTGAAGGTGCGGTCCAGGTCCCAGATGGACAGGCCATGGGTGGACAGCTCCAGGTCCGCGTGGCTCGGGGAGGCCAGGCGGGGCTGCTCCCACCCCAGCGGGTTGACGTTGGCCAGCAGGTGGCCGCGGGAGCGGTAGGCCTCGATGAGCTGCATGACGCGGGTGTTTTTGTCCACACCGTTGCTCGGGGTGTCCTGCGCCCAGCGGAAGGGCTGGTAGGGCACGCCCATGGACTCGAAGAGCTCGTCCCAAAAGGTGTCGTCGTTAATCAGCTGGCCAATGGTGCGCAGGTACTCGCCGGACTCTGCACCCTGGATGACGCGGTGGTCATAGGTGGAGGTCAGCGTGACCAGGCGGCCCACGCCCAGCTCGGCCAGGCGGTCGGCGGAGGCGCCGGCGAACTCGGCCGGGTAGTCCATGGAGCCCACGCCAATGATGGCGCCGGAGCCCTTGGTCAGGCGGGCGATGGAGTGACGGGTGCCAATCCCGCCCGGGTTGGTCAGGTTGACCGTGACACCGGAGAAGTCATCCATCGTCAGCTTGCCCACGCGGGAGCGGGAGACGATGTCCTCGTAGGCCTCGACGAACTCGGCGAAGGACTTGGTCTCGCACTCCTTGATGGCGGCGACCACGAGGGCGCGGGAGCCATCCTTCTGCGGCAGGTCAATGGCCAGGCCCAGGTTGATGTGTTCGGGCTGGGTGACGAAAGGCTTGCCGTCCTTTTCCTCGTAGCGCACGTTCATGGCCGGGTGGATCATGGAGGCCTTGACCATCGCGTAACCCAGGATGTGGGTAAACGAGATCTTGCCGCCGCGGGTGCGCTTGAGGTGCTCGTTGATCATGGAGCGGTTTTCCCACATCAGCTTGACTGGGATGTCGCGCACGGTGGTGGCGGTCGGGATGGACAAAGACTCATCCATGTTCTTGGCGATGGCCTTGAACATGCCCTTGAGCTGGGTGGAGCCGGCCTCGGGGGCATCGCCAATGCGGTCGAGCGGGGAGCTGGTGCCCTTCTTCTTCGGGGCATCCTTGGTGACCTTGGCGGCGGCTGCCTCAACCTTGGTGTCGCGGGCTGCCTGCTTGCGCTCCAAGGGCGCGCCTTCGGTCTGCTTCGCCGCAGCCGGGGTGGCCTTCGCAGTCTTGGCCGCGGAGTCCCCCTTGGCGGGCTTCGGGGCCCCATTGGCCTCGAAATACTCGCGCCATTCCTTGTCGACGGAACTCGGGTCCTTGGAATACTGCTGGAACTGTTCGTCAATCAGCCACGCGTTGGGGCCGAAGATGCTCGAGTTGCTCACGGCAGATGCTCGCCTCATTTCCTTGTTTTACTAATTGAGCTTTATTGCGGCCGACCGTAGAAAAACAGTCAGCGGCCTGTCCTACATGATAGGCCTTGAGTGTCTAAGTAATCACAGGGTGGGGGGTAGTTTGCGAGTTTTGTCCAAAACCGTGCATTTTTCGCGCCACTGCCAGCGGCAACCCACCCCGGCCCGGCGGGGTGCGGGGGTGGGTTAGCCCCGCAGGCCGGCTAGCTGATCGTGCGCATTGTCGATTACCACGCGCGCCAGTTTGCGGTTGGCGATGCCCCCCATTACCGCCCCGATGCCCAGCGGCATGAGCTTGGAGACCCACGCCCACTTAAAGCGCTTGGTCACCTGCTTGGTAAACGTGCGGGCCAGGCGGGCGTTGACGCCTTGCAGGGTGGGCATCGAAAAGCGGGAGAGGGCCTGGACGGAATCCATGCCGGCGTTGACGGTGCCGGCCTCGCCGAAGAAGGTGTCGACCACGGCGGTGCCGCGGGAGCCGGAGAGGATCATCAGCACCAGCGCGCGGCGCAGCTCCTTGTCCTTGATGTCGATGCCGTGCAGGTTGGCCGAGGCCAGGATGTACCAGGCGGCGGCCTCGAGGAAGACTACGGACTCGCCGGCAATCGCGGCGGTGCCGGTGGCAAAGCCGATGCCGGGGATGGCCGAGGCCCCGCCGGCGGTGGCGCCGGTGCCGGTGACCAGGTTGAGGAAATGGCCGTCGATGTCCTCCTGGCGCTCGGCCAGGCTGGCGTTCGGGCTGCGCATTTTCACGCCGTCGACGTAGCGGACGATGGTGCCGGCCTGGACGCCCACGGCCTTGTCGAGGGCGCCGAGCACGAAGGTAGACAGCTTGTCGCCGCCGACTTCCTTGCTGGTGGCCTCGGCCCAGGTGGTGCGGAAGCGCTCGTTGAGCTTGGCTACCTCGGCGCTTTCGGGCTCTTCTACAGCCACAGGCAGGTTTTCCGCCTGGTCCTGGGCGTCGTCTTGGTCCTTGTCGCGCAGGTTCCTAATGCGGGTGCGCAAAGAGTCAAAAGCCACGGTGTGCTCCTTAAAAGTTTAATCAAAAATACTTCACTAGTTGTCGTTGCTAAGCATTAGCCAGCCTACGCAATTAGGCTGGCGGGTATGAATGACGCTGCCGAGATACCAGGTTCCGGGGCTGCTCCTGCGGGCCCGGGTGGTGATCCGTTGGTGGTGCGCACGCAGGCGGGGCTGGTGCGCGGCGTGCATGAGGAGCTGGCGCCGGGCCAGGTGGTGCGGTCGTGGCGGGCGGTGCCTTTTGGGGCATCGACTGCAGGCCAGGGCCGTTTCGCCGCGCCCCGGCCGGCGCCCGCGTGGGAGGGCGTGCGCGACTGCAGCGAGTTTGGGCCGGAGGCCCCGCAGCCGACGTATTCGTGGACGGATCGGGTGCTCGGCAGCGAGGATTGCTTGTTCGTGGACGTGGTGAGCCCGGCTGCAGGGCCTGGCGATGCCGCCGGCAAGCCCGTGGTGGTCTACCTTCACGGCGGGTCTTTTATCGTGGGCTCTTCGCACATGCAGATGCTGCGCGGTTTTGCCCTGGCACACGCGATGGACGTCGTCTATGTCTCCGTGAATTTCCGCCTGGGCGCGTTGGGGTATCTGGACGTGCGCAGCCTCCACGGTGCTGGCCGCGAGGACGTGTGCGCTAACCCGGCCGTGGCGGACCAGCTGCTCGCGCTGGAGTGGGTGCGTCGCAACATCGCCAGCTTCGGCGGCGATCCGGACAATGTGGCGCTGATGGGGGAGTCCGCCGGCGGGGCGGCGGTGCTCACGCTCATGGCGTGCCCGCCGGCAGAAGGGCTATTCCACCGCGCGATTGCCCAGTCGCCGCCGATTGCCACCATCCATTCGCGCACCCAGTCCACGTTCTGGGTCCGGGAGCTGGTCAACCGGCTGGCGCTGCCGCGGCTGGCCTC
>CAVFKS010000108.1:0-6421 GCA_963623015.1 Clostridia bacterium
GCGGGGTGCGGGCCATGAGTATTTTCCTCTTCTACTTCTGACGTTTAAAAAATATTTTCTCTAAGAACGGGGGCGCCTGGGGCAAAGCCCCAGGCGCAGAATGGCGACCGCGCGATGCGGCCGCGCGAGCGGCTATTTTAAGCCTTCAGTACTGCCACGCCCGGCAGCTCCTTGCCCTCGAGGAACTCGAGGGAGGCGCCGCCACCGGTGGAGATGTGGGAGAAACCGTCCTCATCGAGGCCCAGCAGGCGGACAGACGCTGCGGAGTCGCCGCCGCCAACCACGGTAAAGGAACCATTGTTCTGGGTTGCATCGATGATGGCCTGAGCCACACCGGCGGTGCCGCGGGAGAAGGCCTCCATCTCAAACACGCCCATCGGGCCGTTCCAGAACACGGACTTCGAGGTGGCCAGGACCTCGGCGAACTTCTCCACGGACTTCGGTCCGATGTCCAGGGACATCCAGCCCTCCGGGATGCCGTCGAGCTCGACGACCTTGGTCTCGGCGTCAGCCGCGAACTCGGAGGCCGCGACGAGGTCCACCGGCAGAACCAGCTTGTCGCCGAAGCGCTCGAGCAGGTCCTTGCAGGCGTCGATCTGGTCTTCCTGCAGCAGGGACTTCTGGACGTTGTAGCCCTGAGCGGCCAGCAGGGTGTAGCACATGCCGCCACCGATGATGACCTTGTCGGCCTTGCCGGTCAGGGCCTCGATGACGCCCAGCTTGTCGGAGACCTTGGCGCCGCCGAGGACGACGACGTAGGGGTGCTCCGGGTTCTCGGCCACGGAAGCCAGGGTCTCAACTTCCTTCTGGACCAGCTTGCCAGCATAAGCCGGCAGCAGCTTGGCTACGTCGTAGACGGAGGTCTGCGCGCGGTGGACCACGCCGAAGCCGTCGGAGACGAAAGCGCCGTTGTCGGCGGCCAGCGCGACGAGCTCGCGGGCGAATTCGGCGCGCTCCTCTTCCTTCTTAGAGGTCTCACGCGGATCGAAGCGGACGTTTTCGACCAACATGACGTCACCGTCGTTGAGGCCATTGGCGCGCTCGTGGGCGTCCTCCCCCGTCACGTCGGCGGCGAGGGCCACATACTGGCCAAGCGCCTCGGATAGGGCCTCTGCCACCGGGGCGAGCGAGTACTTCGGGTTAACCTCGCCCTTCGGGCGGCCGAGGTGCGCGGTCAGGATGACCTTGGCGCCGCCGTCGACCAGTGCCTTGATGGTGGGCAGAGAGGCGGTGATGCGGCCGGAGTCGGTGATGTTGCCATCGCCATCGAGCGGCACGTTGAAGTCGGAACGAACCAGGACGTGGCGGCCTTCCACGCCTTCTTCGAGCAGGTTATCGAGGGTCTTAAAAGCCATGCTATCTCTCCTTAACGGAAATCAGAGTCGGGGTTAGAAATTCAGCGTCAGAAATTCAGTGCCAAAAATTAAGAATACCGGCCCGCGTCAGCCCAAGGGGGCATAAACGACGGGGCCGGTATCATGCGGGATCCGCTATCTCAGGGACGAAGTGCCCTAGAGCTTGTCAGCCACGAAGCCGGTCAGGCGGAGCAGCTGCTGGGTGTAGCCCCACTCGTTGTCGTACCAGCCAAGGACCTTGACCATGTTGCCGTTGGTGACCTTGGTCATGCCGGCATCGAAGGTGCAGCCTGCGCCGTCGGTGACGATGTCGGTGGAGACCAGCGGCTCCTCGGAGTAGACCAAGCTGACACCGTCGGCAGCTTCCTTGATAGCAGCGTTGATTTCCTCGACGGTGACGTCGCGGGAAGCCGTGAAGGTCAGGTCAGTGGCGGAGCCGGTGATGATCGGAACGCGCATTGCGTAGCCGTCCAGCTTGCCCTCGAGCTGCGGCAGAACCAGGGCCACGGCCTTGGCAGCGCCGGTGGAGGTCGGAACCATGTTGACGGCTGCGGCACGGGCGCGGCGCATGTCCTTGTGCGGGGCGTCCTGCAGGCGCTGGTCACCGGTGTAGGCATGGATGGTGGTCATCAGGCCCTTCTCGATGCCGAACTTCTCATCCAGGACCTTGGCCATCGGAGCCAGGCAGTTGGTGGTGCAGGATGCGGCGGAGATGACGTTGTGGTTAGCAGCGTCGTAGTTCTCGTGGTTCACGCCGTAGACGAAGGTAGCGTCAACTTCCTTGCCCGGGGCGGAGATGATGACCTTCTTGGCGCCTGCGTCGAAGTGCGGCTTGCAGGACGGGCCGGTGCGGAACTTGCCGGTGCACTCAACCACGATGTCGACGCCCTTGCCAGCCCAGTCCAGGTTGGCCGGGTCCATCTCGGCGGAGGCGATGACCTTCTTGCCGTTGACGGTGATGGACTCATCGTCGTAGGTGACCTCGGCATCCAGACGGCCCAGGACGGAGTCGAGCTTCAGCAGAGTGGCCAGGGTGGCGTTGTCAGTCAGATCGTTGATGGCCACGATCTCCACGTCGAGATCGCTCTGCAGAACAGCGCGGAAAAGGTTGCGGCCGATGCGGCCAAAGCCGTTGATACCAAGACGAGTAGTCACTAGTTATCTCCTCACTAAATGTACGAAATTTGTCCATGGGCATTACCGAGGATTAACCGCCGGGAATAGGTTCGCAAAGCCATTGTTGGCTTACCGTCCTTGGGTGTTATCTGTGACGAAGTCCTCGTTAACTTCCCAACATGTTTGAGTGTACCGGCCTACTGGAATCCGCGCAGCGAAAAGCCCGAACGGACATTCATTCCCACCATTCAACCCCCGCCTGGATGTCCGATTTTCGCCCCTAAACCGCCGATTCCCCACTAAATTCCCAGTTCATCGCTACAAGTCAGATCCATCCTGCGACTTTTTGGTTGCCTGCGATATTTCTCACCATTTCCCCATTCGCGGCGCAGCAGAAAGCGGGCCCCGGTCACCCGGGGCCGCTTCATCGGTGAGGAAAGCATCGCCTTGATTAGAACCTGGCCTACGGCCATGCAATCTTGAGTGCGCCACGCAGGGCCGAATTCAGTGCAGAATTCAGGGCCCTATACAGATGCCTTACTTGCCCTACTCGGGCTGGCGGTCCGCGTACTGCTGGGTATTCGGGATGCCCAGTTCTTCGGCGCGTTTGTCGGCCATCGACAGCAGCCTGCGAATGCGCCCGGCTACCGCGTCCTTGGTCATCGGCGGATCTGCGTGCCGGCCGAGCTCTTCCAGGGAAGCCTCACGGTACTTCACCCGCAAGAAGCCGGCGTCCGCGAGGTGCTCCGGTACGTCGTCACCAAGGATGTCCATGGCGCGCTCCACGCGGTTGGCGGCGGCCTCCGCCGCCCGAGCCGAACGGCGCTGGTTGGCGTCGTCAAAATTCTCCAAGCGCGAGCTCGAGGAGTCATGGGCCTCGTTGCGCAGGCGCTTCTTCTCCCACTCCAGGCGGGTGCGGTGCGCGCCCATGCGGGTCAGCAGGGCCCCGATGGCGTCGCCGTCGCGCACCACCACGCGGTCCGCGCCGCGGGTCTCCTTCGTCTTGGCCGCGATCCCCAGCCGGCGCGCGCATCCCACCAGAGCTAGCGCGGCCTCCTGGCGCGGGCACGTCACCTCCAACGAGGAGGAGCGCCCCGGCTCGGTCAGCAATCCTTGGGCCAGGAAGGCGCCGCGCCAAGCGGCCTCGGCGTCAGCAACGGTTCCCGAGACCACCTGCGGGGGCAGGCCCACCACGGCGTGCCCAGAGCGCGTGACCAGGCCGAGGCGGCGAACCATATCCGCGGCATCGCCGATGCGCAGGTGGATAGGGTGCTTCTTTCCCGCCCCTGCCCCGCCGGCCACCCGCTGGGGGTGGACGTTGCACAGGTCCACCAGGAACTCCGCAAGGCGGTCAGCGGCCGGCTCATAGTCCAATTCCACGTCAAAGACGAGGTGATCGTGGTCGATGTACATCTGGCCGGCAAAGCGCAGCAGAGCGGCGGCCTCCGCCGCCCGCGCCGACTGTCGGGGGAGGTTCACCGCGGCCAGCTCTTGTTTGACCCTCTCGGTCAGCGTCATAGCCAACTTCTTTACGCGCCCTTCCTTGCACTCACTGATTTCACTACACTCACAACGCACTACCTGCACTACCTGCGCTGCTCGCACTGACTCGCCAATCACTGGCCTTAAAGCATTTAAAAAACTTATGACAGTCTAGCGGGTCGGGTCAGCGGCCGGCATCATAGATCTCCGCAAAGGCTGCAGCGAGCTTGCCCGGATCGTGGACCCCAGTGGGCTTTCCGGCCTCATCAAGCTGGGCCACGTCGGCGAAGACCACCCGGCCGTGGACTACAGCGGCGGCCCGCTGGAGGTAGGCGCGCTCACTGTCGGTCAGCGGGGCATTCGAGTCGACTACGATGCGGTCCACGCGCAGGCCCGGGGCGTGCTGGGCCAGGACCTGGATGTGGCGCTCGGCGGAAAAGCCCTGGGTCTCCCCCGGTTCTGCCATGAGGTTGAGCACGAGTACGCGCACCGCCTGCGAGGAGCTAATGGCCTCGACGACGTCAGGGACTAAGACGTGGGGAATAACCGAGGTAAACCACGAACCCGGGCCCAACGTAATCATGTCGGCGTCACGCAGGGCTTCTACCGCGGCGGGGCTGGCCGGC
Organism: Clostridia bacterium; assembly: GCA_963623015.1. Lineage (GTDB taxonomy): Bacteria > Actinomycetota > Actinomycetes > Mycobacteriales > Mycobacteriaceae > Corynebacterium. Next base: position 4,580 of record CAVFKS010000108.1, read on the forward strand.
GGGTTGTCCGGGTGGACGCGCACGCGGTGCACTGCCCCCGGCGTGGTGGCCACGGCAACCTGGCCGCGAACCGCCCGCATGACCATCGGGTCATCTTCTAGGCCCGCAACCTCGGCTTCAATCTCCAGCGGAATGTTGACCACCGGCACCACGCGCCCATGCGAGCGGGTCAGGCGGGCGACCTGGTCGAGGGCGAACTGCATGTCACCGGAGACCTCCGCCAGGCCCGCGAGCAAGAGGTTGCCCACCGCGTGGCCTGCCAGCGCCCCGCTGCCGCCGAAGCGATGCTGCAAGGTTTTGGCCCACAGGGCATCGTCAGACTCGCCGTGGGCAAGTGCCGCCAGCGCCATGCGCAGATCCCCCGGCGGGATAATGTCCAGCTCCCGGCGCAGGCGCCCGGAGGACCCACCGTCATCGGCCACCGTGACGATAGCCGAGATGTCGGGAATGTCCATCGAGCGCACAGCCTTAAGCGTCTGGAAGAGCCCGTGGCCACCGCCTAGGCAGGCAATCTTGTCCGGAGTGGAAATGTCACTTCACCTCTTTAGAAAATGTCCCAGCAGAAAATCTCCTGGATGAAAATGTCCGGGGCACGCCTTTTAGCGTCAGCCCCTGGCCCGAAGCGCAGGCCCGAGTCAGGCCCAAAGCATCGAGCCTACGCCCCTAGTCGCGTTCGATGTCGCGATGCAGCACGTTGACGTCTACCTGGTCGTCCTCACGCAGGCGCCGGGCGACCTCTTCGGCAATGGCCACCGAGCGGTGGTGCCCGCCAGTACACCCGATGCCGACGGTGATGAAGTCCTTGCCCTCATGCCGGTAGCCGGCCAGCATGGAGGTGAACATGGCTAGGAAATTGTCCACGAAGGGCCCGGCGTCCTTCTGGGAGAGAACGTAGTCGCTCACCGGGGCGTCGGTGCCGCGATGGGCCCGCAGCTCCGGCACCCAGTAGGGGTTGGGCAAAAAGCGCACGTCCACCACCAAATCAGCGTCGCGCGGCGAGCCATGCTTGAAACCGAAAGACTCGACCGTCACGTGCTGGCGCGGCGAGCCGAAGGAGCCGAAGGCGGCCTCGATGGCGCGGCGCAGATCGTGCACCGACAAGTGCGTGGTGTCGATGATGACATCGGCGCGATCGCGCACCGGGGCGAGGGCCTCGCGCTCGCGCTGGATGCCGACTTTGAGGGTGTCGTCCTCCTGGAGGGGATGCGTGCGCCGCACGGAGTCGAAGCGGCGAATGAGGACCTCATCGCGTGCGTCCATAAACAGCACCGTGGGGCGCGTGCCGGATACTTCGAGCCCCTTGATGGTCTCGCTCAAAGAGCCGGGGAACATGCGGCTGCGTACGTCGATGACCACGGCGACCTTGGTCACCGGGGCGCCGTCTTCCTGGCAGAGCTCCAGCAACTCCATGACCATGCGCGAGGGGATGTTGTGGGACACGAAATAGCCCTTGTCCTCCAGGACCTTCGCGGCTGTGCTCAAACCCCCGCCGGACATGCCGGTAACCAGGATGGGCGGCGTCTCAAACTTCGTCATGGCCCCTAAGTGTAGCCTCCCCCGCGCCTTCGCGGGGCGCAATCATGCGCGACCAAGGGCACAGGCGGCTGAGCGGAAAACCGGCGGGAGGGAAAGCACCACGAGGCCCACGAGACTTAGGAAGACTGCAGGTGGTCAAAGACAGCCTGCGCCAACTTCGGGCCGAAGCCTTTGACCTCAGCTATCTCTTCGGCGGAGGCCGCCTTGAGCTTTTTGACCGAACCAAAGTGCTTGACCAGGTCCGCGCGGCGGGCAGGCCCGAGTCCCGGCACGGAGTCAAGCACTGAGGAGCGCATGCGCTTGGAG
>CAVFKS010000109.1:0-6339 GCA_963623015.1 Clostridia bacterium
TATCAGTGAAACTCCTTCAGATCAGAGCCTCACACACAAACTTCCTGACACTCTCGCAAGTACTACCGCGCCTACCTTATCTGGCTGACCTTCCCGCCCATGCTGCTGCTCCTTCTGGGCCGGCCCACCGGCCTCATCATTGCCTATGGCGTGCTCGGCGCCTTCTTCATGCCCTTTCTAGGACTGACCCTTTTGGTGCTACTCAACTCCAAGCACACGCCTAAAAAGTGGCGCAACGGCTGGTTCATCAATACCTTGATGGCGATCATCTCCATCGCCTTCGTCTACCTGTGCGCCTCGGAGCTGGTCGGGGTCTTCTAGCCCCGCCGCTGGAACAACTCCCCTCGCCGCGGGGTTGCAGCAGTCATGAGCAATTTATTCGAACCTTTGACCATGGGCCCCTTTGAGCTTTCCAATCGCGTGACGGTGGCGGCAATGACCCGCTCGCGGGCGGGCGAGTCGGGCATCCCCACCGAAATGCATGCGAAGTACTACGGGCAACGCGCCGGCGCGGGCCTCGTGGTCACCGAGGGCGCGTTCCCCTATCTGGCCTCCCGCGCTTTTCCGGGGCAGGGCGGCATCGAAACGCCCGAGCAATCCGCCGGGTGGGCCAAAGTTGCCGATGCCGTCCACGCCGCCGGCGGCCGCATCTTCATGCAGATGATGCACGGCGGGCGCATCTCCCAGCCCGGGCTCATCGACGGCGCGCAGACCGTAGGCCCCTCGGCGGTGGCGCCGGGCATCGCCACGCGCGATTTCGAGGCCCGCAAGGAGTGCGTCACCCCGCGCGCCCTCGAGCTCGAAGAGCTGCCCCAGGTCATCGAGGGCTTTAGGGCCGCTGCCCGGCGCGCGGTGGACGCCGGCATCGACGGCATCGAGATCCATGGCGCCAACGGCTACCTCTTCCACCAGTTCCTGGACCCGGGCGCGAACCTGCGCCAGGACGCCTATGGGGGCAGCCCCGCCAACCGGGCGCGCCTGCTGCGCGAGGCAATCTGCGCCATCGCCGCAGAGATTGGCCCGGAGCGCACCGCGGTGCGGCTATCGCCGGGCAATAACGTCCAGGGCATCCACGAGACCGACCCAGCCGACGTGGCGGCCACCTATGGTGGTTTGCTTGACGATGTCGCAGACCTCGGCTTGGCCTATGTGTCCTTCCTGCATGCCGATCCCGAAAGCGAGCTCATCGCAGATCTGGCCGGGCGCGCCCGTGCCAACGGCCTCACGCGCGTGCTGATGAATTCCGGCTTTGCCCAGGTTACCCAGCGCGAGCACGCCGAGGCCATGCTGGGTCTCGACTACGTCGACGCCGTGGCCGTGGGCCGGCTGTTTATCTCCAACCCGGATCTAGTCCGCCGCTGGGAGGAGGGCCTGCCGTTGACCTCGCCGGATGAGTCCACCTTCTACACCGGAGGCGAGCGCGGCTACACCGACTACCCCTTGGCGCGCTAGCCCCTGCCCGGCAGGCGCAGCAGCGAGACCCGCTGGCTGGGGTCGAGGGTCTCGCGGGCAAAGAGCCAGCCGGCCAGGCCAATGATGGCGATGCCGCCGCAGCAGGCAAAGGCCACGGTGAACCCGTAGGCATCGGCGAGCAGGCCGATGACGATGGGGCCTAGGATCTGGCCAAAGTCCCCGGCCATCTGGAACGCGGAGAGTACCTGACCGCCGGAGCGATCGTTGCCAATGACATCCGCCAAGGCCGCCTGCTGCGCAGGGTTGATCATGCCGGAGGCCGCGCCGGCGAGCACGGAGGCAACCACCAGCAGCTGCCAGGAGTCCGCAAAGCCGAGGAAGCCCATGAATACGCCGGTGCCCACCATGCCGCACAGGATCATGGGCTTGCCGGCCCACCTTGTCGGCCAGGCGCCCGGAGAACTGCAAGACCACCGCGTTGCCGGCGGCCGCGGCCCCGTTGTGGAAGACGGCGGCGGCAAAGAGCGGGAGCACGGACACGCGCACGCCCATGTTGATCCAGCCTTGCGCGAAATTGGAGGTCAGCCCGGCACGGAAAGCCCGGTTGCCCCAGGCCTCGGAAAGCCGCATGCGCGGCAGGTCGTCGCGGCGCAGGTTGGCTGGGTCCACCGCGGGCATGGCGGCCCAAACCACCAGAGCCGCCAGCGCCACCCCGACCCCGTAGATGAAAAAGGGCCAGCGAAAGCCCAGGAAGGACAGCGCGGCGCCGATGACGGGCCCGAAGACGTTGCCCACTAGGAAGGCCGTGCCGTAGAGGGCCGAGCAGCGGCCCCGAATCTGCGGGGGCGAAAGGCGCACGATGAGCCCCATGGCGGAGACGGTGAACATGATCGATCCAATGCCGGCGATGCCGCGCAGCACCAGGATGTACCAGTAGTCTTGCGCCAAGGCGACGAGCGCGGTGGTCACCGCCACCGTGAGCAGGCCGGTCAGATACACCCGGCGGGAGCCGACCTTGTCCACCAGGGAGCCGGCACCCGGGGCAAAGATGAGGCGGCTGGCGGAAAAGATAGAGACCACCAGGCCGGCGGCGGCCATGGAGACATCGAAGCTGACCACGAACTGCGGCAGCAGCGGGGCGATAAGCCCGTAGCCCAAGGCGATGATGAACGCCGCGGCGACCATGACCCAGATTTCGCGCGGCACCCGCGGGGCGCCGTCGGGGCTAGGCGGTACCTGCGCGCCCAGGTGCGCATCTGAGGCTACCTCCCCGGACGCTTCCGGTTCGACTTCCCTGCTGGCCACAGGCTCCTCGCTTTCTGATGGCGACTTCATTCCAAACCCCCAGCCTATCCCGCCGGGCCCTGACCTGTACATTCCGCTTACCACCCCACCTAGATTAGCACAGTTGTTCTAATTTTAGGCCGGCGGTGTCGCACCTGCGTTCTATTGTTTGGGGCATGAAAAATACCTTTGCTGCCAATAACTCCCGTACCCTGCCCGGCCTCACAGCCACCGACATCGCCACCGCGATTTCGTTTACCTGCCCGGAGACCCTCTCCGCGCTGCGATCCGTGGTGCGCCACCCGCGCTCTCTGGCCCGCCCGCTAGCCTCGTGGCGCCCGCCCTCCCACGACCTGCCAGCAGTGGCCTCGGTGGGCGCCGGGCCCTTACGCATAGCGCTCACCCGCTATCGGGTAGGCCCGCGCGCCAAGGCCCGGGTGCGCGGCTTCGGCGAAAAGCGCGAGCCCGTCTACCTCATCAACGCGCGCCTGACCCATCCTGGGGGCGGCGCGGTCGACCCTACTGCGGCAGAAGGCTGGATTAGGGCCTTGGCCGGCCAGCCGGCCGCAGGTGCCGTCCACGAGTTCCACACCTCGCAGGCCGCCACCTTCATGTGGCTGGTAGACCGCGCAGGCCAGCCGGTCGCCTCGCCGGCGTCACTATTCGAAGGCTTCGCCGCCGCGGCCTAGGTTCGCGGAAGGGCGCGCTACCGCGCTACTGCGCGGCCTCTTCCTCTTCAGGCTCACTCGGCTGGCGCACTTCCCGGTCATAAGCCCCCAGCACCGCGGCCATGCGCAGGCGATTGCCGCCGAAGGTAAAGTGCTCGCACACCACCGGCGGGCCAAAGCGCACCACCGCGGTCGCGGCCAGAAGGGCGAAGATCTTGTCCACCGGATCACAGATGAGCGTCTGCAAGAACACGGCCAGCACCTCCGGGGCCTGCAGGTATAAGAAGAAGTCCACGAAGGATGCTGCCCCCGGCAGCATCACCCCATCCATGACAAAGAGGATGGTCACCGCCCCCAGCGCGCCGGAGACCAAGCCCGTGATGAGACCGACCACCATCACTTGTGCCAGGCGCCGCAGCTTGCGCAGCACCGCCGCCAAGCCGACTACCACCGCCACCGCCAGCGCGGAGACCACGTGTGGAAGCACCAAAGGGGAATTGATCGACCACAAAAGCGTGGTCACGCACGCGGTGATCATGCCCAGTACCGGCCCACCCACAATCGAGGCAAACATCGTGCCCATGATGTCGCCGGCAAAAGGCAGCTCCAGCCGCAGGACGATTCCGCCGCAGATGAGGTTAGCCATCACCCCCAGCGGCACCGCCATCGCAAAGCGATCCGGCACACTGCCCACGTACGAGGCCACGAAGGACACCAGCGCTGCGGCAAGCAGCCCCCACATCACGACGCCCTGCTGGGTAGAAAAGATGGTCTCCCCCGGCACGTTGCCGGCGATGGGCAGGTTCCACGCGCCAATGCCCCACAACAAGCCGATGAGCGCCAGCCCTACGAGCAGCAGCGCCCGGCGCCAGAGCGCGACAGGGGAAAACTCCATCTGGATCCTAAAGGTTAAAAAAGATAAGGGGAATAAAGGTCAAAACAGCGCGATCCATAGGGCTGGACGCACAGAATTATTCTGAGTATACCCGCAAAGCCCGCCCCAACCTGCGACAGCGCAAAGGCGCCGCCCCACCCTAGGGACGACGCCTTAAACTCTTATGCACCCGTGACGGGCCTACTTGTCGGCCGCGGCACCGTCGGCATCGGCAGCGTCTGCCTCATCATCGAAGTCGTCGTCGAAATCCTCGTCGTAGTCGCCGTCGTCGGCGCCGAAGATGTCATAGACGTCCGGCTCGTCGTAATCACCCTCATCGAAGGCAACCAGCTGGGACTCCCATTCCAAAGCCTGGTCAGAGACCAAGTTCAGCACATCAAAGAGGCGGTCGAAGTCGGTGTAAGTGCCCAGCTCCAGGGTCTCCGCGGGGACCTCAATGACCGGGCCGGCAATGTCGACGTCGCCGGCAGACAGCAGCGCAAAGCGCTCCTCCTCGTTGAGCGCGCCCACGCCCTCGGCCTCCCAGAGCTTGGCGATGGCCTCGCCCTCCAGGTCGTCATAATCATCCTCGTTGAAGTCGAAGGCCACAAAGCGCACGATGGCGCTCGGAATGCCGTCGACGACCTCGACCAGCACGCGCAGCTCGGAGTCGTTGGCGACCTCGGCCACCACCAGGTTCGGGTTGAACTCGTCCTGGACGAACTCCAGCTCGGCGATGCGCTCGTCGGTCCCCTCCAGCAAATCCCGCAGGACCGTGACCACCTGATCGGTGGCGATGTGGCGCGCGACGGCCTCGACGGCATCGTCCACCGAGAAGGCCACCGAGACCAGCACGGCCTCGAACTCGTCGTCATCCTCGTCCACGTCGGCCGCGGCGATATACACGTTGGCGGCGGGCAGCAGCGGGTCGATTTCCACAAACTGAATTTCCAGATCCGACGTGATGGGAACGAACATCACGTCGTCGTTGACGCGGGACTCGATCCCGTCGGCATCCAGCGCGTTGGCAATGTCCTCGAAGAAGCTCATGATGGTCCTATCCACTCGTAGGGCTTAGATTCGACCCGGAAGGTAGCCCTCCCGGGACTTGTGTTACCGCGCACGGATGGCGCCGCCTGGTTACACAAGCCCACAGCCTACCCCCGCTAGGCCCGCCGCGCCGCCGCTGCACACTGTGGTTTTCGACCAACTAGGAATTCTTTAGGGCATCAAGCCCCTAATCCAGGGTGTCGATGATAAAGCCCAGCTGCTCGGCCAAGTCCGGGCGCCCAGCACCCCAGTTGGTCATGTCATAGCCCTCCCAGGCCACGCGCTTGGCCGCCTTCGGGTCGTGCAGCAACCGCGGCGGGGCATCAAAGACCATTGTCGCCCGCAGCTTTTCGGCGCCCTCATCCACCCGCTGTGCCGGATCGGCGGCATGGCCCACCCGGTAGGCCGGCCAGCCCCGCCCTGGGTCCCCGCCGTGGATGAACGCCGCCCAGTGCTCCTGCATCTGCCGGGTCAGCGCCTCCATCGGCTCGGACTTGCCCATCCGCGTCAGCGCCGACATCCGCGAGGCCTGCGCGTCGCCGAAGATGGTGGACAGCTCCAGCGAATGCACCGCGCCCAGCCCTAAGGCCCGCAGCGCGACCGGGGCAAAGTCGAAGCGGTACATCCACACCGCGGCCCGCTCCGCATGCGCCTCGGCAACCCGGATGGCAGGGGCCCAGAAGAGGGCATCGCCCAGCAGTTCCGCGAATTCCCGGCGAGTGGCCGCGCCCGCATAGGCATCGACAACATCGCGCGCACCGGACTCATCAAAAGAACTCAACAGGCGCAGGCCCGCCCGCCGGCGGGCGAACTCCCGCTGAAACAGAAACTTGCCAAAGCTCGCCTCATCCGAGTTCGTCCCGATAACCAGGGGCACCTGGGCGACCTCGCCGCGCTCGAAGGCCTCAATGGGGTGGCGCGGCAAAAGCTCCCCGTCCACCGTCGGCGCATAACAAGAGTTCAGGTGCAGCAGCTCGCCGGCGCGCCACATCATCGACTGCCCCGCGCGGACGATGTCCGCAAAATCCTGGTCCCGCAGGTCCTGAACGG
>CAVFKS010000110.1:0-6285 GCA_963623015.1 Clostridia bacterium
TCGGCGAGCTCGTCGGCGGCGCCGTAGTCACCGAGACCGTCTTCGGCCGCACCGGGCTGGGCCAGATGACCGCCCAGGCCGTGGCCAACCGCGACACCCCGGTCCTTCTGGCCGTCGTGCTCATCGCCGCCACCGCCTACGTCCTCATCAACCTCGTGGTGGACCTGCTCTACCCGGTCCTCGACGTGCGCCTGCGCGCAGGGGCCGGCACCGCCGCCCGCCGCGCCACCGAGGACGCCACCCACCCGCAGCTGACCGGAAAGGCCGCATAAATGACTGCCGCAACCACTAACTCGGCCGCCCGCACGCGCCCGCTGGCCCCGCGCCGCCGGCGCCCGCACAACCCCTGGACCCGCCCCGGCTCGATCCTCGCCTGCGTGGTGCTGGCCGTGGCCTTCCTCGCCGCCGCCTTCCCGGGCCTTTTTACCAGCGCCGACCCCTATGCCGGCACCGACGTGGCGCTGCTGCCGCCTTCCGGCGATCACTGGTTCGGCACCGACGCCGTGGGCCGTGACCTCTATGCCCGCGTGGTTTACGGCGCGCGCCAGTCCCTGGCGGGGGCGCTCGTGGCCGTGGCCGTGGGCCTGGTCGTGGGCACGCTCATCGGCCTGGCCGCCGGCACCCTGCGCGGCTGGGTCGACACCGTGCTCATGCGCGTAGTCGACGTGCTGCTGTCCATCCCCGGGATCCTGTTGTCCCTGTCGATCATCATCGTGCTGGGTTTTGGCTCCCTCCAGGCCGCCGTGGCCGTGGGCGCTACCTCGGTGGCCACCTTCGCCCGCCTGGCGCGCTCCCAGGTGCTCACTGTGGCCAACTCCGAGTTCGTCGAGGCCGCCTACGGCTCCGGCGCCAGCCGCGCCCAGGTGATGTTCCGCCACGTGCTGCCCAACTCGCTGACCCCAGTTATCGCCCTGGCCACCTTGCAGTTCGGCTCGGGCATCCTGCAGCTGTCCATCCTGGGCTTCCTGGGCTACGGCACCCCGCCGCCCACCCCGGAGTGGGGTCTCATCATCTCCGAGGGCCGCGACTTCATGGCCACCGCCTGGTGGCTCATCGTCCTGCCGGGCCTGGCGCTCGTCGCCGTCGTGGTCTCGGCCAACCGCCTGTCCCAGAACTTCCCCGTGGAGGCCTAGAATGACTACCCCTACTACCGCTACTGCGGCCCCGCTGCTGCAGATCCGAGACCTCAACGTCTCCTATGCCACCGGCAAGGGCGAGGTCAACGCCGTCCAGGGCGTGAGCCTGGAGGTCCACCCCGGCCATATGACCGCCATCGTCGGCGAGTCCGGCTCCGGTAAATCCACCTCCGCCATGGCCGCCATCGGCCTCCTGCCGGATAACGCCCACATCGACGCCGGCCAGATCCTCTTCCGCGGCACGGATGTCACGGACTACTCGGCCAAGCAGTGGCGCACCCTGCGCGGGCGAAGCATCGGGCTCATTCCGCAGGATCCGAATAACTCGCTCAACCCGCTCAAGACCATCGGGGATTCCGTGGCCGAGTCCATGGCCGTCCACGGCGTGGGCGATGCCGCCAGCCGGCGCCGCCGCGCCATCGAACTGCTCGAACAGGTGGGCATCGACGAGCCGGAGCGCCGCGTGGATCAGTACCCGCACGAGCTCTCCGGCGGCATGAAGCAGCGCGTGCTCATCGCGGCCGCCATCGCCTTGGAGCCGGAGCTCATCATCGCCGACGAGCCGACCTCCGCGCTGGACGTGACCGTGCAGAAAGTCATCCTCGACCTGCTCGACGACATGCGCCGGGAGCTCGGCCTGGGCATCCTCTTTATCACCCACGACCTGGCCGTGGCCGGCGACCGCGCCGACCGCATCGCCGTCATGGAGCGCGGCGAGGTCCGCGAGGAAGGCCATGCCACCACCGTGCTCACCGACCCGCGCCACCCGTACTCGCGGCGTCTGCTTGCCGATGCCCCCTCCCTGCGCGTGGCCGCCAGCGCCCAGCGCCCGCCGGTCAGCGACACCACCCTGCTGCGGGTGGATGCCCTAGAGCAGCGCTTCGGGGACTTCACCGCCGTCGATGGCGTGTCCTTTGCCGTCGCTCAGGGCTCCACCCACGCGCTGGTGGGGGAGTCCGGCTCCGGCAAGACCACCACGGGCCGCTCGATCGCCTTATTCAACGACCCGACCGCCGGGTCGATTACCCTGGGCGGCCACGAGCTGGTGGGGCTGAGCCCCGCGGCGAAGAAAGAGGCGCGCCGCAAGGTGCAGCTGGTCTACCAGAACCCGTACTCCTCCCTGGACCCGCGCCAGCCCATCGGCGACATCATCGCCGAGCCCCTGCGCAACCTGCGCGGCGCCTCCAAGGCCGAGGCCCGCCGCCGCGCGGAGGAATACCTCGACCTCGTGGCGCTGGACCCGGGGATGTATTCCCGGCGCCCCCGGGAGCTCTCCGGCGGCCAGCGCCAGCGCGTGGCGATTGCCCGCGCCATCATCGTCGAGCCCGAGCTCGTCGTGCTGGATGAGGCCGTCTCCGCCCTGGACGTGACCGTGCAGGCCCAGATCCTGCGCCTGCTCGACGAGCTGCAGCGCGACCTGGGCCTGACCTACGTGTTCATCTCCCACGACCTGGCGGTGGTCAACCAGATCTCCGATACCGTCTCCGTGCTCTCCCACGGCCAGCAGGTCGAGTACGGCCCCACCCAGGAGGTCTTTGACAACCCCCAGACCGATTTCACCCGCACCCTGCTCGAGGCCATCCCCGGCCGCAGCTACCGAGCCGGCGAGCTCAACTTGGGCCTATAGAAAACCCGCAACGTATGTACTGCAACCTACTTCTAGGAGCGAAAACTCATGAGTGATAACACCGTCGCCGAGTCCGGCTCGGTACCCAACACCGACATCATCAACCAGGTCTCCGGCGCCGCCGCTGAGGTCGCCGCCCTGCGCGCCCGCCGCCCGGACGCGCTGGCGAATGCCCAGCGTTCCTTCAGCGCGCTGCTCGAACCCGAAACCCCCGCGCAGCTCGACGGGTTTAGCCAGGGCGAGCGCTACGCCGTCGCCGCCTTCGTGGCGGGCATCTCCCAGGCCGGGCGCGCCGCGGGCTTCTACGCCGACCTGCTCGCCGACGAAGCAGACGACGCCCTAGTTGCCGCCGTAAGCCGCGCCACCGCCCGCGCCCTAGCCTCCGGCCTGGCCTCCGGCCCGCGCCAGGCGGCGGACTTCCTCACCCACGACGATCAGGCCGCGCAGCTCGGCGCGCGGCTGGCCGCCGCCTTCGATTTCGCGCACCTTCTTGTCATCCACCCCAAGGACGCCTCCCCGGCGGCGATTGGGCACCTGCACGATGCCGGCTGGTCTGAGGACGGCATCGTCAGCCTGGCGCAGCTCATCGCCTTCCTGTCCTTCCAGCTGCGCGTCATGCACGGCCTGGCGGTGCTCTCCGGCGCGCCGGGACTAGGCTCTGCCGCCGCCGATGGCGCTGGCGATGCCGCTGGCGTGCCCGCGGCCGTGACCACGGACGCGCCGGGCTGGCGCCCGCACGCGCGCACCCTGGTGCCCGAGGTGGTAGCCCCGGCCGGCTTCGTCAACCACTCGCTGGGCTGGAAGCCGTGGGTGGAACCGCTGGCCAAGGATGAGCTGAGCGAGGAGGCCCGCGAGGCGCTTATCCGCCCGGAGCGCGCCGACTCCGAGTACTTCCGCCTGCTGGCCCGCGACCCGCAGGCCCTGCGTGCCCGCACTCTGACGGACCTGGACATCTTCTACAACACTGACGGCGGGCTGGGACGCGCCGAGCGCGAGCTGGCCGCCACGGTGGTCTCCCGCATCAACGGCTGCGAGTACTGCGCCTCGGTGCACCAGGCCCGCTCCAAGCAGGAAGGCGGCGATGCCGCGGCCATCGACCGCCTGCTCTTCGAGGGCCCCGACGCCGACTTAGGCTCCGAGCTGTGGAACGTGCTGCGTGACGCCTCCCGCGCCCTGACCCACACCCCCTTTGAGTTCAACGACGGCTGCGTGCGCAAGCTGCGCGGGGTCGGCCTCGACGATCTGGCGATCATCGACTTCATCAACTCCGCGTCCTTCTTCAACTGGGCCAACCGCCTGATGCTCACCCTGGGCGAGCCCGACGTGCCTCGCCGCTTCCGCGGTTAAGGCGCCGGCGCGGCCGGCCCCGCCCCGGGCGCCCGGTAGGGTGGGGCCATGCAGAATCAGAAGATTGCCATCGTCACGGGTGCCACCGGCGGGATGGGCACCCACATCGTCGCCGATCTGGCGCGCGACCACCACGTCTATGCGCTCGCGCGCAGCGCCACCCAGGTTTTCGGCCCCGCCGCGGGCCCGGGCGCCCCGGGCGGGGATAACGTCACGCCCATCGACGTCGACCTAGTCGAGGCCTTGGACCGCGGCTACCCGCTGCGCGAAATCGAGCGGGTAGACGTGCTCGTCCACGCCGCCGCCTGGGCCAAGAAGTACTCGGTAGAAAGCGCCGACGTGGGGGCCTGGCGCGCCATGATGGACCTCAACGTCCACGTCCCGGCGGATCTCACCGCCACGGTTCTGCCGGCCCTGCGTCGGGCCGGCGGCACGGTGGTCTTCATCAACTCCGGGGCCGGCCGGCACTCCTACGCCGACAACGTCGTCTACGCCGCCACCAAGCACGCCCTCTACGCGCTGGCCGACGGCCTGCGCCTGGCCGAGCACGACCTGCGCGTGTCCACCGTCGCCCCCGGCCCGACGGACACGCCCATGCTGCAGGGCCTGCAGGACTACAACCCGGAGCACGTCATCGCCCCGGTGGAGGTAGCCCGCGCCATCCGCGCCGTCGTCGACGCCGGGCCCACGGTCCAGCTCACCGAGGTGGCGGTGCGCCCGCGCCTCGAGCTAAACCAGCGCTAGGAACCTGCCGGGCAGGGGCTTAGTCGGCGGCATCGACGGCACGGTTGCGCAGGGCACGCGCCGTGCGGTCGCGCTGCTCGGAGATGGCGCGCTGGAGCCCGCCGGGCAGATCCTGGGCCAAGAACTCATCGGCCCGCGCCAGGTTCTCCTCGCTGACATCCCAGGAAGGGTAGAGGCCCACCACCGAGGTCAGGGAAATCTCCGTCGAGTCCGGGTTCCACATGCCCGCGGCCACGTCGTAGAACTCCGCTGCCGGCAGCAGATCCTCGGCGCCGACGGCCCGCAGGCCGGCCAGCTTCGACTCGAGCTCGCGGTTGCCCAGCTGGCCCGCCACGATCTCCTCCCACACCGCGCGCTTATTTCCGGCTTCGGGCACCGCGGCGCGCGCCCGCAGCGCGGCCTGGCGGCCCAGGGCGGTGTTATCGCGGTCTAGTTGGTCGGAAATCGCGGCCTCCGGGTCTGCGGCTACGCTCTGCGCGCCGTCGGCAATCAGTGCGGTCAGGGCCTTCCAGCGCAGCCCGGCATCGGAAGACTCGGCCACGAGGCGCTCGAAGAACTCGCGCGCGCCGGTGTTCAGGCGCACCCCGGCCAGCGCGTTCGTGAACACGATGGCGCGCTCCGGATCGGCATCGGCCGTGCCGGCCAGGAGGGCATCGGCAAGCTGGGTATCTGCCGCCGCCCACTCCGGATCGGCGTAGGTGTGCTGGGCCGTCGCGGCCTGGGCGACGATGCGCTCCAGGACGGCCAGCTCGGTCTCTGCATGGCAGCCGCGGGCCACCAGGGCCACGAAGTCGCGGGCGCGCATCCGGCCCGCGCGCGTCATCTCCCACGCGGTGGACCAGCACAGGGTGCGAGCCATCGGATCGACGAACTTGTCGATGTTATCCAGCATGAACTGCAGCGAACCCGGATCCAGCGCCAGGAGCGCATAGGTCAGATCATCGTCGTTGGGCAAGATGAAGTCGATGTCCGCTGCCTTGCGGCCCACCAGTTGGACAATCGCGGTGCTAGCCCCGTCGATGTCGAGCTCGAAGCGCTCGCGGCGCACCACTTGGTCGCCCTCGCGGGCGTAGAGCCCAACGGCGACCCGGTGGGTGCGCAGGGTCTCGCCCTCCTGCATCAGGAAGGCCTCGTCGATGATGCCGTCGGCATCGGTGTGAAGTGCCACGCTGAGCGTGTTGATGCCGGTGGTCTTGAGCCACTGCTGGGCCCAGAAGGACAGGTCGCGGCCGGAGGCCTCCTCCAAGTGGCCCAGCAGATCCGCGAAGGTGGCATTGGACCACTGGTGGGCCTGGAAGTGGCGGCGCACCCCGGCGAAGAAATTCTCGCGGCCCACATACGCCTGCAGCTGCTTGAGGACGCTGGCGCCCTTAGCGTAGGTGATGCCGTCGAAGTTCTGCTCTACGGTCTCGATATCGGAGGCGTCCGTGG
>CAVFKS010000111.1:0-6205 GCA_963623015.1 Clostridia bacterium
CCCGTGGGCTCTTCCGGCCTGGAGCGCCCGGCTCCCGTGGCGCCGGCCACCCCCATCCAGCCTGCCGATGCCCCGCAGCCGCCGCGCCCTGCACCCCGCGGCGGGAATCCTTTCGACGACGTGCTCTAGTAGGGTTAGGTGCATTATGACGCACCTCGAAGAGTTTTCAGCTCACCTGGACTACCCGCTCGACCCCTTCCAGATAGAGGGGTGCCGCGCCTTGGAAGAAGGCCAGGGCGTGCTCGTATGCGCTCCCACCGGGGCGGGCAAGACCGTGGTGGGCGAGTTCGCGGTTTCCCTGGCGCTATCCCAGGGAACCAAGTGTTTCTACACCACCCCGATCAAGGCGCTGAGCAACCAGAAGTACCACGACCTGGTGGCCCGCTACGGGGAAGACGCCGTGGGCCTGCTCACCGGGGATGTCTCCATCAATGGCGACGCCGAGGTGGTCGTGATGACCACCGAGGTGCTGCGCAACATGATCTACGCGGAGTCTTCCGCCCTGGACCGGCTCACGCACGTGGTCATGGACGAGATCCACTTCCTGGCGGATGCCTCCCGCGGCGTGGTCTGGGAAGAGGTGATTTTGAACCTGCACCAGTCCGTGCACATCGTGGGGCTATCGGCCACGGTGTCGAACTCGGAGGAGTTTGGCCAGTGGCTTACCGCGGTGCGCGGCGATACCCGCGTCATCGTCTCCGAGACCCGACCGGTGCCCCTAGACCAGTGGATGCTGGTGGGCCGCAGCGTGTACCCGCTTTTCGAGCCGGATGGCGGCGGGATGGTCAACCAGGAGCTGGAGCGCCGCATCCAGCGCATCGAGTCCCATGCCAGCGATGACGGCCCGGCCGCGTTCCACAAAGGCCGCGGCTTTCGCGCGCGCTCCCGGGGTCAGGAGCCTGGCGATGCCGCCGGCCACGGCGGGCGCTCCGGGGCCCCGCGCGCCCAGGATCGCTACCGGCCGCTGGGCCGGCCCGAGGTGCTCAAGGTACTGCAGTCGCAGTCGATGCTCCCGGCTATTACGTTTATCTTCTCCCGCGCAGGTTGCGACGGGGCGCTGCACCAGTGCCTGCGTTCGCGGATGGTGCTCACCTCCCCGGAGGAGGCCCAGCGGATTAAGGAGATCGTTGACGCTGGGGTGGAGGGCATCCCCGAAGAAGACCTCAAGGTGCTGGACTTCCGGCGCTGGCGCGAGGCGCTGAGCCGGGGGTTCGCTGCCCACCACGCGGGCATGCTGCCGGCGTTTCGCCACATCGTCGAAGATCTCTTTGTTCAGGGGCTCGTCCGCGCGGTCTTTGCCACCGAGACCCTGGCGCTGGGGATCAACATGCCGGCGCGCACCGTGGTGCTAGAAAAGCTGGTGAAGTTCAACGGCGAGGCCCACGTGGATCTCACCCCCGGCCAGTACACGCAGCTCACAGGCCGGGCGGGCCGGCGCGGCATCGACACGCTGGGCAACGCTGTGGTCCAGTGGGCCCCGGCGATGGAGCCGCGCGCGGTGGCGGGCCTGGCGTCCACGCGCACCTACCCGCTCATTTCCACTTTTGCCCCCGGCTACAACATGGCCATCAACCTGCTGGGGCTATTGGGCTACGAGGAGTCGCTGCGCCTGGTGGAGCGGTCTTTTGCCCAGTTCCAGTCGGATGGTTCGGTGGTGGTCGAGGCCCGCCAGCTCGAGCGGGCCGAGGACCAGGCGGCCCAGGCCCGCGCGGAGCTCGACCGAGAGGTCGCCTCCCTGGCCCCACCGGTCCCTGATGGCAGTGGTGCCCA
Source organism: Clostridia bacterium (assembly GCA_963623015.1). Taxonomy (GTDB): domain Bacteria; phylum Actinomycetota; class Actinomycetes; order Mycobacteriales; family Mycobacteriaceae; genus Corynebacterium. The sequence goes on from CAVFKS010000111.1 coordinate 1,771, forward strand.
GGAGCTACTGGAGAGCTATGCGCAGCTGCGCGATGATCTCACCGCGGAGGAGCGCCACTCGCACAAGGAGTCGCTGAGCCAGCGCGACCAGGAGGTCGTGGCGGTGCTAGCCAGGCTGCAGGCCGGCGATGTCATCGCCATGGCCGGCAAGAAGCGACCGCTGCTGGCCGTGGTGAATGCGCCGGCGAACCAGGCGCGCGATCCGCGCCCGTGGGTGACGACGGAGCACGGCTGGTCGGGGCGCATCGATGCCTCGGGCATTAAGAACCCGCCGCAGAAGGTGGGCCGGATGCGCCTGCCGCGCCACGTGCAGAAGAACCCGCGCAAGAATTCGCGGTTTATCGTCGAGCAGTTCCGCCATGAGGACTTCGACCGGCCGCAGAAGATGCGCCTTACCCCGCGCGTGCGGCCGAATAAGAAGGTGGGTCAGCTGCGCGACGAACTGCGCGCGCACCCGGTGCACCAGTGGCCGGCGGGCGACCGCGAGCGGCTGGTGCGCCTAGCCCACGCCGTCACCCGCGCCGAGGCCAAGGTGCAGTCGCTGGGGAAGGCCATCGATGCCGCCCGCGAGACCCTGGCCACCCACTTTGCCCGGATCATCGACCTGCTGGCGGAGATGGACTACGTGGAGTTTGACGGCGTGGGTGCCGACCGCCGGCCGCAGGTCACCGAGGAGGGCGAGCGCCTGGCCCAGATCCATTCGGAGACGGACCTATTGGTGGCGCAATGCCTCAAGCGCGGCGTGTGGGATGGGCTGGATCCGGCCGAGTTGGCCGGCGTGGCCGCCATGTGCAGCTTTGAAAACCGCAAGGAGACCCGCGGCGAGCCGGCCGCGGCTACCGACGCGATGGCCGACGCCATGAACGCTACCGAGCGCATCCACGCCGAGCTGGTGGCCGATGAGAAGCGGCATCGCCTGCCGCTGACCCACCAGCCGGACGCCGGATTTAGCCTGGCCATCCACCAGTGGGCCGCCGGCGCGCCGCTGGGCTACTGTATGGCCGCGGCCAATGAGTCTGGCGCGGAGCTGACCCCGGGCGATTTCGTGCGCCAGTGTCGGCAGGTGGTCGACCTGTTGCAGCAGGTGGCCAAGACCGGCTATGACGACGAGGTGCGTGCGAACGCCCGGCGCGCCATCGACGCCATCCAGCGTGGCGTGGTGGCCATCGGCGCTTAAAGGCGCCGATGCCACAAACTTGGGCTTTGGGCATGCCGAAGCGGCCAGCGGGGCGGGGCGCTGGCGGCATCGGCGGGCTAGGTTAGGGGTCGTCCAGGCTCGAGGGCACCGGCACCTGGTATCCGCTCGGGTAGGTGAAATAGAGCGCGCCGGCCTGGCCGTCTACCCGGCCCCAGTGGGGCGGGGCGTGGGGATCGTCGTCATTTTTGCCGTTGTGGAAGGCGCACAGGGGCACCAGATTGGCAGTGTTGGTCGGCCCCTGCATGCGCCAGGCAACTATGTGGTGCATCTGGCAGCGCTCCGCCGGCACCCGGCACCCGGGCGAGGCGCAGGTGGGGTAGAGCGAGCGCGCCATGAGCGTTTGTTTCACGCTGGCGTGGCGCTGCGCGCGGTAGAGGTTTACTGGGCCGTGGACTGGGTCGACGAGAGTGATAAGCCCTACTGTCTCTAGGCGCCGTTTCACGTATTCCGCGCCCGTTAGCTGGGCGCCGTCGGTGCAGGTGAGCAAAACGTCCTCGCCTGCGGTGCCCGTGACCTGCAGGTCTTCTAGGCGCATGACCACCTGGGTGACAGGCACGGTGCGCTGCCCGCCGGCGCTACCGCGGCCAGTTTCGGCGCCGTCCAAGAAGGCTTCCACTTGCTTTAGCCCCGGCAGCCGTTTGTGCAGGTCGACGATAAGGGAGCTGGCGCCAGTGTAGGTCAGGGAGCTTATCCCGCCGCCGCGCTGACGCAGGCGCACCCCCGAGGCCGGCGCGTCTTTCTTGCGCACCGCCTGGCGGCCGAGTTCCTCGAGCCGGTCTTCCGATGCCCGCAGCGGCACCAGCTCCTGCCGCAGCTTCCAGGCCTTCTGGTGGTCTAGGCGGCGGGCGAAGCTTTCAATCAACTCAAGCGCCTCAAGGCTGTGGTGCGCGCCCTCTTGGCGCAGCCGCTGTTGGATCTGGTGGTGAGTGGTGCGGCCATGGTAGACGCGGGCTAGCTCCGCCAGGCGCTGGGCCTCGCGCTGCCCGGCGCCGGCCGCGCGCAGCTGCGCGACAGTGCGCCCCGCGGCGGCGGCGATGAGCGCCATGCCGCTGCGGCGGGCCGAGAAGTACGCGTTGAGATCCATGCCCCGCAACCTATCCGACCCGTTCAACCCGGCGCCAGGGATAGGCGTGCGAGCCTGTGGATAACCCCTCCGCCGGCGCCCTTGACGCCCCAGAGGAGCCGAAGTTATCCACAATCGCCGAGAAAATGGCCGAAATTCACGGGAAACTAAAACAACTCCCAGGCTTTAGACTAGGCCGCATGGAAGCTACAGACTTTACCCCCGAGGTGTATTCCGCCCGCCTGGCCCGCGTGCGCGCGGCGGCAGAGGCGGCCGGCATCGACGGCGTCATCGTGGGCCCGGGCCCGCAGTTTGCCTACCTGACCGGATCCTGGATGAACTCGCACGAGCGCTTCACCGCGCTATTTGTCCCAGCCACTGGTGCCCCGCGCCTGGTCGCCCCAGCCACAGATGCCTTCGAGCTGGAGGACACCGCCGCCGCGGTGGGCGTGGAGCTTGTGGGCTGGCAGGACGGCCAGGACCCCTATGCGCTCCTGCTAGGCGATGCCCGCCCGCGCACCCTCGCCGCCGGCGACGACCTGGCCGCGGTTCACCTGCTGCGCCTGCAGTCCCTGGCCCCAGGCTCGTATGCGCCGGCCAGCCGGGTGCTCGCGGAGGTCTTTTCCTGCAAAGAGCCCGCCGAGATCGACTGGTTGCGCCAGGCAGCCCACGCGATAGATGCCGTGCACGCCGGGGTGCCGGAGCTTCTGCGGCCGGGCCGCACGGAGCGCGACGTGGCCGAAGATTTGGAGCGGCGCATCCTCCAGGATCACGACGCCGTGGACTTCATCATCGTCGGCTCGGGCCCCAATGGCGCCAACCCGCACCATAGCTTCAGCGACCGCGCCCTCGCCGCCGGCGATGTGGTGGTGGTCGACCTGGGCGGCACCATCGGGCCGGGGTACCACTCGGACTGCACGCGCACCTATGTCGTCGGTGGGCCTGAGGCCGCCAGCGCGCAGGTGCGCGAGGCCTATGCGGTGCTCCAGCGCGCGCAGTCGGCCGCCCGCCACGTGGCCGCCGCCGGGGTGAGTGCCGAGGCTGTCGATGCCGCCGCCCGAGGCATCATCGACGCCGCCGGCTTCGGCCCCCATTTCACACACCGCACCGGGCACGGCATTGGGCTGTCGCTGCACGAGGAGCCCTTCATCATCGCCAGCAATACGCAGCTTCTGGAGCCGGGCATGGCGTTTTCGATCGAGCCGGGCATTTACCTGCCGGGGCAGTTCGGCATGCGTTTGGAGGACATCGTCGTAGTCCGCGAGTCCGTCGATGCCGCCGGCATGGGCATCGAGTCGCTCAACCAGTGCCCGCGGGAGCTGCGCTAATGCCCGGCGCGTTGCTGGTACTGGGCGGGCGCTCGGACATCGGAGGCGAGTTGGCCGTGCGCCTGTGCGCCGGGCGGCCGGTGGTTTTAGCCGCCCGCGGGGGCGCCAACGCAGACGCGGAAGATATCTCGGCCCGCCTGCGCCGCCACGGCGCCACCGCCGTCCACTGGATCGACTTCGACGCCTGCGAGACTGGCAGCCACCGCCAGGTTTTGGATCGCGCTCACGATCTGGCCGGCGAGGTGACCTGCGCGGTCGTGGCCTTTGGCATCCTGGGCAACCAAGCGCGCGCCGAGCACGACGAGGCCCACGCCGCCGAGATCGCCCACGTCGACTACACCGCGCAGGTGTCCATGCTCACCGTGCTGGCCGATGCCATGACGCGCGGGCACATCGTCGCGTTTACCTCGATCGCCGGGTGGCGCGCCCGCCGCGCCAACTACGTCTACGGCTCCACCAAGGCGGGCCTGGACGCATTCTGCCAGGGTCTGGCCGATAGGCTCCACGGCGGCCCCGTGGGGTTGATTACGGCGCGCCCGGGGTTTGTCATCGGGAAAATGTCGGCGGGCATGAAACCCGCCCCGTTGTCCGTGACCCCGGCCGTGGTGGCCGAATACGTCGCCCGCGAAATCCGCAGGCAAGGAAACCGGCCGCGCTCGCGAACGCTGTGGATCCCCAGCCAGCTGCGCTTTTTGGCTTGGGTGATGGCGTGTGTGCCCCGGCCGGTGTGGCGCCACATGCCCCGCTAGCTCAACCCCGCATCGAAGACGAACCCCCGGGGCGCTAGGTAGCGCAGCACCACGTCGGCATCGCCCTCGGCCAGATCGTGGAAGACCACGCCCCGCC
>CAVFKS010000112.1:0-6139 GCA_963623015.1 Clostridia bacterium
GTGCAGGCCGGCCACGCGCCCCAGCCCTGGGCCGCCTGGACATTCTGGGCCACGGCGATCTGCTGCTCACGGGTAGCCATCCAGGCCTCCGGGGCATACTGGCCGCCACCCGAGGCCAGCCAGGTGCCCGAGGCAAACTGCAGGCCGCCGGAAAAGCCGTTACCGGTGTTGATGGACCAGTTGCCGTTGGACTCACACTGGGCCAGGGCGTCCCAGACGGAGCCGCCCGCCACGGCCGGGGCGGAGGCCGCCGGCTTGGTGCCCCGGGCGATGGTGGCCGGCTTCGGCTCGACCTTGACCTTAGAGTCGATGACGTCGTCGGATTCCTTGGCCCCGTCGACCATGATGAGACGGCGGGTAACCTCGCGCTGTCCGGCAGTGCCCTCCTCGCGGACTTCCTCAGTCCCCTCGGCCAGCTCCGGGTCGTCGACGTAAGTGGGGTCGGCGTGGAATTCCTCGGTGGCCTCGTAGTCGGTGGTGGAGACCTGGTCGACCTTGATGCTCATGCCCTCGGTCACGGGGGTCTCGGGCACGGGGCTGACGCGGTCATCCCCGTCAACTCCAATGCCCTGGGCGGCGATGACGTCCGCCACGGTCTTGGCCGCGATCTTGGTGTAGGTGACCTTGCCGCCATCGTTGACCTTAATAATCTTCGGGGAGATAACCTCCAGATCCATGCCCTCGGTCAGCGCGTCCTCCACGGCCACGTCCAGGCCGGCGGCCTTGACGGCAGCACCTGGAGCAACGCCGTCGAGGCCGCTGAGCAGATCCTCGATGCTCACCGCGGTCGACGACAGCTGCTGCTGCACGCCGTCGACGGTCACGGCCACCGGCTTGGAGGTGCGCACGGTGATCGTGTCGCCGGAGGCGAGATCCTCACTCGGGGCCGGGCTGACCAGATCATCGGCGCCGAGCGAAATGCCAGCGGCCTGCAGGGCGCCGTCGACGTCGCCGGAGAAGGTGGCCAGCTGGGTGCGCTGCCCGTTGAGGTCGATGGTGACGTCCTTCTGGGCGCCGGCGGCGACCACGCCGCCCACGGCCAGGGTGCCCAGCACGCCGCCGGTGGCCAGGCGCAGCGGCAGCGAGCGAGTGTTATTGATGCGCTTAATCTGATTCGAGGTAGACAAACTGAGCTCTCTTTAAACGTCGTGCACCGCGGCAACTCTTGCCGCGGCTGGCCGGGGCACGACGTCACGTCCCCAGCCAAACTGTCAATAACGATACGGTAACAACGCCCTGACGTCGATCACCCGAACGCCACACCTTGCCCCCTGAAAAACTCGCGCCCCATCGGCCACTCTTTTCTTAGCCCGACCAGCGCCAACACGGGTGTGAAACGAACCACAAGGGCGGCTCGTTTAGGCCCCAGTGCCAAATACCGCGTCAAACGTCAGGTTCAGTTCCTCGGCCAGCTGGGCCACGGACACCCCGCGCTGCTCGGCCACGCAAGCCCACGTATGCCCGATGAGCGCCGGCTCGTTGCGCTGGCCGCGGAAGGGCTCCGGGGTCATATACGGGGCGTCGGTCTCAATGAGCAGCTGCCCGGCCGGGGCCAGGCGAGCCGCCTCGCGCAGGTGCTCGTTGCGCTTGAAGGTCACGTTCCCGGCGAAAGACAGCACGTACCCGCGGTCCAGGGCCTCGCGCGCTACCTCCAGCGGGGAGGAAAAGCAGTGCAGCATCACCGCCTTCGGCACGGCGACCTCGCCTAGGACGCGCAGGAGGTCGGCGTCGGCCTCCCGGTTGTGGATCATCAAAGTCTTGCCCGTGGCGGCTGCCAGCTCCGCGTGCCAGCGCAGGGCCTCCTCCTGCTGCTCGAGCGTGGCCGTGGTCTCCGGGGCGTGCTCAATCCAGTAGGTATCCAGGCCGGTCTCCCCCACCGCCACACACCGCGGGTCCTGGGCCATCTGGGTCAGCTCGGCGCGGGCGGCATCGTCAAGCTCGTGCGCGCGCACCGGGTGCACGGCACAGGCGGCAAAGACGTGCTCAAACTGGTGGGCGGCGTCCAGGGCGGCGCGGGACTCGGCGATGTCGTCGCCCACCGTGACCAGGCGCGCCACCCCGGCCGCGGCGGCCCGCTCGACCAGGGCGGCATCGTCAGCCGGGTGCGAGAAGAGGTGGGTGTGAGCGTCAAAAATGCCGCGCAACCCCGGGTATGGGACGGGCTGCGGGCGGGGCTTCTTCTTAGACATGGCGCCCAGTGTATCCCCCGGCGTGTACTTTAAAGGTCCTATGAGACTCCGTGACGCCACCGCCGCTGATGCCCCCGCCATGACCGAGACCCTCAACTGGGCCATCCGGGAGACCGACTTCATCTTCCGCGACTTCGAGGCCACCGTGGAAGAGCGCGTCGCGTACGTCGCCGACCTCCAGAGCGACGGCTACCCGGTGCTGGTGGCCGAGTCCGACGCGGGCGAGTATCTTGGCTGGGCGCTGCTGCACCCCTATGGCAACCCGCGGATCTGGAAGGGCTGCGTCGAGGACACCATCTACCTGGCGCCCGCCGCGCAGGGCCGGGGCGTGGGCAGCGCGCTGTTGGCCGCGCTCATCGAACACGCCCGGGCCGACGCGGGCATGCACACCATCTTGTCGCTAATCACCGGGGGCAACGCGGCCTCCCTGGCGCTGCACCAGAAGTTCGGATTTGAGCCCGTGGGGACTTTCCGGGAGGTGACCGAAAAATTCGGCCGCCGGCTAGACCTGCACCATCTGCAGTTGATGGTGGGCTAGCCGGCGGCACTACGGGCAGCGTCTCTAGGCCTCGGCCGGGGTGACCGGGGCCCACTCCGGGCCGGTGGTCGCCAGCTCCGGGTCGAGCTTGGCCACCAGGGGCTTCGGCTTGTTCAAAGGCGTGCCCGGGGTTACCTCAACGCGCTCCCAGACTGCCTGCTGCGCGGTGTAGTCGCCCGTGATGATGGGGTACGGGTGGCCCTCCGGCGGCAGGCCCACGCCCACCAGGTGGACCGGGATGTCGTCGACGACCTCCTCGATCTCCGGCTGGGCGGCCCACACGCCGGTACGCCCCAGGGTCTCGTGGACGCGCTGGGCGGTAAACGGCAGGAACGGGGTGAGCATGACGTTGCAGTCGGAGACCACCTGCAGGGCCGTCCACAGCACGGTGGCCAGGCGCTCGCGCTGGCCTTCTTCCTTGGCCAGCTTCCACGGCTCCATCGCCGCGATATAGGCGTTAGCCTCGCCCACCACGTGCATAATCGCGGTGATGGCCTGCTTGAACTTGGACTTGTCCAGCAGGGCGGCAGCCTCGGTGAAGGTGTCCTCGGCCAGCTTGAGGATCTCCTCGTCCGCCGGCTCCAGGGCGGCGGGGACGGGGACCTCGCCGAAGTTCTTGTAAGCCATGGACACGGTGCGGTTGACCAGGTTGCCCCAACCGTTGGCCAGTTCGTTGTTGATGCGGCGCACGAACTCGTCCCAGGTGAAGTCGGTGTCGTTGTTTTCTGGACCGGCCACCGCGATGAAGTAGCGCAGGGCGTCCGGGCCGAACTCCGCCAGGAAGTCCTTGACGTAGATGACCACGCCCTTCGACGAGGAGAACTTCGAGCCCGACATGGTCAGGTACTCCGAAGAGACGATCTCGGTGGGCAGGTTGAGCTCGCCGTAAGCGTGCAGCTCGCCGCCCTTGGCACCCTTGCCGGCGTAGCCGAGGAGCTCGGCCGGCCAGATCTGGGAGTGGAAGGTGATGTTGTCCTTGCCCTGGAAGTAGTAGTGGCGCGCCTGCGGGTTCTGCCAGAAGTCCTTCCACGCGTCCGGGTTGCCGGTGCGGTGGGCCCACTCGATGGAAGCAGACAGGTAGCCGATGACGGCGTCGAACCAGACGTAGAGCTTCTTGGCGCCGTTGTCCTGCCAGCCCTCCACCGGGATGGGAATGCCCCAGTCGATGTCGCGGGTCATGGTGCGCGGGCGCATATCCGCCAGCAGGTTCAGGGAGAACTTCAATACGTTGGGGCGCCAGTCCTCGCGGGTAGACAACCAGGACTCCAAGGCGTCCTTGACGGCGGGCAAGTCCAGCAGGAAGTGGTCCGTGGCGATGAACTCCGGGGTCTCGCCGTTGATCTTGGACACCGGGTTGATAAGGTCCACCGGGTCGAGCTGGTTACCGCAGTTATCGCACTGATCGCCGCGGGCGCCGCCGGCGTGGCAGATGGGACACTCGCCCTCAATGTAGCGATCCGGCAGGGTGCGCCCCGTCGACGGGGAGATGGCCCCCTGGGTGGTCTCCTTGAGCATGTAGCCGTTGGCATACAGGCCCTTGAATAGCTCCTGGACCACCGCGTAATGATTGCGCGTGGTGGTGCGGGTAAAAAGATCATAGGACAGGCCCAGCCCGGCCAGGTCGGTGACGATCTGACGGTTGTAGCGGTCTGCCAGATCGCGCACGTTAACGCCTTCCTTGTCCGCCTGGACTAGAAGCGGCGTGCCGTGTTCGTCGGTGCCAGAGACCATGAGCACGTTGGCGCCACGCATTCGCTTAAAGCGGGCGAAGACATCGGAGGGGACGCCGAAGCCGGCGACGTGCCCGATGTGACGGGGGCCGTTGGCGTACGGCCAGGCAACGTTTACAACCACATGCTCTTGAGTCATGCCCCTTACTCTATCGAAGCTGCCTGCCCGCGCGCGAAACTAGCCAGGCTAATACTCCAGCCTGCCGATGCCGAGCTTGCCGATGCCCCCTTATCCTTTAAGGCCCCGCAGCTTAAAACGCCACAGGCACCCGCCGGCAGATGCCGGGGGTGCCTGGAGATAACGCTGGGTGCAAAGAAGGGGCGCGGTCTACTTCTTGCCGCGGCCGCCTAGGTGCAGGCGCTCGGAGCGGCGGCGGCGCAGCAGCTCGGCGCGCTGGTAGTCGCGGTGCAGGCGCCGCTCGCGGGCCATCTTGCGCTGGAAGTCGCGGGATTCCTTGTAGTCCAGGTAGATAACATCGTTACTGAGTGCCTTGTAGATGGCAAACATCAAGCCGATGATGACGAAGAGGAACGGCAACGCCGCCACGATGGTGACGTTTTGCAGGTTGTTCAGGGCATCGGCGTTGGTCAGCAGCAGAGTCAGGCCCACCAAGGCGGTGAGCACGCCCCAGGTGGCCGACAGCCACGGCTTGGCATCGGCAGCGCCGTTCTGCGACATCGAGCCCATGACCGTCGAGGCGGAGTCCGCCGAGGTGATGAAGAACGTGGCCAGCAGGATAACGCCCACGATGCCGGCGATGAATCCGCCGGGCAGGTTGTGCAGCAGGTTGAACAGCTCTTCTTCGGCGGACTCGCCGGAAATCGAGTGGCCGGTCTGCTCCATGTGGATGGCGGTGCCACCGAAGATGGCGAACCAGATGGTGGACACGCCGGCCGGGATGAGCATAACGCCGATGCAGAACTCGCGGACGGAGCGGCCGCGGGAGATGCGCGCCAGGAACATTCCCACGAACGGCGACCAGGAGACCCACCATGCCCAGTAGAAGATGGTCCAGCTGCTCAGCCATTCGGCGGCCTGGCCGTTGCCGGACTCGGCGGTGCGGGCGATCATCTCAGTGAAGTAGTTGAGGTAGTTGCCAATGGAGCCCGGGATCTGGTTGAGGATGGTCACCGTCGGGCCGACGACGAAGACGAAGATGGCCAGCAGGGCCGCCAGGATCATGTTGGCATTCGACAGGTACTGGATGCCGCGGCCCACGCCCGACATGGCCGACAGAATGAAGGCCAGGGTCAGCACGATGACGATGCCCACCACGATGCTGTTGGAGGGGTTTTCGATGAGGCCGGATGCCCGCAGGCCCGCCTGGATCTGCAGGGAGCCCAGGCCCAGGGAACAGGCGGTGCCGAAGATGGTGGCGAAAATCGACAGGATGTCGATGATCTTGCCGGGCCAGCCGTTGGCGGCGCGCTCGCCCACCAGCGGCACGAAGGCCTGGCTCAGCAGCTGCTTGCGGCCGATACGGAAGGTGGAATAAGCAATCGCCAGGCCCACGATGGCGTAGACGGCCCACGGGTGCAGCGTCCAGTGGAACATGGCGTGCGCCATGGCGGTGCCCACTTCCTTGGGCTCGTGGCCGGGGACGCCATTGAGGTAGTAGTTCAGCGGCTCGGAGGCGCCGTAGAACATCAGGCCGATGCCCATGCCGGCGGCGAACATCATC
>CAVFKS010000113.1:0-6110 GCA_963623015.1 Clostridia bacterium
CTGTAGACTCGGAGCACTCCGCCATGGCCCAGTGCCTGCGCGCCGGCGAGCGCGGGGAACTCGCCCGGCTGGTGCTCACCGCCTCGGGCGGGCCCTTCCGGGGCTGGACCCGCGAGCAGATGTGGGAGGTTACCCCGCAGCAGGCGGCCCAGCACCCCACGTGGTCGATGGGGCAGATGAATACCCTCAACTCCGCCACGCTGGTCAACAAGGGCCTCGAGCTCATCGAGGCCACGCTGCTATTTGACATCGCCCCGCAGCTCATCGACGTCACCGTCCACCCGCAGTCCATCGTCCACTCCATGGCCACCTTCTCCGATGGTTGCACCATCGCGCAGGCCAGCCCGCCGTCGATGAAGCTGCCCATCTCCCTGGCCCTGGACTGGCCGCGGCGGGTGCCAGATGCCCAGCCGGCCCTGGATTTTACGCAGGCGATGGACTGGCGCTTCGAACCGCTTGACGATGCCGCCTTCCCAGCCGTCCAGCTCGCCCGCGCCGCCGCTCAGGCTGGCACCGGCGTCATCTATAACGCCGCCAACGAGCAGGCTGCCGCGGCCTTCCTGGCCGGCTGCATCCACTTCCCGGAAATCGTCGACACCGTGGCACACACCCTAGACGCCATGACGGACGACGCCCCGGCCGGTGGTGTATTCTCAAGCGTTCATGAAATCCTCGCCGTAGAGCGAAAGGCCCGCCGCCTGGCGGACGCCTACCTTACGGAAATCGACCACTAGAAGGCTTAGTCCATGGCCAATATCTTCGGCATCATCCTCTTCGCGCTGGGCATCGGTGTGACCGTTGCTCTGCACGAGGCCGGACACATGACGGCCGCGCGCGCCTTCGGGATGCGCGTGCGCCGCTTCTCCATTGGGTTCGGGCCGAAGATTGCGGCATTCACGCGCGGTAAAACCGAGTATTCCATCGCCGCGCTGCCCGTGGGCGGGTTCTGCGACATCGCGGGCATGACCCCGCAGGATGAGTTCCTCACCGCGGAAGAAGCCCCGCATGCGATGCACCGCAAGCCCGCCTGGCAGCGCGTCGTCGTCATGTCCGCCGGCGTGATCGTCAACCTCATCCTCGGCTTTTCCATCCTCACTGCAGTGGCGCTGACCGCCGGCCTTCCCGACGTGAACGCCGACGTGCGCCCCAAGGTCGGCGAGGTGGTCTGTTCTGCAGATCAGATCGATGCCCAGACCTACGCCGACTGCGAGGGCACGGGCCCGGCCGGCGCAGCCGGGGTACGGGTGGGCGACACCGTCGTCGCGCTCGACGGCCACCGGCTCGAGAATTTCGGGCAGCTGCGCGAGGAGGTCATCGCCAAGCCTGGCCAGGAAGTCACCTTGACGGTGGAGCGGGACGGTCGCCAGCTCGACCTGCCGGTCCAGCTTGATTCTGTCCAGCGCCTCAACGGCGCGGGCGAGATGGTCGAGGCCGGCTCCATCGGGTTGACCTCGGCGCCGCTGGACATCATCGTCAAGCATGGGCCTGCAACCGTCGTCCCGGCGGTGGCGGAGTACTCCTGGTACCTGGCCAAGTCGACTGCGCAGGCCATCTGGCAGCTGCCGTCGAAGGTGCCGGGCGTGGTCGCCGCCATCTTCGGCCAGGAGCGCGCGGATGATTCCCCGATGTCGGTCGTTGGCGCCTCTCGTGTGGGCGGCGAGCTGGTCGAGGCCAACCTGTGGGCCTCGTTCTTTATGATGCTGGCCTCGCTGAACTACTTCCTCGCGCTGTTTAACCTCGTGCCGCTGCCGCCTTTCGATGGTGGCCACATCGCGGTCATCTGCTACGAGAAGATCCGCAACGGCATCCGCCGCCTCCGCGGCCTGGCGCCGAAGGGCGCGGCGGACTACACCCGCCTGATGCCGGTGACCTACGCGATGGCGGCGGTGCTGATGGTCTTTGGTGCGCTGGTGATTGTCGCCGACGTAGTCAACCCCATTAGGCTATTTGGTTAGCGTAAAGTCATTGCAATAACCCCCATGTCTTATGAACCAGGAGAATTTATGTCTACCTCCATCGGCCTAGGTATGCCGGAAGGCCCTGCCCCCACCTTGCATGAGCGCCGCGCGACGCGGCAGCTGATGGTCGGGCCGGTCGGCGTGGGCTCGGAGCACCCCATCTCGGTGCAGTCGATGACCACCACCAAGACGCACGACGTCAACGCCACGCTGCAGCAGATTGCGCAGCTGACCGCCACCGGCTGCGACATCGTGCGCGTGGCCTGCCCCAAGCCCATCGATGCCGAGGCCCTGCCGGCGATTGCCAAGAAGTCGCCCATCCCGGTCATCGCGGATATCCATTTCCAGCCGAAGTACATCTTCCAGGCTATCGATGCCGGCTGCGCGGCCATCCGCGTCAACCCGGGCAACATCAAGGAGTTCGACGGCCGCGTCAAGGAAGTGGCCAAGGCGGCAGGCGATGCCGGGATTCCGATCCGCATCGGCGTCAATGGTGGCTCGCTGGACAAGCGCCTGCTGGAAAAGTACGGCAAGGCCACCCCGGAAGCGCTGGTGGAGTCTGCCATCTGGGAGGCCGGGCTCTTTGAGGAGCATGGCTTTGGCGACATCGCCATCTCGGTCAAGCACTCGGACCCGGTGTTGATGGTGGAGGCCTACCGCCAGCTGGCGGCCAAGACCGACTACCCGTTGCACCTGGGCGTGACCGAGGCCGGCCCGAAGTTTATGGGCACCATCAAGTCCTCGGTGGCCTTCGGCGCGCTTCTCTCGCAGGGCATTGGTGACACCATCCGTGTGTCCCTGTCGGCGGACCCGGTGGAAGAGATCAAGGTCGGCGATCAGATCCTGCAGTCGCTGAACCTGCGCCCCCGCAAGCTGGAGATCGTCTCCTGCCCGTCCTGTGGGCGCGCGCAGGTGGACGTCTACAAGCTGGCCGAGGAAGTCACCGCCGGCCTGGAGGGCATGGAGTTCCCGCTGCGCGTGGCCGTTATGGGCTGCGTGGTCAATGGTCCGGGCGAGGCCCGCGATGCCGACCTGGGCGTGGCCTCTGGCAACGGCAAGGGCCAGATCTTCGTCAAGGGCCAGGTGGTCAAGACGGTGCCGGAGTCCCAGATCGTGGAGACTCTCATCGAGGAGGCCATGCGCATCGCTGACGAAGAGGGCCTCGAGGCCGTCGAGGGCGCCAAGGCGGAGGTTCGTGTCACCAAGTAACCGGCGCGGCGGCAGGTAGAGTAAATAGTCATGAAATCGATGTGGGCCTTGGTGTGCGTGGCGGGCCTGGGAGCTGTACAGCTGGTGGCGTGTACGCCCAAGCCGGTCTCCGCAGACCCGGCGGTGGAGCAGTTCGTCGAGGCCTTAGAGACCCGCAACGTCGAGGAGCTGGCCGGGGTCGTCGACGATTCTGACGCCGCCACCGCGGTCTACACCACGACCTATGATGGCCTGCAGGCCGAGGGGCTGGACATCGAGGTCACCGACGTCGAGCAAAGCGAGTCCGTGGCCACCGCGCACTATAAGGTGCGCTGGGACCTGCCGCGCGATCGGTCCTTGAGCTATGACACCACCGCCACGCTGACCAAGTCGGGGGACGACTGGCAGGTGCGCTGGCAGCCTACGGCCGTCCACCCGGCGCTCGGCGCGCACCAGCATCTGGAGCTGCGCCCGGTGGCCGCGGAGCGTGCCTCCGTGGTCAGCTCGGATGGGGTGGAGCTGCTGCGCCCGGGGCTGCAGTACCGGCTGTTGGTCGATACCGCCCAGGTTGATAACCCGCGCGCCCTGGCGGCCAAGATCGCCGGCGCAGTCGACGGCGTCGATGCCGGGGAGCTGGCCTCCGAGCTGGAAGGCCACACGGGCACGTATTCGGTGGGCGTGTTCGATACCCCGCCGCAGATTTCTGCTGCCGGCGTCCGCGTCAACGAGGAGCCGGCCCTGGTGACCGCCCGGGAGGGGTTCGCGCCGGACATCATGGCGCGCGTGCGCACCATCGTTGCCGACGACCTGGATGGCCAGAACGGCTGGCGGGTCTCAGTGGTCAACCAGGAGGGGGCTTCGCTCACGGACGTCGAATTCCACGATTCCCAGCCGGCGCCGGCCATCAAGGTGGGCATCGACAGCATGGTGCAGCAGGCGGCCCAGGAGGCCGTCGATCTGCGCGCAGGATCGGAGGCCATGCTCGTGGCCCTGCGCCCGTCCACGGGTGAAATCCTGGCCGTGGCGCAGACCAAGAAGGCCGATGAGCGCGGCGATCTCGCGCTGGCCGGCCAGTTCCCTCCCGGCTCGGTATTTAAGATCATCACCGCCGGTGCGGGCCTGGACCGCCAGGGGCTGGCCCCGGAGACCATCGTCGGCTGTCCGGGCACCCTCAACCTTTTCGGGCGCACAGTGACCAACTACAACGGCTTCTCGCTGGGCTCGGTGCCCTTGGAGCAGGCCTTTGCCCAGTCCTGCAACACCACCTTCGCGGAGATCTCCACCAACCTGGCCGAGGGCGAGCTCAAGGCCGAGGCCAAGCGTTTTGGCCTGGGCCTGGACTATGACGTGCCGGGGCTGACCACGGTCACCGGCTCGGTGCCGGAAGGCGAAACCCTGCTGGATCGCACCGAGGCCGGCTACGGTCAGGGCCTAGACCTGGCCAGCCCGTTCGGCTTTGCCCTCGTCTCTGCCACGGTGGCCGCCGGCAAGCGCCCGGTGCCCACGCTCATCGAGGGCCATGAGACTACTCCCTCGGCGAACCCGGACGGGCCGAGCCCGGAGGTCATCGACGGACTGCGTACCATGATGCGGCAGACCGTCACGCGCGGCACCGCCCGCGGCATGGGGGCTGGCGGCACCCTGTATGGCAAGACCGGTGAGGCCGAAATTAACGAGGGTTCGCACGCGTGGTTTACCGGTTTTAGGGAGGAAGACGACATCGCGTTCGCCACCCTGGTGGTTCTCGGCGGCGGCTCGGAGGTGTCGGTGGCCATTACCGATAGCTTCTTCCAGCGCCTCGATGCCCTGCGCGCGGCCGGCAACTAATAGCGGGCAGAGCATAAGCCCCCGAGTCCGGGCGGGCGCCGGGGCGGGGGTAGCATAGGGGCATGACTCAACGCGGAAAGCTGACCCCAGGAAAACCCACCCCCTTGCGCACCGTTCCGAAGGACATCGAGCGGCCCGAGTACGTGTGGAAAGACACCGTGCAGGAAAACATCGGCGAGCCCTTCGTGCAGACCCCCGAGGTCATCGAGGCCATGCGCGAGGCTTCCAAGATCGCGGCCAACGCCCTGCAGGAGGCCGGCAAGGCTGTTGCCCCGGGCGTGACCACCGATGAGGTCGACCGCGTGGCGCACGAGTACATGTGCGACCACGGCGCCTACCCGTCCACGCTGGGCTACCTGCACTTCCCGAAGTCGTGCTGCGTCTCCCTCAACGAGATTGTCTGCCACGGCATCCCAGACTCCACGGTCATCGAGGATGGCGACATCGTCAACATCGACGTGACCGCGTACAAGAACGGTGTGCATGGCGATACCAACGCCACCTTCCTGGCCGGCAACGTCTCCGAGGAGCATCGCCTGCTGGTCGAGCGCACCAAGGAGGCCATGATGCGCGGCATCAAGGCCGCGAAGCCGGGCCGCGAGATCAACGTTATCGGGCGCGTCATCGAGTCCTACGCCCACCGCTTTGGCTACAACGTGGTCACCGACTTCACCGGCCACGGCGTGGGCCCGACCTTCCACAACGGCCTGGTGGTTTTGCACTATGACTCCATGGCCTACCGCAACATCCTGGAGCCGGGCATGACGCTGACCATCGAGCCCATGATCAACCTGGGTGGCCTAGAGTACGAGATCTGGGACAACGACTGGACGGTGCAGAACACCGACGGCAAGTTCACCGCCCAGTTCGAGCACACCCTCGTCATCACCAACGACGGCAACGAGATCCTCACCCTGCCCGACGAGCAGTAGGAGCCAGCCGGCCCCATTCAAGCCCTTCCCGCCTAAAAGACGAGCCGCCTATCCGCGCGGCCGCGGCGGGGAGGGCATTGGCATGCGCGACCAGGTGAAGAAGGCATACAAAAAGCGGGTAAAGAGTCAAAAAGTGTGTCTGGATTCGCCGATTTTTAGGTGTTGACCTGCAGCCTTCTGGGATATATATGCTCCAAGAGCATAT
>CAVFKS010000114.1:0-5853 GCA_963623015.1 Clostridia bacterium
GTGTGCTCGACCTGCACGCGCGGGTTCATCTCAATGAAGACGTGGTTGCCGCGCTCATCCACTAGGAACTCGACGGTGCCCGCACCCTCGTAGTTGATGTGCTTGCAGAACTTCACGGCGTCGGCACAGATGCGGTCCCGCAGCTGCGGGTCCAGGGTGGGGGCCGGGGCGATTTCTACGACCTTCTGGTGGCGGCGCTGCACCGAGCAGTCACGCTCGTAGAGGTGAATGACGTTGCCCTGGGAATCGGCCAGGATCTGGACCTCGATGTGCTGCGGCTTGATGACCGCGGTCTCCAGATAAACGTGGCCGTCACCGAAGGCGGCTTCAGCCTCGCGGGAGGCCTCCGCGCACTTTTCCTTCAGCTCCGCCTCGTTTTCGATAAAGCGCATGCCGCGCCCGCCACCGCCGGCGACGGCCTTGACGAACAGCGGGTACTGGAAGTCCTTGGAGTATTCAAAGAGCTCGTCGACATCCATGGAAGGCTCGGAGTCCTTCAGCGTGGGCAGGCCGGCCTCCTGCGCGGCGTGGACCGCGGCGGCCTTATCCCCGGTCAGATCCAGGGTGGACGGGGTGGGGCCGATGAACTTGATGCCCGCTTCCTCGCAGGCACGCGCCAGTTCGGCGCGCTCCGAAAGGAAGCCATAGCCCGGGTAAATGGCGCCCGCACCGGTCTTCTTGGCCGCGCGGATAACCTCCTCGATGTCGAGGTAGGCCTTCACCGGAGCCCCGTCAGCGCCGATGCGGACGGCCTCGTCCGCGAACGCACGGTGGAAAGAGTTGCGGTCCTCCCGCGGGTAGATGGCCACGGTGGTGGCGCCGATCTCGTAGGCGGCACGGAAGGCGCGGACGGCGATCTCACCGCGGTTTGCGACGAGCACCTTGTTGAAACTGGGTAAAGCGGTGTCAGCCACTGCTAGAGTCCTTTCGGAATTTAAGGCCCTGCCCCGCCGGGCGCGCCGGAAGGAAACGGGACCCTTAAACGGGTGATCCGTATCTCACTCTACCGCCGTCCACCCCCCGCTTTCTAGCTTTTTGAGTGATAGTTTTGCCATATTTACCAGCATGAAGCCCACCGGCGCCCCCACCTGCCACGGCCCTGGCAGCCCGGGCAATCTAGTTAAAAATGCCACATCGTTACCACCCCCGGATTGGGGCCTTAAAACATGGCGATGCTCCCCGCCCGAACCTCGGCATTGAGGCGGTGACGGGGAGCTTAAAGAGGTACCAGATGTTGCGGCCTAGAGCTGCTTCGGCGGCACGGAGCGCTGCGGCTGGCCGTTGTAGGCCGACAGCGGGCGGATGAGCGAGTTGTTCTCGTTCTGCTCGATGATGTGCGCGGTCCAGCCGGTGATGCGCGACATCACGAAGATCGGGGTGAAGAACTCGATGTCGAAGCCCAGGATGTAGTAGGCCGGGCCCGTCGGGAAGTCCAGGTTGGGCTGGATCTTGATGGAGGTGTTGTCGTACATGGTCCGGGCCATGATGTCGTACATCTCCACCCACTTTTCCTGGCCGTGGACTTCGGCCAGCTCGCGGAAGGCGGCCTCCATGGTGGGCACGCGGGAGTCACCGTTTTTGTAGACGCGGTGCCCAAAGCCCATGACCAGCTCCTTGTTGCGCAGCTTGTTGAGCGTCCACTCCTCCGCCTTGGCCGGGTCGTCGACCTCGAGCATGTTGTGCATGACCGCCTCATTAGCGCCGCCGTGCAGCGGGCCCTTGAGCGCGCCGATGGCGCCGACCACGGCCGAGTAGGTATCCGACATCGTGGAGGTAATCACGCGGGAGGTAAACGTCGAGGCGTTGAAAGAGTGCTCGGCGTAGAGGATGAGCGACTTATCGAAGGCCTCGATGTCGGCGCGGTTGGCCGCCGGAGATCCTTCCTCGTCGCCGAAGACCATCCACAGGAAGTTCTCCGCAAAGCCCTTCTTGCGGGAGGGCTCCAGGTAGCCCTCTCCGCGGCGGCGGCGGATGTCGAGGGCGATGATGGTGGGGATCTTCGCCATGAGCTCTAAGGCGGTGCGGCGGATGTGCTCGGAGTCCTTAGTGTAGGCCTCCGGGTCCTGGGAGCCAATAAACGAGATGGCGGTGCGCAGCACGTCCATCGGGTGGCAGGACTTCGGCATCGAGGTAATCAGGTCGATGAGGTGGCGGTCGAGGTGGCGCAGGGCCTTCTCGCGGGCGGAGAAACGGATGAGCTCCTCCTGGGTGGGCAGCTCGCCATTCCACATCAGGTAGGCGACCTCCTCGAAGGTGCAGTAGCGGGCCAGCTCCTGGACCGGGTAGCCGCGGTAGGTCAGCGAGTTGGTCTCCGGGACAACCTTGGACACGGCCGTCTCATCGACGACGACGCCGTAGAGGCCCTTGCGAATTTCCGGGGTGTTTTCAGACATGATGGTTCTCCTTGCAGAGTGTGAGTGAAAAAGGAATAGGGAAGAAACTTCGAGCTGCTGCGGCCTAGTCGAAGGTCGGGCGGTAGTTTTCCTTGGAGTAGGTAAAGACCGACTGGTCAAACTCGTTGTACTCGTCGTAGCGGACCAGCTCGTAGAGCCGGGCCCGGTGCTGCATGCGCTCGAGCCACTCCGGGGACTGCAGCCCCGTGGCCGCCATGTCGCGGAGGAATTCCTCCGTCGCCCCCATGGCCACCCGCAGGGTGGACACCGGCCAGATGACGGCGTTATAGCCCAGCTCCTCGATGCGCTCCGCCGACAACAGCTCCGTCTTGCCGAACTCGGTCATATTCGCCAGCAGCGGCGTGTCGACGGCGGCGCGGAACTTCTCGAAGTCCGCCTCGCTATAGAGGGCCTCGGTGAAGATGAGGTCCGCGCCGGCGTCAGCGTAGGCCTTCGCGCGCTCAATCGCCTCGTCGATGCCGTGGATACCGGCTGCGTCCGTACGCGCACAGATGATGAAGTTCGGGTCGCGCCGCTCGTTGACCGCGGCCTTGATGCGGCGGACCATCAGGTCCGCGGGCACGACCTCCTTGCCGTCCAAGTGGCCGCAGCGCTTCGGGTTGACCTGGTCTTCTAGGTGGCAGCCGGCCAGCCCGGCATCCTCGAGCGCCGCCACGGTGCGCGCTGCGGACATCGGCTCGCCAAAGCCGGTGTCGGCATCGACGAGCACGGGCAGGTCCGTGGCCCGGGCGATCTGCCCGGCGCGCTGGGCCACCTCCGTCAGCGTGGTCAGCCCGATGTCCGGCAGGCCCAGGTCGTTGGCCAGCACCGCCCCGGAGACATAGACTCCGCCGAAGCCGCCGATGTCCTGGATAAGCCGCGCCGTCAGCGGGTTGAACGCGCCCGGCAGCCGGGTTATGCCCTCCCCTTCCAGGGCGGCGCGGAACTGCGCGCGCTTGTCAGCGTTGGTCAAAGTGGAACCAAAAAGTCCAGCCATGGTTAGAAAATCCCTTCTGCCTTAGTAGGTGCGGTTGCCAGGTGCTCCGGGGTGACCCGGACGTTGAGTTCGGTCAGGTCCTGCAGGTTCTCCAGGTCCTGGACCGCGGCGAGGAAGCGGTCCTGCTCTTCCGGGGCGACGCGGCCATCGGCAAGCTTGCGGAACTTGGCGATGTACTCCTCGCGGCCGAAGGGGCGCGCCCCCAGCGGGTGGGCGTCGGCCACGGCGCGCTCATCCTCGATGACGGTGCCATCCTTGAAGGTGATGACCGCGCGGCCGCCAAACGCCTTCTCCTCGAGGTTGTTGGAGTGGTAGCGGCGGGTCCACTCCGGGTCCTCGACCGTGGAGATCTTGTGCCACAGCTCCACCGTCTCCGGGCGCTGGGCGCGCTCCGGGGCATAAGAGTCGTGGAAGTCCCAGGTGCCGTCCTCGAGGGCGACGGCGAAGATGTACATGATGGAGTGGTCCAGGGTCTCGCGGGAGGCCTGCGGGTCCATCTTCTGCGGGTCGTTGGCGCCGGTGCCAATGACGTAGTGGGTGTGGTGGGAGGTGTGCAAGACGATGGACTCGATGTCGGCGGTCTT
The DNA here is from genome assembly GCA_963623015.1 of Clostridia bacterium. GTDB lineage: Bacteria > Actinomycetota > Actinomycetes > Mycobacteriales > Mycobacteriaceae > Corynebacterium. The sequence continues at coordinate 3,975 of CAVFKS010000114.1, forward strand.
CAGGCCGGCATCGGCAAGCTTGCGCTTGAGGGCGAACGCCATGTCAATCTGGGCCTGCGCCTGGTACTCCGCGGAGTGCTCCTTGGTGTAGGTGTCCAAGATGGCGCGCTTTTCCTCGCCCGGGGCCGGCAGTGGGATGGTGTAGGTGCGCTCCGGGGAGTGGAGCATCCAGGCGATGAAGCCGTCCTCACCCTCCCAGATCGGCGCCGGGGCGCCCTCGCCGCGCATCGCACGGTCGCAGGCCTCGATGGCCATCTTGCCCGCAAACGCCGGGGCCGAGGCCTTCCAGGAAGAAATCAGGCCCTTGCGGGACTGGCGGGTGGCCGTCGTGGTGTGCAGCGCCTGGCCGATGGCCTGGTAGATGGTGTCGGTGTCCAGGCCCAGCAGGGTGCCAATCCCGGCCGCCGCCGACGGGCCCAGGTGCGCGACGTGGTCGATCTTCCACTCGTGCAGGCACATGCCCTTGACCAGGTCGACCTGCACCTCGTAGCCGGTGGCCAGGCCCCGGATGAGGTCGCGGCCGCTAAGCCCCTTGTGCTGCGCCACGGCCAGGATCGGCGGGATGTTATCGCCCGGGTGGGAGTACTCGGCGGCCAGGAAGGTGTCGTGGTAGTCCAGCTCGCGCACCGCCGTGCCGTTGGCCAGCGCCGCCCACTCCGCCGAGTAGGTGCCGTCGATGCCAAAGACCGTGGCGCCGCCTTCTGCCACCGCGTGGGCCTTGGCCTGCTCGCGCGCCGTGGTCACCGGCCCGCGGGCCACCGACGCCATAGCGACTGCCGCGTTGTCGATGATGCGGTTGATGATCATGTCCTTGGTGTCTGCCGGGACCTCCACCGGGTCGGCGGCGACCACCGCAATCTTGTGAGCGAGGTGCTCCTCCACCGGGAAGTCCTCGGCCGACTTATGGGTGCGTACTTCGTGGTTGATCATGGGGGTTTACTCCTTGCCAAATCATCGGATGCGATTGCCATCACACTAATTTTTTGGCAGTGCTCTGCGCCACATGTTTAAAATGTGTAAAACTGTTGAATCTTTTCACATATTCTGCCAACCCTGCGGAAACCGCAGGCAGGGCAACTAACTCTAGGAGGCACACGGATGGCCAAACACTACGCGGGGGCACGAATCCACGCGCTCCGCAAGCAGCACGGCCTCACCCAGGTGGCGATGGCGAAGCACCTGGGGTTGTCCACGAGCTACCTCAACCAGCTCGAAAACGACCAGCGGCCGCTGACCGTGACCGTGCTCATGCAGCTGACCCAGCGCTTCGGCGTGGACCCGACTTACTTCTCGCCAGTCAAGGACGTGCGCACCATCTCCGATCTGCGCGCCATCTTCCCCCAGGCGCCCGAGTCCACGCTCTCCGAAATCGCCGCCCGCTACCCCGAGCTCATGCCAGAGCTCGTCGACGTCGCCCGGCGCGTGCCCGAGTCCCGGCCCGCCGGCTCCTACGAGGTCGTGCGCGATTTCTTCTACGACGCCAACAACTACATCCACGAGCTCGACGTGTTGGCCGAGGAGCTCTCCGGCCGCCTGGGCGACAGCCTCTTCCGCCTGACCAAGCTATCCACGCTGCTCGACCGCGAGCTCGGCGTGCAGGTGCGCTTCCGGGCGGCCGACCCCCACCTGCGCCGCCACTACGACCCTGAGACCCGGCAGCTGGACCTACAGGACGGGCTGACTGATGCCCAGTTGTGCTTCCAGATCGCCCTCCAGTACTGCCTGCTGGCCTACCGCGACGTCCTGGACAACCTCGTCTCCGAGCTGACCGATGCCGACTCCCGCGACCTGGCCATCTACGGCCTGGCCCAGTACTTCGCCGCTGCCGTGACCATGCCGTATACCGCCTTCCTCGAGCAGGCCGAGGACTTCCGCTACG
>CAVFKS010000115.1:0-5830 GCA_963623015.1 Clostridia bacterium
GGGTGATGAAATCACGGGCACGCATAGTGCCCGAGCGGGTCATCTCCCAGGCGGCGGACCAACACAGCGTGCGCGCCATCGGATCGACGAATTTGTCGATGTTGTCCAGCATGAATTTCAGCGAACCCGGATCCAGCGCGAGGAGCGCATAGGTTAGATCGTCGTCGTTGGGCAGGATGAAATCGATCTCCGCGGCCTTGCGGCCCACCAGCTGGGGTAGTTCGGTGCTAGCGCCGTCGATGTCGAGCTCGAAGCGTTCGCGGCGCACCACCTTGTCCCCCTCGCGGGCGTAGAGCCCAACGCCGACGCGGTGGGTGCGCAGAGTTTCGCCTTCCTGCCTCAGGAAGGCCTCGTCGATGGTGCCGTCGGCGTCGGTGTGGACTGCCACGCTGAGCGTATTAATTCCGGTGGTCTTCAACCACTGCTGGGCCCAGAAGGTCAGGTCGCGGCCGGAGGCCTCGGTCAGGTGACGCAGTAGGTCGTCGAAGGTTGCGTTCCCCCAGGCGTGTGCGGAGAAGTGGCGGCGCACCCCGGCGAAGAAGTTTTCGCGGCCGACGTAGGCCTGCAGTTGCTTGAGGACGCTGGCGCCCTTGGCATAGGTAATACCGTCGAAGTTCTGCTCGACGGTCTCGATGTCCGACGCATCCGTGGAGATGGGGTGCGTGGTGGGCAGCTGGTCCTGCTGGTAGGCCCAGGCCTTCTCCACGTTGGCAAAGGTCACCCACGCGGTGTCGTACTGGGTCTCCTCCGCCTGGGAGATCGCCGCCGCCCAGGTGGCGAAGGACTCGTTGAGCCACAGGTCATCCCACCAGCGCATGGTCACCAGGTCGCCGAACCACATGTGGGCCAGCTCGTGCAGGATGGTGTCGGCGCGCCTCTCGTACTTGTAGTGGGTGGCCTGGGTGGAAAAGACGTACTCGTCGCGGATGGTCACGCAGCCGGCGTTTTCCATCGCGCCCGCGTTGAACTCGGGCACGAAGATCTGGTCGTACTTGCCGAAGGGGTAGGCGAACCCGAAGTTGCGGTGGTAGAAATCAAAGCCCTGCTTGGTCTCGGTAAACAGGCGCTTAGCATCGAGGTCATCGGCTAGCGATGCCCGGCAGTACAGGCCCAGCGGGACCTCCACCTGCTGCGCGGGCGAGCCCTCCGGGTGGGCGGCTAGCTCGCCGTGCCAGGTGTCGTGCACGCCCACATAAGGCCCCGCGCACACGGCGATGAGGTAGGTCGACAGCGGGTAGTCCAGGCGGGTTGCCGAAGTCTTGGTGCCATCGGCCGTGGCGGATTCTTCCACCGCGTTATTGGTAATGACCGTCCAGTCGGCCGGGGTAGTAAAGGACAGCGCGTAGGTGGCCTTGAGATCCGGCTGGTCGAAGCAGGCGAAGACGCGCTTGGCATCGGCGGTCTCGAACTGCGTGTAGAGATAAGGCTGCCCGTCGGCGGGGTCGACGAAGCGGTGTAGGCCCTCGCCCGTGTGCGAGTAGGCGATGGTGGCCTCGACCTCCAGGCGGTGGGAGCCCTGAGTCAGGTTCTCCAGCGGGATGCCCGCGGCCGGGTCATACTCGAAGTCGATCCTTTCGCCATCCAGGGTGGCGGTGGCCTCGAGCGCGCGCAGATCGATGAAGGTGGAGCCAGCCTCAAGCACCTCGAAGTCCACCACGGTGCGCGAGGAGAAGGTCTCGGCGCCGGTGAGATCGAGTGCGACATCGTAATGCTTGACTTTCAGCAGGCGGGAGCGGCTTTCGGCCTCGGTGCGGGTGAGGTTAATAGAGGTCAACGGGTTCTCCTTAGAACGGTGATATCTCAGTGTGCTGGCTTCCACCTTAGCCCCGGGGAATAGCTCCGCGGGGAGGGTTGTTGCAAGGAGATAAGGACGGCCGCAATGGCCGCCCATACGTTTATCTAGAGACTAATTTAGGAGCACACCATGGAAAAGGTTCAATTCTGGTTCGACTGCAGCTGCCCGTTCGCTTGGGCTACCTCCCGCTGGATCAAGGAAGTAGAAAAGGTCCGCGACATCGAGGTCGAATTCATCCCGATGTCTTTGTCCGTGCTCAACGACGGCCGCGAGCTGGACCCGGAGTACATGGAGATGATGAAGGCTAACTGGGGCCCGGCCCGCGTGGCCGCCAAGGTCGCCATCGAGCAGCCGGAGAAGGTCGATGCCTACTACACCGCCATGGGCAAGCTCATCCACGGCAAGGGCCAGGGTCTGAAGGAGGACTACGGCGCCTATGACGCAATCATCGCCGAGGCCCTCGAGATGGCCGGTCTGCCCGCCGAGTACGCTGAGGTAGCCAACACCGAAGAGGTTGACGAGCAGCTGCGCGCCTTCCACAAGGCCGGCATTGACTCCGTGGGCGAGGACGTGGGCACTCCCATCGTGAAGTTCGGCGACACCGCCTTCTTCGGCCCGGTCATCACCCGCATTCCCACCGGTGAGGAAGCCGGTGAGCTTTTCGATGCCTCCGTGGCCCTGGCTCGTTTCCCGTACTTCTTCGAGCTCAAGCGCACCCGCAACGAGATGCCGCAGGTCCGCGACTAGCCCACCATCTGCGACGATGCCGAAGTGTTTACTCGCCTCGGCACGTCCTAAACTGCCCAGATCCCGTCAAGAGCTCGCAAGAATTCTGCTCCCGCCGCCGCAGCCTGCCGCGTCAGCGCCTCCTGCCCCGGCCACAGATGCGCATAAGTGTTCAACGTGGTCTGGGCATTCGCATGCCCAAGGGCCGCCCGCACGCTCGACATTTGCACGCCGGCTACAACCACTGTGACGGATGCGCATGGCGAACACCATGAAAAGGGACTATTGCGCATTTTGCGCAGCTTCTGCACTCGCGACAATGCCGCGTTCGCGGCATTCTTAGCATGCTCTTGCTCCTCCCGGATGCTGATGCTGGTACCGGGCGGTGATCTTGAAGGCTAGCTCAGGACTCAGTTCCACGCGTTCGGGGCGCCAAGGCGCTTGCTTTCCGCGCGCACCTGTAGCGTGCGTCGGCCGACGATGCTCACCAGGAGGCCGCCAAGTTCATAGACCGGCAGCCCGCTGCCTGCCCGATGGTGATAATTGTGGCTAGCTTAGGGCTAGTTGGGGAGCTATGGTTCTTAGGGGCTTAAAATGCAGCGGAACCAAATCCAGGACGCTTCACTCAGGTACTCTATTTCCGATCACTGCTCATAGGAGATTCGAAATGTATACTTCTCGCTCATGGCTAAAAAGAACCCGTGCAAAACGAACTATGGTAGCTTGCGTGGTGCTCAGCATGGTTGGGGGGGAAACATACGCTATAGCAGCCGAGGTAAATTCCCTTGACTGATTGTGTGCGTTTCAACAGTGATGGTTTCTAGAAAGAAGTATCTTGCTCGCCTGATTGGCGGTAGTGTTATTGTTTTTACAGTTGTTGCCGTTATCTTCGCTTTCTTTTTTTCGATGGGCCGCGGGTGCGCGTTAAACTTTGATGACGCGAGTCCTTGGATTGCCGGAGCCCTAGTCTCTGGACCTATGACTGTAATTTGGGTCAAAAGAAAGGCGAAAGATTTTCGGGAAAGAGAAAATCTCTGGGGCCCACCGGCAAAATAGAAGCGCCTAATTAGCCAAAAGGTGATGTTCAGATGCTCTGCCCCCTCGTTGTCTGAGTTCTACCTCCGATTAGTCACTGCGGCGGGGCTTAGGGGTCAGTGGCTGGCTGGGGCTAGAGCGCTACCTCGGCCAGCGGCAGAAATCTTATCGAAGGCGTGGGGATTGCTGGGGCGGAAACCGGCGATCACTCAGTTGGCCGTGGCTTACCCCAACCGCTCCGGTAAATGCCTATGAGAATCGCCTCGGGCACAAACAAGTTGACGCGCCCTGAGGGCTGCCGAGGTTTGTGTGCCCAATCATGAAAATGCCTTAACTGCGGGGGCGCGCGGCGTCGGTGCAGAAAAATTGATCAGGCGCGGTAGTATTTGGGGCATGCGCGTATATCTAGGAGCAGACCACGCAGGTTTCGAGACGAAGAATGCCATCGCCGAGCACCTGCGCCAGCAGGGCCACGACGTCATCGACTGTGGCGCCCACGTTTATGATGCGCAGGATGACTATCCTGCCTTCTGCATCGAGGCCGCCCGCCGCACCGTCAACGATCCCGGTTCCCTGGGCATCGTCCTGGGCGGTTCCGGCAACGGCGAGCAGATCGCCGCTAATAAGGTCCCGGGCGCTCGCTGCGCCCTGGCGTGGTCGGTAGAGACCGCCCGCCTGGCCCGGGAGCACAACAACGCCCAGCTCATCGGCATCGGCGGGCGTATGCACTCCGAGGAAGAAGCCCTCGCTATCGTGGATGCCTTCCTGGAGCAGGACTGGTCGCGCGAGGAGCGCCACCAGCGCCGCATCGACATTCTGGCCGACTTCGAGCGCACCGGCATTGCGCCGGAGGTCCCGGCGGCCCCGGAGGCCTAAGTCAGGCGCTCCTGCCAGACAACTCCCAGGCACTGCCAGGAAACCCGCAGGCCGGTGTCATGGCTAGGCCAGGGGAGTGTCGCATACTTAACTTGTGCGTTTGAGAGAGGCGCATGAGAGATAGAGAGATAGAGACGCACTTCGGGCCCGGTACTAAGTACCGGGCCCGAAGTGTATGCGCAGGCTAGTTCATCTCATTGGGGTGGGAACCGCCGCGGCCTTCCTCGCCCATGTCTAGGGCGGTGATGGCGGCCATCTCGTCCTCGGTGAGATCGAAGCCGAAGACGTCGAAGTTCTCCGCGATGCGCTCCTTATTCGCCGACTTCGGGAAGACGATCACGCCGTTTTGCAGGTGCCAGCGGATGATTACCTGGGCCGGGGTCACGGAGTGGGCCTCCGCGGCATCGGTGACCTCGGGGGCCTCCAGGATGTCGGACTTGCCCTGGCCCAGCGGGCCCCAGGCCTCGATGGCGACCTGGTGGGCGCGGAAGGCGTCCAGCTCGCGCCAGCGCTGCAGGTAGGGGTGCAGCTCCACCTGGTTGACCACCGGGGTCTCCTCGGTGACGGTCTCTAGGGCCTCGAGGTGCTCGAGCTCGAAGTTGGACACGCCGATGGAACGGGTCTTGCCGGCGGCCTTGAGCTCGATGAGCTGCTTCCAGGCATCCACGTAGGTGCCGCGCTCCGGGGCGGGCCAGTGGATGAGGTAGAGGTCCACGTAGTCCAGGCCCAGCTTGGCCAGGGACTCATCCAGGGCTGAGGCGGCATCGGTCTGCCGGTCGTTCCACAGCTTGGTGGTAATGAAGAGCTCCTCGCGCGGGATGCCGGACTTGGCAATCGCCGCGCCCACGCCCTCCTCGTTGCCGTAGATGGCCGCGGTGTCGATGTGGCGGTAGCCCACGCGCAGGGCCTCGGCCACGATCTCCTCGGTGGCCTCCGGGTCGACCTTGAAGACGCCGAAGCCCAGCTGCGGGATCTTATTGCCGTCGTGCAGTTCAATCATTGGTACAGTCATGCGACCAGGCTACGCGAGCTGGTAGCTTGGGTGCAGAAGCGCAGGTAAACGCGGTCGCCCGACAGGATAGGGGCCAGGCATGATCACTCTTGATGACGGCATCCGCCCGCCCCAGTGGGGCTGGGTGTGGGCCACGGTGGGTCTGATCTTCCTCGCCGCCGGGGTGGTGGTGGCGGGCTGGGACCGCCTGCCGGATCCGCTGCCCATGCATTTCGATGCCGCAGGCAACCCGGATGCCACAGGCCCCAAGACCTGGCCGCGGGCGCTGCTGCTGGCCACCTTGACCCCGCTGATTATGGCGCTGACCTCGGCTATGTCCGTGGGGTTGCTCCACGCGCAGGCCAAGCACGCCGGGGCGGGCCGGCCGACCCCGGCGCCGGAGGACG
>CAVFKS010000116.1:0-666 GCA_963623015.1 Clostridia bacterium
GATAAGGTCCTCGTCTTCGACAAGGCCTCCGGCGCATCTGTCCCGGTCATCGGCAAGATCGCCGAGACCTACCTGGCAGAAGGCGCACTTGAATCCTCCGTGGGTCTGCCCACTGCTCCCGAGGCACCGCAGGGTGAGGGCTGGGTCCAGGACTTCACCCAGGGCACCATCGCCTGGCAGCCGGCCGAAAGCGGCGAGTTCGGCCCCATCATCGAGCAGAAGTAAACCTTCGCCCCACGCCTCCCTTTCAGCCCCACGCGGGCTGGGGGAGGATTTTTCATGCCCGGGTTGTTTTCCAGCTGTTTACTAACAACCATGTGATTTTTAACCTGCGCTGCCTACGGTGGGCTTAAAACCCGCCAAACCAAGCAGAAAGCGCAGGACAACATGGCTACCACGGCCCTTGAAACTCCCTTAACTCACCTCGCCCCCACGGCCCTCAAGACTTATGTGCTTGACACATCAGTGCTGCTGTCGGACCCGTGGGCCATCCGCAAGTTCGCTGAGCACGCCGTGGTGCTGCCGCTGGTGGTCGTCTCGGAACTCGAGGCCAAACGACACCACCCGGAGCTGGGCTGGTTCGCGCGCCAGGCGTTGCGCCTGCTGGAGGACCTGCGCCGCGAGCACGGCGCCCTCGACCAACCCCTGCCGGTCACCGCCGAGGGC
>CAVFKS010000116.1:676-3088 GCA_963623015.1 Clostridia bacterium
AGGGCGGCACCGTCCACATCGAGCTCAACCACCAGAACCAGGACGTGCTTCCCGCCGCGTTCCGCGTGCCGCAAAACGATCACCGAATTCTGGCCTGCGCGCTCAACCTGGCCCGCGAAGGACACGACGTCACGCTGGTGACCAAGGACATTCCGCTGCGGGTCAAGGCCGGCGCCGTGGGCCTGGATGCCGACGGCTACCGCGCCCAAGACGTCGTGCTCACCGGCTATTCCGGAATGGTAGAAGCCCACGTCTTAAGCGCCGACATCGATGAGCTCTACCGCCTAGAATCACTGCCGGCCGCAGGGCTGCAGACCGTCGATGGCGTCGAGCTGACCGACCTGCCCGTCCACTGCGGCGTGCAGCTTTCCTCGCCTCAGAAGTCAGCCCTGGGGCGCATGAGCGCCGGCGGTTTCATCCAGCTGGTGCGCGGGGAGGTCTCCGCCTTCGGGCTGCAGGGGCGCAGCGCACCCCAGCGCATCGCCTTGGACCTCCTGCTGGATGAGGAGGTGGGCATCGTCAGCATTGGCGGCAGCGCCGGCACCGGCAAGTCCGCCCTGGCGCTGTGTGCCGGCCTAGAGTCCGTGCTGGAGCGCCGCGCGCACCGCAAGATCGTGGTATTTCGCCCCATGTTTGCCGTCGGCGGCCAGAGCCTGGGCTACCTGCCCGGCAGCGAGTCCGAGAAGATGAACCCCTGGGCGCAGGCGGTCTTCGACACCCTGGAGGGTGTGGTCTCGGAGAACGTCATCGAGGAGGTCACCGAGCGCGGCATCGTGGAGGTGCTGCCGCTGACCCACATCCGCGGCCGGTCTTTCCATGACACCTTCGTCATCGTGGACGAGGCCCAGTCGCTCGAGCGCAACGTGTTGCTCACCGTGCTCTCGCGGCTGGGGCGCGGCTCGCGCGTGGTGCTCACCCATGACGTGGCGCAGCGGGACAACCTGCGGGTGGGGCGCCACGATGGGGTACAGGCGGTCATCGAAAAGCTCAAAGGCCACGACCTCTTCGCGCACATCACGCTGCGGCGCTCGGAGCGCTCGGCGATTGCGGAGCTGGTGACCAACCTGCTGGAGGCAGAACACTAACCGGGCACTAAAATCCGCCCGATGTGATCAAAAACGCACGGCCTGGATAGGGGACTGGGACCCGGAATTTTCCCAGGGTATGCGGTTTTACCTGTGCTCCCGCTAGGCTGAGGCAGGCCGGGTGGGGTAAGGCGGGTAGGTATTGGGGCCCAAGAATCTGGACAATGGATGTTTATGAGTGGAACCACAAACAACAAGGATTACGTGCTCCGGCCTTTCCGCGCGAGCGACTACCCGCAGATGCGCGCCATCTACGAGATGGGGCTCAACACCGGGCACGCTACCTATGAGACTCAGGCCGCGACCCTGGAGCAGTTTACCCAGGCCAAGATTCTGCCGTCGGTGTTCGTCGCGGTCGAGGCTGACGATGACTCGAAGGTGCTCGGTTGGGTCTCCGCCGCGCCGATTTCCTCGCGCAGTGTCTTCCACGGCGTGGTCGAGGACTCCATCTACCTGCACCCGGACTCCCGCGGGCGCGGGATTGCCGGCGCGCTGTTGGACAAGCTGATCGAGGTCTGCAAGGAGCTGCACAAGTGGGGCATCCACGCCTGGATCTTCCCGGAGAACGAGGGCTCGGCGGGCCTGCACAAGTCCCGCGGGTTTACAAAGGTGGGCACCTTCTCCCACCTGGCCAAGATGACCTACGGGGAGCTGGCCGGGCAGTGGCGCGACACTGACGTCTACGAGCTGCTGCTGCCCAAGCCGGACGAAAAATAAGCCCTTAGCGGGGTTGGGGGATGGACCAGGGGCCGAACCAGCCCTCGGCGCGGCGGCGGTTGGCTTCGTTAAGCGAGCTAAACTCCGGGGCCGCGATGCCGCGGGCGCGGGCTAGGGCGACGAGGAAGTCGCGCACGCGCCATACGGTAATCGGGTCGGCGTCGAGTTTGAGTGCCTGGTCCAGCCCGCCAGGGCTTAAGCCTAGGTCCTGCTCCACGGTGGCGGCGTCTTGGTCTAGCTGGGCCCAGAGCCCGGCCAGCTCGGCGCGGGTCTGGCGCTGCTGGGCGCGGTTGAGTGACATTAATCGATCGTCTCTTTCAGGTGCTCTTCGGTAATGGGCAGCACCAGTACCAGCGCGATGATGGCCATCGGCACCATCAGGGCAATGACGGGGGTCAGGCCGTCGTTATAGGCGTTCAAGATGACGTCGCGGATGGGGTCCGGCAGCTGCGCCACGATGGCCGGGGTCAGGTGCGAAGAGCCCGAGCCGGCGGCGGCAAACTGCTCGCCGAAGCGCGCGCCCTCGGCGCCCATGGAGGACAGGGCGGCCGGCATGTGGGCCGCCATCTCGTCCTTCATGTTGTGGATGAACAGGGAGCCGACCAGGGAG
>CAVFKS010000116.1:3098-5823 GCA_963623015.1 Clostridia bacterium
GACCAGGGAAGCGCCCACGGCGGAGCCGATCTGGCGGAAGAAGTTGTTGGCCGCGGTGGCGGTGCCCACCAGGCGGATGGGGAAGGAGTTCTGGACGATAAGGACCAGCACCTGCTGCACGAACCCGATGCCCACGCCGAAGGCGAGGAACTCCACGCCCAGCTGCACCAGAGTGGTCTCGACGCTGAGCTTGGACATCCAGAACAAGACCACGGCGGTGATGATCAGGCCGATGATGGGGTAGCGGCGGTAGTGGCCGGTGCGGGCGATGATAAAGCCCACAGCGGTCGAGGTGCCGATGAGTCCGACCATCATCGGGATCATCATCAGGCCCGCCTCGGTCGGGGTCAGCGTGTGGACCATCTGCAGGTAGGTGGGCATGTAGCCGAGCACGCCGAACATCGCCAGGCCCAGCACGGTGCCGGCGGCCGTGGTCAGCACCATGTTGCGATTTTTAAACAGGTGGATGGGGATGAGCGGCTCGGCGACCTTGGACTCGATCACGACGGTGAGCACGGCGCCCACGATGACGATGGCGGCTAGCCCCAGGATGGTCGGCGAGGTCCAGGCATACTCGGACCCGCCCCAGGTGGTCATGAGGATGAGCGAGGCCGTGGTGATGGCGATAAACGTCGCGCCCAGGGCGTCGAACTTGCGCAGGCTGGTCTCGCCGACGCGCAGGTGCAGCACCAGTGAGCAGACGATGACAGCCAGGATGCCCAGCGGGATGTTAATCCACATGCCCCAGCGCCAGCCCGGGCCGTCGGTGAACCAGCCGCCTAGGACCGGGCCCAGGACCGAGGAGAGCCCGAAGACGCCGCCCATGATGCCCATGTACTTGCCGCGCTCGCGGGCGGTGGTGATCTCGGCGATGATGGACTGCGAGGAGATCATCATGATGCCGGCGCCAAAGCCCTGGACGGCACGCCCGGTGATGAGGATGCCCATGCCGTTGGCGAACCCGCCCAGCGTGGAGCCGATGACGAAGATGACGATGCCGCCGATGTAGAGCCACTTGCGGCCCATCATGTCGCCCAGCTTGCCGGAGATGGGCATGGCGATGGTCATCGTGACCAGGAAGGCGGAGATGACCCAGCTCATGTGGTCGACGCCGCCCAGCTCGCCCACGATGGTGGGCAGGGCCGCCGAGAAGATCATCTGGCCCAGCGAGCTCATCAGCATCGTGAGAATGAGCGCTGAGAAGGCCAGCAGGACGTTGTTTTTAGCCGGCGCGGATGGGGCAGAAGCTGCCGAGGTGGAGGCTACCATGCCAGTCCTTTCGTGAAGTCGGTGATAAGTGTGAGTGCGGTGTCGAAGCGGTACTCCAGGGAGTCGTCTTCGTGGAAGTCGGGGGAGGCCATCGCCAGCCAGACGGCCTCCCGGATGAGCCCGCCGATGAGCAGGGCCTCCGTGCGCGGCGCCAGGTGAGGCATCGTGCGCAGGTGTGAGTCCTGTTCGAGGCGACGCTCGATGAGCTCGAGGACCGCGTTGGAGGCGGCGCGCTTGCGGCTCATGGTGGCCGCGGCGACGTCCTCGTCGGAGGCGATGCGCCGGCGGCGTTCCATTACCTCTCGGCTGGGGTGGTAGTCCTCGAGGTGGGCGCGCAGCAGGGTGATGGTGAGCGCGACGATGTTGTCGGACTCTGCCTGCAGGAATTGTTCTTGCAGTTCGGGGCCGAAGCTGTCGCTGCCGAGTCCCAGGACGGCGGAGTCTTTGGAGTCAAAGTAGTTGAAAAAGGTCCGCCGGGAGATGCCGGCGGCCTCGCAGATTTCTTCGATGGTGACGTCCGCGAAGCTGCGCTCGTCCACCAGGCGGGTGGCGGCGTCTTCGATTCGCCGGCGCGTGGCGCGGCGTTTCTGTTCGCGGAGGGATAGTTCTTCTTGCACAGCGTGCAACATTACACCCAGTGCAAGTTTGCACCAAGTGCACGTTGTGTGAATTTGGAATCGGTACTAGGCAGGCTGTGAAGTGCGACACCTAGGCGGGCGGGGTGCTCCGGTCTAGGTCCCCGCTGGCGATGACCGCCCCGTCCTCGCTATAAGCTGCCAGGATGCCGCGGTCGGTGCGCTGAAACTCCCACGTACCGGGCGCCTCGCAGGAGGTCAAGGCCTGGGCTTGAAAGCGGATCGTCTCCCCGTGGGGGTGTGCTCCGTAGAGGTAGACCTGGCAACCGTTGTCAGGGTAGGCCACCAGCCCCTCGCCGCCGGCGAGCGCTATGACCGCCGGCCACTGTGCCTGCTGCCCTCGCAGCTGCCCGGCATAGGTGCCCACGAGCTCCTCGGCGCCTGCAGGCGGTGCCACCACGCTTGCCGATGCCGTCCCCGCCACCAGGTCTGCCTGCGGTGCGGGCTCGCGATTGAAGGCGATGACCCCGGCCACAATGGCGCCGGCGAGCGCCACGATCAGTACGACGATCCCGGCGACGATGACCCCGCGGCTCGAGGCGCGGGACTGGCGCAAGTCATCAAAGCTGTTGTTGGGCGCGGTGGGGTGGGTCATGGTTGGCATTCTACCGCCTTGCGCCTAGGTGCCACTTACCCCCGGATTCGGGCACTGATTCTGGTGGGCAAACTGCCCTGTTTACCGGAAGTCCGGCGCGGGCGCCACCCGGGCCCGGCGGCCGGGCGGCCGATCTGTGGATAACTGCTTCGGTGCCCAATCCATTGGGCAAAAATTAGGGGTTATCCACAGGGCGAAAACCGGCTTCAGTTTTCCGGGCCTGCAG
>CAVFKS010000117.1:0-5822 GCA_963623015.1 Clostridia bacterium
GGCTCTAGGACCAAGTCCATGGTGCGCCCGCGCTCATAGAGGGCAGCGAAGGCATCCGCCCACTCGGCCAACCCGGCCTCCAGCTCCTGCTGGGCGGTCAGGTTGATTGTGCCGGTGAGCGCGTATTTGATGACGGTGCGAGACTTATCCGGGTAAGCCGCCAGGCGCTCGAGAAAGGCCTGCACGTCTTCCTGACCGGCCAGATACTCCGAGAAGGCATCGAAAGTCCAGGCCCCCACCTGACGCTTTTCCACCTCCACGCCAGCCGGTGCCTGGCCGGGCTCCTTGGTCACGCGCACCACCAGCGCGTTGCCGGAGTCCGCCTCCCCTTTATCCCCGTCTAGCTCGTGGAAGTCCGTGGTCTCCGGCGCGCCCGAGAACCACACGGCCCCGGTAGACCCCAGTGACATGGTGGAGTGGGTGTCCCCGAGTGCGACGTAGTCGATCACGCCCCGGGTTATGGCCGCCTCCACCGTGGGCAGGTCGATGATGTCCGGCGCGGGCTCGGAAGCACGCGAGGAGACCTGTCCGTGGCCCACGAGCACCCGGATGTTATCCGTGGGCTCGAGTGGCTCCAGGGCGGCGGCCACGATGTCGTGCGAGGCCCGCTTGGTCTTATAGGGCGCGCCCACCAGCTCCACGCCCGGGGCGACCTCCACCGGCGTGGCATCGCTCAGCACGTGGATGTTGTCCCCCTCCAGCCGCTGCAGAATGGAACCGGCCACCAGGGGGTCATGGTTGCCGGGCAGGAGGTACACCGGCACCGGCAGGCCGCGGAGGGCTTCCTGGGCGCGCAGGCGGGTCTGATTGGATAAGGAATTGTGTTCGAATACGTCCCCGGCAACCACGATGAACTGGGCGCCCGTCTCCTGTGCGAGGGCCCCCAGCTTGACGATGGCCTCGATGCGGTCTGCCGCAAAGCGCGCCTGGGCTTCCCCGCCGTTGGACTCGAGGAACCAGTACTTCATGCCCAACTGCAGGTCAGAAGTATGAATGAAGGTGGTCTGGCAAGTCATGTCTCCACCTTAGACTGCAGGGTGGACATCTGCGACGGGTATAAACCGGCCGCGCTAGTCGCGGGTGAGGTACTCGTAGAGTTCCTCGACGTCGCTGACGGCGCGCAGCAGCTCGATGTTGGTGTGGCACACCGCTCGCAGGGCTTTGCGCAGCAGGTCGCGGTCGGAGTCATCGATGGCCGGGGCGACCTTGGGCTCGGGGAGATCGGGTAAGTTCCGGCCCGACCAGAACAGCTCGTTTCTCTCCTCGGTGCTCAGGCCGGAGTCCGGGGAGAAGGCGTCCTGGGCGGCATCGCGGGCCTTGGCGATCATGACCTGTTCCAAGGCCGCAAAGCTCAGCCCGCGCAGGGCAAAGACCACCGAGCCGTCGGCGTCCATCTGCGCGGCCAGTTTTTCGACCACCGCGACGATGTGCTTGCACACCGGCGCCGCGTCAGGGCAGTTGCAGCTAAAGCTGATGTCGCTCGGGGCATCGCCCAGCAGGAGGTCGAGGACCTCCTCGGGCACCTCGCCCGAGCGGGAGTTGCGCAGCGCATTCGGGGTGCGCGCCATGATTTCGGCGACCTGGCCTAGCTGATCGTTGGAACGGTACGGCAGGCGGATGAGGACTGCGAAAGGCTCGTTCTGAGAGCCGGCCACGCGCCCGTGGGCCGCGCCGTTGCGCACCTCGAGGCTGACCACATTGCCGGAGCGCGCGTAATCGCGGCCGCGGGAGAGCCGCCCGGAGTCGACGTTGCGGCTCATCGCCGCCACCAGCCGGGTGGCCGCCGGGTTGAGCACGGAGCTGGCGTGATCGACCCGCAAGACCTCCTCCGGGGTGGAGACCTTCTTGCGGGCCCCGAAATTGACGTAGGTGACGTTGCCGTCGTTGACGCTGCGCTTGGCCATCTATTCCCTCCCCTTGTAGCTCATCAGTTCCGCCAGCTGCTCCGGGTTGAGCTCGGTGAGCCAGCCCTCGCCCTCGCCCACGACGGCGCCGGCCAGCTGGGTCTTTCCGTCCAGGATGTCCTGGATGGACTCCTCCAGAGTGCCCTGGGTAATCATCTTGTAGACCTGCACGTTGCGCTCCTGGCCGATGCGGAAGGCACGGTCGGTGGCCTGGTTTTCTACCGCCGGGTTCCACCAGCGGTCCATATGCACCACGATGTTGGCGGCCGTGAGGTTCAAGCCCGTGCCGCCCGCCTTGAGCGAGAGCAGCATCGCCGGCGGGCCGTCGGGTTCCTGGAAGGACTCGACCATCGCGTCACGCTGGTTCTTGCTCACCCCGCCATGCAGGAAGGGAATGTCGCGGCCTAGCTGGGCGGACAGGTAAGGCTGCAGGATATCGCCGAAGGCGCGGTACTGGGTGAAGATGAGGATCCGCTCCCCGGTCTGGGTTGCCTCGTCCACGATCCGCATGAGCTCGGCTACCTTGCCGGAGCGATGCTTGCCCTTGATCGTTACCGGGCTGCCGTCGCCCAGGTAGTGCGCCGGGTGGTTGCAGATCTGCTTGATGCGGGTCAGCGAGGACAGCACCAGGCCGCGCCGCTTGATGCCCTCGGCCTCCTCGAGGCGCCGGGCGACGTCGTCGACCAGGGCTTTATACAAAGCGGCCTGCTCCGCGGTCATGGCCACGGTGATGATCTGCTCGGACTTCTCCGGAAGGTCATCGATAATCTGCGGGTCCGTCTTGAGCCGGCGCAAGATAAACGGCGCGATGAGCCGGCGCAGGTGCTCTGCCATCTCGGCGTCGTCGTTGCGCTCGATGGACTTGGCGAAGTGGTTGCGGAAGAAGCTGGCAGACCCTAACACGCCGGGGTTGCAGAAGTCCATGATGGAACGCATCTCCGACAGCCGGTTTTCCACCGGGGTGCCCGTGAGCGCAATGCGCTGGCGCGAGGGCAGGGAGCGCACGGCGCGCGATGCCTGCGTGGCCGAGTTCTTAATCGCCTGGGCCTCATCGAGCACCACGCGGTCCCATTCCACCTGGCCTAGGGTCTGGAAGTCGCGGCCGGCGGTGCCATAGGAGGTAATCACCAGGTCCGAGGCTTCGGCCTCGGCTATAAACTCGGCGTTGCGCAGCCTGGCGGTGCCGTGGTGGACCATGACTTTAAAGCTCGGCACGAACTTCTGTGCCTCACGCGCCCAGTTGCCCACCACCGAGGTTGGCGCGACCACCAGGGTGGGCCCGAGCTTGCCGATGCCGTCGGCGGCATCGCCAGGCGCGGCATCGCCAGCCTCTGCGTGCTCAACGGCCAGCAGGCTAAGCAGCTGCAGGGTCTTGCCCAGGCCCATATCGTCAGCCAAGACGGCGCCTAAGTTATTACGGGACATCCAGTACAGCCAGTCCACGCCCCGGCGTTGGTACTCGCGTAGTTCGGCGTGGACGGTGTCCGGGATCTCCACCCGGCGCGGGGCCACCGTGTCCAGCCCGCCCAGCAGGGAGGCGTGCCAGTCGTTGCCCTCGAACTCCACCGGCTCCTTGGCCAGGGATTCTAAGGCCAGCTGGCGCAGCTCGGCGATGGTGACCTGGCCCAGGTTGGCATCGGCTGCCTCCTGGTTAAACTCCTCGAGCTGCTGCGTGACCTCGGCTAGCAGCTCCTGCCAGCCCGGCTGCTCGAGCTTTTGCGCGTTGAGCGCGCGCTGCATGGCCAGGTCCAGCTCCTTCTTGCGGCGGGTACGCGAGGCCTCGGCCAGCTGGCCCATGTACTCGCCAATCCGGGCCAGGGAGCTGGTATCGGCCATCACCCACTCGCCGCGCAGCTGGATGAGCCCGGACTTGGACTCGATCAGGCGGGCCATCTCTTCGTCGTTCAGCTCGATGTTGCCCACGGAGAGCTGCCACTTGTAGTCCACCAGCTTGTCAAGGCCGATGTGCGCCTTGGTGGCGGACTCGGCGGCATCGCCCGCCGGAGCCTTGGTGACCAGCTTGGCCTTGGTCTCCATGTGCGCCCAGGCCTTGGGCAGCATGACGTTGAAGCCCTTGGCGCGCAGGGCGGCGGCCTCGGTGGAGACGAAACGGACGAGGGTCTCGGTGTCAACGTAGACGTCCCAGTCGCCCGCGAAGGGGCTATAGCCGGCCGCCGGCAAGGAGGCCTCCGGGTCCAGCGAGGGGGCCACCTCGATGGCGCGGCGGCGGGCCCCGGCGAGTTTTTCCATGCTGGCGCGGTCGAGTTGGCCGGCGTGGATGGGCAGCGGGGCGTCGGTGCCGGAGCGCACCTGCACGCGGATGGGCCAGGTGGCGGACTCCCCCGGCGCGGCCTGGGCATCGCCAGCCTGTGCCTCATCCGTGGCGTCGGCGTCGGGTTCCTCGACGATGAATACCAGCTGGAGGTCGACCTGCGTGATCGAATCCTTCCACTCGTTGAGCCCGCGCAACAGCTGCGTGCGCCCGCGCGTGACCGGGGTGGTGTGCAAGATGTCGTCGACGAAATCGTGCCACGGGTAAGGCCGCGAGGCTGTCTGGAGCTCCTTGAGCTGCATATAGGTGATCCAGTGGGTCAGCTCATCGGCCAGGTCGTCGCTGAGTGTGCGGTTGTTGATGGTCAAAATGCCTGGTGCCGCGGCGATCATCTCCGCCAGCCAGCCGCGCTCGCCCACTCCGGAGGCCAGCTGCCACATGGGAAACCACTCGCCGGATTGGTAGGACAGGCGCAGCGTCACGCGCCCGGCGCGCACGAATTTCTCCAGGCCCCGATAGGCGTGCAGCAGCCACACCAGATCCGGGGCCAAGGTGGCGCGCTGGGCCTCGCTGACCCCGGGGGCGCGGTCGAGCAGCCGGGATAGTTCGTGGAGGACCAAGATGGTCTCGTCTGGGCCGAATACCCCCATGGGCACCATGAGGGAGACGTCCTTGCCCTTGGGCGTGCGCAGCGACAGGCGCGCGCGGTTGCGGAAAGATTTATGGCCCAAAATCCGCTCGACTTGGGCGGGGAAGGTTCCCTCGGGCACGGTGCCCGGGCCGACAATCTTGTGGCCTTCTACCTGCTCAATCCACAATCCCAGTCCGGAGACCGGCAGCCACACGCCGTGGACGAGGAAATTAGACATAACGGCCATTCTAACATTGCGGCCGCCACCTGGCCGGGCGGGCGAGCGCCACCGCTTTCTGTGCCCGCCACTTAGGGCGGGGCGCACCGCGAGTACACCCGGTGCGGCAAGACCTGCGAGAGTTTTTCTCGTCTTTATATATGGCGTAGGCCACAGGGCATATATAGTAGTGACACACCTTAGAGATAACCGATTTTTAACGCAGCAAAGGACGGACGTTTTGGATACTTCCACCTGGTACGTCGTAGCGATCATCATCTATTTGTTCGCTATGCTCGCCATCGGCTTCTGGTCTTATAAAAAGACCACCGAGTACGACGACTACGTGCTCGCCGGCCGCGACCTCAACCCCTTCGTCGCCGCGCTCTCCGCCGGCGCCTCGGACATGTCCGGCTGGCTGCTCATGGGCCTGCCCGGCGCGCTCTTCCTCTCCGGCATGTCGGAGCTGTGGATGGCCATCGGCCTTCTCATCGGCGCTTGGTTCAACTGGAAGCTAGTGGCCCCGCGCCTGCGCGCCTACTCGGAGGTGGCCAATAACTCGATTACGGTCCCTTCCTTCTTCGAAAACCGCCTGCGGGATAAGTCCCGCGCGCTGCGCATGATCGCCGCGGTCATCATCATCTTCTTCTTTACCTTCTACGTCTCCTCCGGCATGGTCTCCGGCGGGCGCTACTTCGAGTCCACCTTCAACGGCAACTACATCACCGGCATGCTCATCGTGGCGGCCGTGACGGTGGCCTATACCTTCATCGGCGGCTTCCTGGCGGTCTCCTACAC
>CAVFKS010000118.1:0-5712 GCA_963623015.1 Clostridia bacterium
GGTCAACACCCACTGGGACCCGACCCCGCACCGCCCCGCCCCGGGCGGCGGCGACGACGCCCCGGCTGGCGATGCCCCCGCGCAGAAACTCGCCGCCGGCCAGACCGCCGCGTCCAAGAAGTACCCCAAGGTGGCCCCGCCCGTCGGCGCCCCGGTGCCGCCTAAGCCGATTGCCTAATCTCAGGCTTGAAAAACTGTGCATCAGCCCCCGCCTAACACCGATTTTCGGTGTACCTGGCGGGGGCTTTGCGGATCGAGCTAGCTGCCCGCGGCGTCGGCGACCCTCTCGGCTAGGACCAGGTCCTCCCAGGACATTCCGGTGAACTTGAAGAAGATGGGGCGGTCGCGCTCTAAGGTGGTGCGCCCGGCCACGACGTCGGCCATGGCGTGCAGGCGGTCGGGGGTGCACGCGCCCTCGGCAATCGCCTGGATGACGTCGCCGCCCTCCCGCAGGGTGGTGGCGGGATCCTCGACGATGACGTGGGCCGCCGCCACCACGTCGGGGGCCACCTCGCGCGCGTGCGGGGAGTGGGAGCCCACGGCCACGACGACGGCATCGGCAGGCACCTGTGCGGCGTGCAGGATGGGCTCGCTAGCGGTGGTGGCGCAGATGATGAGGTCGGCGGCGCGCAGGGCGGCATCGGCAGCCGGGGAGCCTGCCTCGGCCCAGTTGTCCAGGTCGGCCGGGCGGGTGCGCGAGAGGTGTGTGACGGAAACCGCCCGGCCGTCGAAGGCGCTGTGGGCGGCCTCCGCGTGGGCGCGGCCCTGCGCCCCGGTGCCAAAAATGACCACGTTGAGCGGGGTGCCACCGGATTTGTCGAAGAAGCCGTAAACACCGGCCAGCGACACCGCGGCGGTGCGGCGGTTGGTAATCGCAATGCCGTCGATAAAGGCGCGCGGGGCCAGCGTGGCGCCATCGAAGAGAACGTAGGTGCCCTGGATGCGCGGCACGTCGGGCCGCTGTTCCGGATCGGCCACGGACAATAGCTTGATGCCGAAGCTTCCTCCCGTGGCCGAGGCCATCAGCAAAAACTCGCCGCCGGGCAGCTCCACCGCCTGCCGGGGCGTATCGGCCGCCGGGTCGAATCCGTCCGCGAGGGCCTGGCGCAGCGCCAGGACGGCGGCCTTGGGGCTTAAGTGGGAGTAGACGGCGGCGGCATCGAAAGAGTCAACGGGCATCGGGGGCCTCCAGAAGGGTAGGGGACGATGTAGCGCCCGAGTCTACGTGTTGCCACGGCCCCAGACCATGCGGCGGGCCAGGGGGCTGAGCAGCCCGATGATGGGGCCGATGGTCACCATGGAGATGAGCGTGGCCTCGCGCACCGTGGCGAAGGTATCGAGGAAAACCACGGTGAGCACGGCGGTGAGCGCCACGGAGGTAACGTCAAAGGCCAGCTTGAGGCGCGAAAACTTCCAGCCGCGCAGCGAAGCGATGACCTGAACGAGGCCCTCGGCGGGCAGGTAAGTGATATTCGCGGCCGTCTGCAGAGCAATGCCGAGCGCCACGATGGCCGAGCCCACCACCGCAAAGACCCACTGCATCAGGTAATTGTGCGGCTCCAGCACGGGGGTAAACAGCGCCATCCAAGCGTTGAGGATGACGCCCGAGATACCGGCGGCGAGCAGCTGGAACCAGCCCACGCGGGGGAATTTCCCGCGCAAAATGAGCAGCTGGATGACAAAATACGTGGCGTTGACGATGAAGAACCACGTGCCAAAAGACTGGCCGGTAATCAGGCTCATGGCAAACATGGGGGAGGACACCGCGGAGGCGCCGAACCCAGACAGGCTGAGCACCGCGGTGCCGGCCATCACGGTGGCCAGCGCGATGACGGTCCAGACATAGGGCCGGGTGCGATAACGGAAATGGAATGAACGCATACTTGCCCCTTCTTCAGGTTGAGAATAGTCGATCGCTAAACCGCCCCACCCGGGAAATCGGGTAGGGCGGGTAGAGCTTGGCGATGCCGATTGGCGCCAGGTCTCCTTCAAGTCTAGAGCCAGCGCGGCGGGGTTGGCACGGGGCCCAGCGGGCCAGGCCTGGCCCACTTGCCGGCGATTTTCGGCACGAGGGTGGCCCGAACCACCTCACGGGAGCGCATCCACAGCGTCTCCGACATGGGCACGGTGCGGCCCTGGGCGGTTTTGACCTCGTGGGCCCAGGCGGTGTCCGGGCGCAGCGTGGCGCCGTACTCGATCTCCTCGCCGCGGGCCTGCGGCGAGGCAGACATCGGGGTCTCCACGCCGGTGGAGGTCCAGTCGACCAGGTTCACCAGGGCGTCGGCGCGGCAAATCCGCGTTGTCGACGAGCGCCAGCTGGCCGGAGTAATACGCGGTCCCGCGGCGAACCAGGGTCAGGCGCTCCGCGATGCGCAGATCGTGGAAGGACTGGGTTAAGGATCCTCCTTTACTCGAAGACGGTCTTGTTGGCGATGTAGCCCAGGCCGTCGATCTCAATCCTGACGGTCTGGCCGTCGCCGACGTAGCGCTTCGGGTCGCGGGCGTGGCCCACGCCGCCCGGGGTGCCGGTGACGATGACGTCGCCCGGATCCAGCGGGTAGATGTGGGTGATGTACTCGATGAGCGCCTCCGGGCCAAAGACCAGGTCATTGGTCGGGGTGGCCTGCATCTTCTCGTCTTCGAGGTAGGTTGCCAGCTCGCCGCCGAACTCGAAGGAATCAGCTGTGGTCATGTACGGGCCAAAGCCGGAGGACTTCTCTAGGGACTTGCCCTGGTGCCACTGCAGGGTGCGGTTCTGGTAGTCGCGCGTGGTGTAGTCGTTCATCACGGCGTAGCCGGCGATGTAGTCCTGCGCGTTATCCTTCTTCACGCGGCGGGCACGCTTGCCGATGATCACGGCCAGCTCACCCTCCCAGTCGAGCGCGGAGTTAGCCCACTCCGGGACGACGACGTCGTCGTAGGGGCCGACCAGTGCGTCCGGGAACTTCACGAACAAGGTGGGGTTCTCGGGCAGCTCGCGGCCCATCTCCTTGATGTGGTTGGCGTAGTTGAGGCCCACGCAGACGATCTTCTTAGGGGCCGGAACCACGGCGGCCAGGTCCTGCTTGTCGAAGGTGATGGTCTCGCCTTCAGTCTGCTCGGCGATCTGGCGCCAGTTGGAGTCCTGCAGCAGGGCGCCCAGGTCAGCAAAGCCCGCGATCGGGGTGGCGGCGTGGTCGGACTCGATGCGGGCAGCGGTGGTGCCGCCGTGGACGCGGATGGTTGCAATACGCATAATGTGGATACCTTTCGGGATGTAAGTACGTGCTAGGTCAAGCTTTTCAAAGATGGGATGGTCGGAGAAGCAGAACAGGTCGAGGCCTTCTGCGCCTGCCTCCACATGCCACTTCTGCCAGGAGGGGACGTTGACGACGTCGCCGTGGTTGACCTGGAAGGTCTTTTCACCCACCACGATCGTACCGGAGCCAGAAAAAACCTGGAACGCCCGGTTTCCGGCCTCGTGGACCGGGGTGGACCCGGCGCCTGGGCGGAAGCGGTGGAAATGGGTCTACCGGCTGGCGGCCATTAACCCGCTGGCTAAGTAACTAGACCATTCCCCAGATGGTCGCGCCGATGACCACGCAGCCTACCGCGATGAGGAAGTAGTTGCTGGCGCGTCGGCGCAGCGGGGCGAAGGCCTCGACGCGGTAGATAACCACCATGGGAAGCAGGTAGGTCATGAACGCGAAGAAGACCCCGCCGACCAGCGTGATGAGGTCCAAGATGGAGGGGTTGGCCACCGCCGCGGCCGTGGTGGCCAGGAAGATGAACCCGTATGTTCCCAGGTCGAGGCCGCGCCGCGAGACCTTGCCGGCTAGGCGCGGGGCAGCGAGCCTAAAGAGGTACTGCGTGCCCTCCACGGTGCCCAAGGCGTGTCCGATGAAGGAGGACACGATGGCGCAGATGACGACGACGGGGGCCATGTACGCCATGAACTGAGTGCCGGTGACGTTGGCGAAATACGACAGCACGGGCAGGTTCTGCGCCTTGGCCTCGGCCATGCCATCCGCACCGAGCGCGAGGGCGCAGGACCAGACGAAGAACATGGTAAACGCGGTCAGCAGCACCGAGGTGGCGAGAATGACGCGGGAGGACTCCTGGTCGGCGCGGGGGCCGTACTGGCGCTGGGCGTCGACGCAGAACTGCGAGACGGCCGCCACGTAGCTAAACGCGAAGACTAACACCGGCAGGATGAGCACGATGGATCCGAGCAGGTTGTCAGTGGGGGTTTGCAGGAAAGAGCCCAGGTCCCACTGGGGGATGAGGTAGAGGGAGACCGCTCCGAGGGCGATGATGAGCGGGTAGACCACGACCTGGGCCACGATGAGCATGAACTTCGTGCCGAAGGCCAGTGCCGCGGTCATCGCGCCCACGCACACCGTTGCCAGGACCCACGTGTTGACGTGGGGTCCGCCCAGTTGGTTGACGATGAAACTGTCGACCGCGTTGGTAATCGACACCCCGTAGATGAGGACGACGGGAAAGACCGTGAACCAGTAGATGAGCGCGAAACACACGCCGGCCCGGCGGCCGAAGAAGTCAGTGAGCACCTCGAGCACGTCTGCGCCAGCGCGCGGCGAACGCGAAACGATGCGCCCGAAAGCCCGGTGCCCCAAAAATGTCATGGGGCCAATGAGGGCGGTGGCCACGACTAGTGGCCAGAACCCGAAGCTGCCAGCGGAGATCGGCAGGAAGAGGATGCCCGCGCCCACGGCGGTGCCAAAGAGCGTGATGGTCCATTTGGAGTTGAAACTCCGGTTGGCCCGGGGGCTGGGGCGGTATTCGACCGGCGACGCGTGTGTCATATGGACTCCCTGCGGTGTGATGGAGATTCCATTATTGCCTATGAGTGAGGCTGACGTTTAAAGATTCCCCGCAAATTTGTCCGCCGCAGGCTAGGCGAGGATGAGGGATTCGACCAGCAGCAGGGCCGCCGCACTTAGCGCCACCACGGTGACGATCCGGTTGAGGATGACCCGGTTGACGAAGCGGTTGATAAAGCGGGCGATGAAAAGCCCCAGGAAGGCCAGCGGCAGATAGGCCAGCGCCACCTGGAACTGGTGGGCGGTAGCCGCCCCGGAGGACGTCAGGGTGACCAGGGAGATGATCGACCCGATGACGAAGGTCCCGGCGAGTGTGCCGCGCACCTTCGCCGGCTCGAAGTTCTTCAGGATAAGCGCCATGGGCGGCCCGCCCACGGAGGTAGAGGTGCCCAAAAAGCCCGAGGTAAATCCGGCGATGATGGTATTGCGATCCGAGTGCCCCGGCGACCAGCCCAGGCCGGAGAGCGACATGGCCAGGATGACCGCCAAGGCAATGAAGATCTGCAGCCCGGTGACATCGACCTTCGTGAGCACCCATGCCGCCAGCAGAGAGCCGGGAATGCGGGCTAGGGAGGAAAGGACAATGATCCGCCAGCCCACGTCGAGGCCCTGGCGAACGTTTCCTAGCAGTGTGGTGCTGGCCAGGAAGAAGGCGAGCACTAACACGACGGTGGGCACTAGCTCGGGCGCGACCAAGGCGATAATCGGCGTGGCGATGGTCCCCAGGCCAAACCCGATCGTGCCCTGCAGCACGCAGCCGGCCAGGATGAGCAATCCAAGGAGAATGTAGATGAGCACCCAGCGAGGATACTCCACGGCGCAAGAATTAGAAGACCCCCGGCGCCTGCCTCGGGGGGGGAGGGCGGCGGCCGGGGGCCATATGCAAGGC
>CAVFKS010000119.1:0-5688 GCA_963623015.1 Clostridia bacterium
TCTACGCCGCGCTGGAGACCGCCCTGGCCAAGATGGAGCGCTCCCTGCGCAAGGTCAAGGTTCGCCGCGAGAACGTCAAGTCCGGCCACCGCGCCCAGAAGGGCACCGGCGAGCTCGCCGCCGAGCTCGTAGCCGAGCAGGAGGCCAAGGCAGCGCAGGCCGCCAAGGAAGACCGCTACGTCGATCCTTATGCGGAGACCATCGAGGAGCAGCGCCCGGGCCAGATCGTGCGCACCAAGGTCCACGCCGCGGTCCCGATGTCCGTCGACGAGGCCCTGTCCGAGATGGAGCTGGTGGGCCACGACTTCTTCCTCTTCATTGAGAAGGAGACCCAGCGCCCGTCCGTGGTCTACCGCCGCCACGCCTATGACTACGGCATCATCTCCCTGAGCGAGGATGCCGAGCAGGCCTAGTGCCTCAAAGCGCCACCGCGCCACGGATTTAGTCCCGCACAGCCCGCCCCACACCTTGGGGCGGGCTGTCGGCGGTTTTCTCCCATCCCGGAAATATGTGAAATGGGTAAGTCGCAACCGGCGGATCGGGCGGGTTTGCAGCGATTGTGCCCAGCCCGGCCCCAACTTAGCGGCTTAGGGCGCGTATACTCGCCCTGAGCTAACTTTAATTTTGCCGCGACAAGAAGGAACATTTACGTGTTTGGACTTTCCAAGCTGCTGCGCGCCGGTGAGGGCCGCACCGTCAAGCGCCTCGACAAGATGGCCGAGCAGGTCATCGCCCTCGAAGACGATTTTGCAGCGCTGAGCGATGACGAGCTCAAGGCCAAAACCGCCGAGTTTAAGCAGAAGCTTGCCGATGGCGCGACTCTCGAGGACATCCTGCTCGAGGCCTTCGCCACGGTGCGCGAGGCCGCGTGGCGCGTTCTCAACCAGAAGCACTACAAGGTCCAGATCATGGGCGGCGCCGCCCTACACTTCGGCAACGTGGCCGAGATGGCCACCGGTGAGGGCAAGACCCTGACCTCGCTGCTGCCGGCGTACCTCAACGCCCTGGAGGGCAAGGGCGTGCACGTCGTCACGGTCAACGACTACCTGGCCAAGCGCGACGCCGAGATGATGGGCCGCGTCCACCGCTGGTTGGGGCTTAAGGTCGGCGTCATCCTCTCCGAGATGCGCCCGCACGAGCGCAAGGAAGCATACGCCTGCGATATCACCTACGGCACCAACAACGAGCTGGGCTTTGACTACCTGCGCGATAACATGGTGCGCTCCACGAGCGACATCGTCCAGCGCGGCCACCACTACTGCATCGTCGACGAGGTGGACTCCATCCTCATCGACGAGGCCCGCACCCCGCTGATTATCTCGGGTCCGACGGACACGAACTCCCAGTTCTATAACGTCTTCGCCCAGCTGGCCCCGCGCATGCGCGAGGGCATCCACTACGAGGTCGATCACAAGAAGCGCACCGTCGGCGTCCTCGAGGACGGCGTGGAATATGTCGAGGACCAGCTCGGCATCGATAATCTTTATGCCCCGGAGCACTCCCAGCTGGTCTCTTACCTCAACAACGCGATCAAGGCCAAGGAGCTCTTCGAGCGCGACAAGGACTACATCGTCCGCAACGGCGAGGTCATGATCGTCGACTCCTTTACCGGCCGCGTGCTGGCCGGCCGCCGCTACAACGAGGGCATGCACCAGGCCATTGAGGCCAAGGAAAGCGTGGAGATCAAAAACGAGAACCAGACTCTGGCTACCGTAACTCTCCAGAACTACTTCCGCCTCTACGACAAGATTTCGGGCATGAC
The DNA here is from genome assembly GCA_963623015.1 of Clostridia bacterium. Taxonomy (GTDB): domain Bacteria; phylum Actinomycetota; class Actinomycetes; order Mycobacteriales; family Mycobacteriaceae; genus Corynebacterium. The sequence continues at coordinate 1,763 of CAVFKS010000119.1, forward strand.
CGGTACGGCCGAAACCGAGGCCGCGGAGCTGCACTCCATCTACGGCCTCGACGTGGTGCCGATTCCGACCAACAAGCCGAACCAGCGCATCGACCACTCCGACCGCATCTACAAGACCCAGGAGGCGAAGTTCGCCGCCGTGGTCGACGACATCGCCGAGCATGTCGAGGCCGGCCAGCCCATCCTCGTGGGTACCACCTCGGTGGAGCGCTCCGAGTACCTCTCGCAGCTGCTGCACCAGCGCGGCATCAAGCACTCCGTGCTCAACGCTAAGCACCACGAGGAAGAAGGCCAGATTGTGGCCCGTGCCGGCCGCCCCGGCACCGTGACCGTGGCCACCAACATGGCCGGTCGCGGTACCGACATCGTGCTGGGCGGCAACCCCGAGGTCATCTTGGACGAGAAGCTGCGCGAGCGCGGCCTGGATCCCTTCGAGGATGAGGAGCGCTACCAGGAGGCCTGGGACGCCGAAATCGAGGAGGAGCGCGAGCGCTCCAAGCGCCAGGGCGATGCCGTGCGCGAGGCCGGCGGCCTCTACGTGCTGGGCACTGAGCGCCACGAGTCGCGCCGCATCGATAACCAGCTGCGCGGCCGTTCGGCCCGCCAGGGTGATCCGGGTGAGACCCGCTTCTACCTGTCCATGCGTGATGAGCTGATGGTTCGCTTCGTGGGGCAGTCCATGGAAAACATGATGAACCGCCTCAATATCCCGGATGATCAGCCGATCGACTCCAAGATGGTCTCCAACTCCATCAAGGGCGCGCAGGCCCAGGTGGAGAACCAGAACTTCGAGATGCGCAAGAACGTCTTGAAGTACGACGAGGTCCTCAACGAGCAGCGCAAGGTCGTCTACGGCGAGCGCTTCAAGATCCTCGACGAGGGCGATATCCAGGACAACATCCGCTCCATGATTACCGAGACCGTCTCGGCCTACGTCGCGGGTGCGACCGCCACCGGCTTCGTCGAGGACTGGAACCTCGATGAGCTGTGGAAGGCGCTGGAGTCCCTGTATGGGCCGTCCATGAGCTACCAGTCGCTTATCGATGGCACCGAGTACGGCGCCGCCGGCGAGCTTTCTGCTGAGCAGCTGCGCGATGCCCTGGTCGCTGACGCCCAGGCGCAGTACGACCAGCTGGAAGAATCCGTGGCGGCCATCGGCGGTGAGTCGCAGATGCGCAACACCGAGCGCATGATCATCTTGCCGATCATCGACCAGAAGTGGCGCGAGCACCTCTACGAGATGGACTACCTCAAGGAGGGCATCGGCCTGCGCGCGATGGCGCAGCGCGATCCCCTGGTGGAGTACCAGAAGGAGGGCGGCGAGATGTTCAACGCTATGAACGAGGCGGTCAAGGAAGAGACCGTGCGCCAGCTGTTTATGCTGCGCAAGCAGTTCGCGGCCCAGGAGGCTGCGGCGGCCGACGGCACCGTCGAGGCTTAAGGCGCCAGTAGCCTAAATTGCGCGCGGGGTCTACCCCCGCGCGCAATTTTTGTGCCCTGGACTGCGGCGCCCCAGGTGGTTTCTGTCGAGCTGACTAGAGGAGCCGAAAGGCAAGCAGGGCTTGGTCCGCATACACCCCGGTAAAGGCATGGCGTTTGCCGTCGAGGTCAGCTAGGCCGTGAAATTCGCCACTGGCCTGGGCGTGCACGCTCATTAGCTGGGCGGAGCCCATCTGGAAGTTTCGCGCGCGCAGGCAGGCGCGGATGTGAAGGCGCACGGACTTGCGGAAAGAGTCGTTGTCGAGCTGGCTGGGCGGGCGTAGACCAGCGGCCACCTCGAGCAGCGTCTGGATGAGGCCTTGGGCCTCGGTGCAAACGCGCAGGTCATCGGTGCTGGGTTGGCGCTGGTAGGCCACGTTATCGCGCGGGGCGAGCAGCGCGATGTGGGCGTAGCCCGGGATGGGCATGTACATTTTCCTCCCTGGGTTGGCGGGGTGGGGCAGGGAGGGGGCGAAGTGCCCCTATCTTCTCATGGATTTGGCCCGCCCGCATCCGCAGCCGGAGTTCCCCGCTCGGCGGCGGGGGCGCGCTGGTGGGCTATACTGTGCCCCGATAACCCGTGCGCCGAAATTCGGCCCGAGAATTGGAGGTTTAGCCCAATAATGCGAGGTCTCATTGTAGATTTCGTCGGTGTCCTGGACGGCACCGAGGAAGACGTCAAGCGCTGGCGCACCCTGCTGTCGGCGGCCAAGGCCAACGGTGTGGCCACCGCAATCTTGTCGAACGATCCTGGCGGGGAGGGCGCCGAGCACATCCGCGAGTGGGAATACCGCGGCATCGTCGATGCCGTGGTGCTCTCCGGGGAGATCGGGGTGGAAAAGCCGGAGCGCGCCGCCTTCCAGGCCGCTGCGGACGCCATCGACCTGCCGCTTAATGACTGCGTCATGGTTGACGACAGCATCGTCAACGTGCGCGCGGCTGTGGAGTCCGGCATGGTGGGCATGCTCTACACGGTCTTCGACCGCACCTCCATCGAGGTCCAGGCCGTATTCGACCTGGATGGCGAGTTCTAATGTCTCGCACCGAGCGGGTCTATATCCCGGCTACCTTCGCCATGTTGGAGGAGCTGCAGCTCACCGGTCAGCTGGCCGCGCGCAGCGGCTGGGGGTTTGCCGTCACGCCGGCCCTGCAGGAGTTCTTCACCGAGGGCGACGAGGAGGAGATTGCCTACAGCGCCTTCCAGGAGGCCGCAATGGCCTCGTTGCGGCTGCTGGCCATCGGCGACGAGGAGCGTTTCCCGGCCCGCCGCGTGGTGATCTCGATCGACGTCGACGCGGACAACGCCACTCCGCAGCCCGACATGGGCGATAGCGTTGTTGCCCTCCAGCCGGCCGCGTTTAGCGTTACCCAGGTCGCGGCCATCCACGTCGATGTCGCTGAGTCCGAGGAAGCCACGGCGCGGGCCACTCAGCTTATCGATGCCGCCGACCTGGGCGACGAGGACGCCGAGCTTGCCGTGGGCGATGCCCTGGATAACTTCATGGCCTACTACGACCCGACGGAGCTGCCCTTCCTCATTGAGCTCCTTTAAGCCGGCGCTGGGATGTGCCCCCACGCGCGTGGGGCGGGCAATTCTTGCTACGCTTAAAGACCGAAGTATAAATCTCTCGCCCGCCCCGAAAGGACCGCCCCGATGCGCCGCCTCCCGCTTGCCGCCACGCTTGTTTCCACCGCCGTTGTCTCTACTCTCGTCGCCGCGCCCGCCCAGGGCCTGGAGATGAAGGTCCGGAACGAGACCTGCCGCGTGAGCTTGTCCTCCTCGGAGGAAGAGGCCTGGGAGCGCGCCGGCAGCGAGGATGCCACCATTAACCCGGAGGATTACATGCCCTTCGAGGTCGAGGTCCGCCACGCGGCTGACGCCAAGCGCCGCTTCGTGGACGCGATGGAAGATGAGCTGCATTTCAGGAAGCTCAACGAGCAGGATCGTCTCGACGCCGGCATTTTGTCGGAGGAAGAGGCCAAGACGGCGCGCTCCAACATCAAGCAGATCAAGGCCATGGAGGATCTGCGCAGCAAGTACGAGTCCGCGATGGATAGCTGCGCCAAGTCCCAGAACTATGCTTCGTCCGGCACAAAGTCGGACGGCAGCACCTCCTCGGAGATGAACGACGCCACGCTCTACACCCTGTTGGGCCTGCTGGGCCTGGCTGGCCTGACCGCAGCGGCCGCTTTCCTGCAGAACGGCCTGCCGGCCCTGCCGCAGCTGAAGCTGCCTTTCTAAGCCCAAGAACTTACAGGGCTTGCCCTATCTGGAGCGGCCCGCAATCCAGGGGTCAGGGACCTGACCCCTGTTAGGTGGGCACCTGATATTCAGCCCGGTTGGGTTGGGGAGAAAGGTAATCTACCACCATGCCTAGGTATTCTGAACAGTTCAAACGTGATGCTGTGGCCCTCTACGAAAACAATGAGGACCTCTCACTTCACGC
>CAVFKS010000120.1:0-5553 GCA_963623015.1 Clostridia bacterium
GTTCAAGGCAGACTGGCCTGGCAATCACCATTCGGAAAAATAGTCTTCTGCCGCGCGGCCCCACCACCCGGCGCTAGGGAACCAGAATGGAAACTCACCGCCGCCTAAACCCCGCCCCGGCGGTCACTCCAGCGTGCCCGGATTAAAGGCAAGGAAAACCAGAACACCCCGCGACGCCCAAGGCGTGCGGGGTGAAGAACTAGGCACTAGCCAATCTCGCGCTTGAGGCGGCGGCGCTCACGGTCGGAGAGGCCGCCCCAGATACCGAAACGCTCGTCGTGCTCGAGCGCGTATTCCAGGCACTCATCACGGACTGCGCAGGCCTGGCAGATACGCTTGGCCTCGCGGGTGGAGCCGCCCTTCTCCGGGAAGAAGGCCTCCGGATCGGTCTGCGCGCACAGCGCCTGGTCTTGCCATTCCTGCTCGACGGCACCAAAGAGCTCATCTAGAGACAAAGCCGCGGCGGCCGCACCACGGAGATTGGCGCCTTTTGTCACGTCATCCACGCCTTTTCCTTTCTCCGTAGGGTTGTCTTTGCATGTGGTCACATAAGTGCCGGCCAGGACTGCCGCCCCTCCGAAGAGGGACTGCCCAGGCGCCCAGGGCACCCGAGAGGCGATCCGGCCAGCGAATTACCTGTATGTGATTTAACCCCCGGGCACTAAATACCGTCAACCTGGTAGGCCTGTTTTTTCCCTGTGTAAATCAAAACCGCTGGTCGATCAACACATCGATCACATTAGTAACAACCACCCATCCGCGGGGGCAAATAGTGGGGGTACTACATGTAGTGGCCAGGATGATCTGGGCTAACTATTTCCCGGCCGCCTCGGCGTGTCGCGCCCACCGCGCGACCGAAGGCACTCGCGGAAGGCGGAGTTTAAAGAACTTAGGCGTCCGAGCTAAACCGCACGCCGGCATCCGGGATGTTCACCCCGGGGAAGATGCGCATGCCATCGAGCAGCTCGCAGCGCGCGCCAATCCGGGCGCCCTCGCCCACCACGCAACCCACCACGGTGGAATTGGCGCCAATGACCGCGCCCGAGGCAATAATCGAATCCTTAATAGTCGCGCCCGGCTCAATGGTCACCCCGTCAAAGACCACGGTGCCCTCCACGCGCGAACCCGCGCCAATCTCGCAGCCGCGGCCCACCGAGGTGCCCGAAAGCAGCAGCACCCCGCCGGCGATGCCCGCCGAAGGATCCACGAAAGCCTCACCCGTGCGCCCCTCCAGCAGCGGCGACGGGGCAATCCCGCGCACGATGTCCGAAGAGCCATGCACGAAGTCATCCGGGCGGCCCATGTCCCGCCAGTAGGAGTTGTCCACGTGCCCGAAGACGCGGCGGCCCTCCTGCAGCAGCTGCGGGAAGGTCTCCCGCTCGACGGAGACCACGCGGTCAGCGGGAATCTCCTCGATGAGCTCGCGACGGAAGACATAGCAGCCGGCGTTGATCTGGTTGGTCGGCGGATCCTCGGTCTTTTCCAGGAAGGCGGTGACCTGCCCGTTGGCATCGGTAGGCACGCAGCCAAACGCGCGGGGGTCTGCGACCTTGAGCAGGTGCATCGTCAGATCCGCATCGTGGCCTAGGTGCGCGTCGATGATGCCGCCCAAGTCCATGCCGGAGAGCACGTCCCCGTTGAATACGAGCACGGTGTCATGGCGCAGGCGGTCATAGACGTTGCGGATGCCGCCGCCGGTGCCCAGCGCGGTCTCCTCCACCACGTACTCGATGTCTAAGCCCAGCTCGGAGCCGTCACCGAAGTACTCTTCGAAGACCTCCGCCTTGAAAGAGGTAGACAGCACGACGTGCTCGATGCCGGCGGCCTTAATCCGCGCGAGCAGGTGCTGCAGGAAGGGGTAATTCGCGGTGGGCAGCATCGGCTTCGGGGTGCCAATCGTCAGCGGGCGCAGGCGCGTGCCGCGTCCGCCCACCAGGATGACGGCGTCTACTGCGGGAGCGGTCATATGCGTGTCACAATCCTTAAAAAATCACTCGAGCGGAGGAAACCGGCGGCAGCCGGGGAAATCTTGCGGTTGCAGTCTAGCGCTTGCTAGCCCGCGTCATGGTGAACCGCGCGCGGGCACCCAGGCCCAATTTCAACAGGGCGCGCAGCGGGGCCTGCCACCAGTGCGGATGACGGTCGGCCTGGAAGCGATACGCGGAGTCGTGGTGCGCGCGCGCCATCGCACCCGCGTGCGCCTTCGTGGAATGGCCCTGCGCGTGCGCGATCTTCGCCGCCGGGCACAACACGTTGTCCCAGCCAGCGCGGGCCAGGCGGTCGCCTAGGTCGACGTCCTCGAGGTACATGAAGTAGCGCTCGTCGAAGCCGCCAACGGCATCGAAAGCCTCCCAGCGCACCAGCAAACACGAGCCGGACAGCCAGCCCGCGGTGCGCTCATGAGACATGTCGGCGTCGTCACGGTAGGCGCGCGACCACGGGTTATTCGGCCAGATAGCGCCGAAGAAGGCGTGGCCAATCCCGGTGCCCAGCGTGGGCACGGCCCGCGCCGAGGGGTAAACGGAGCCATCCGGCTCCACGATGAGCGGGCCCACCGCCCCCGCACGCGAGCGCCGGTTCGCGCAGGCTAAAAGCTCGTCGATGCTCCCGGCCTCAAAACGCACGTCCGGGTTGGTCAGCAAGACGAAATCGGAGCGGATTTCCCCGGCATCGGCAAGCTCACGCAGCCGGGCCACCCCGGCGTTCATCCCGCCGCCATAGCCCAGGTTGGAGCCGGTGGGGAGGAATTCCGCGTGTTCGAAGTCGCGGGCCGCAGCCTGGGGCGCGCCGTCGGTGGAACCGTTGTCGGCCATCACCACGTGCGTGCCGCCGCGCGTGGCCGCCGGCAAGCTCTCCAGGCACGCGCCCAAATATTCTCCGGGCGAGAAAGTCACCGTGACCACGCCCAAGCGCAATGAAGTATCGTCCACAATGTCGGTAAGCGTACACGGATTAAAAGCCGAAACTCCCGCGCCATGCGGGAAAGCCGCGGCGCAGATTTTAGCTCGCGCGCCAGTTGCTCATGGGAGTTGTCCCGGCCCTGTCCTAAACTGCAGGGGATAAATTTTATTTCCCTCCCCGCCCCTTAGTTAGAGAAAGCCCGAGACGTGAGTCAAGATTTCCCCCGCCCCGCGCGCGACGTCCGTGACATCAAGGCCGCCCCGACCCAGGCCAGGCCCTTATCCCAGTCGGGGTCCAAGCCGCTGAAGGTAATCCTGGCCGTGTTGTCGGTTGTGGTTCTTCTAGTCTCTGGCACCGGTTACGCGCTGGTGGGCCGCGTGGGCGGGGATCTCAACTCCGTGGGCAACCTGGCGCTCGGAAATGGCCGCAAGGGATTTAAGGACGACAACTACAACGACGGGGCGCTGGATATCCTCCTGGTGGGTTCGGACTCGCGTACCGATGCCCAGGGCAACACGCTCTCCGACGAGGAGCTGGCCGCACTGCACGCCGGCGTCGACGGCGGAGAGGACAACACGGACACCATCATGGTCATCCGCATCCCCGAGGATGGCTCGCGGGCGACGGCCATTTCCATCCCGCGCGACACTTATGTTGACGCCGGCGAGGGCTTCGGCAACATGAAGATTAACGGCGTCTACTCCTCCCACAAGGCGGCGGTGGAAGAAGAGCTAGGCGCAGACAATGCGTCCGCCGAGGCCGCGGGAGAATCCGCGCCGCATAGCCGGAAGGAGATTGAGCAGAAGGGCATCGATGCCGGCCGCCAGGCGCTGCTGGCTCAGGTCAAGGATCTCACGGGCATCGAGATTGACCACTACGCCGAGGTGGGCCTGGTGGGCTTCGTGTTGCTTACCGATGCCGTCGGCGGCGTCGATGTCTGCCTCAACGATGCGGTTGATGATCCGATGTCCGGCGCCCGCTTCCCGGCTGGCCAGCAGACTCTCAACGGCGCCCAGGGCCTGGCGTTCGTGCGCCAGCGCTACGAGCTGCCGCGCGGCGACCTGGACCGGATCGTGCGCCAGCAGGCCTATGCGGCATCGCTGGTGTCCAAGCTGCTTTCTTCGGGCACGCTCACCAGCCCGGCCAAGCTGAACGATATCTCGCGCGCCATCGAGCGCTCCGTGGTCATCGACGAGAACTGGGACGTGATGAAGCTGGTCACGCAGCTCTCCGGCCTGGCCGGCGGCAACGTAACGTTTACCACCATCCCGGTGACCTCCATCGACGGCGTGGGCGATTATGGCGAGTCCATCGTTACCGTCGATAAGGACCAGGTGCATGCCTTCTTCGAAGACCTTGCCCGCACCACGGAGGAGACTTCCGCCGCGCCCGCCGAGGGCGAGCAGTCCGGCCCGGCCGCCGAGCCCGCCGCCCCGGGGACCATGATCCACGTGCTCAATGCCGGGAGCATCTCCGGCCTGGCAGGCGGCGTGGGCACGTGGCTGAGCAATAACGGCTACGAGGTGGAGCTGACCTCGAATGCGGAGCCCGGGATTTACTCGGAGTCGCAGATCGTGACCGCCGATGCAGACGACCCCCGCGCCCGCGAGCTCTCCGAGCGCCTGGGCGGGCTGCCGGTGACGGTTAATGAGGGGCTGGATGCCGACACCCTCATCGTGGTCACCGCCGAAGACTACGCGGGCCCGATGGACGAGGAAGCCGCCGCGCAGGGGGCTGACGATGCCGCCGGGGATAACTCCTCGCCGGGCACGCCGGGTTCCGATCTGGGCGGCGCCGAGCTGGCCCCGAAGATCAGCGCCGGCGGGGATGGCCCGCGCTGCGTAAACTAGGCGCCCATGACACTGTTTTCCGCTCTCCTGGCCTCCGACCCCGCCTCGCCGCGGCTGACCGTCTACTCCGAGGACAGCGGCGCGCGCATGGATTTCTCCGCGCTCACGCTAGATAATTGGGCGTCTAAAATCGCCAACTTCCTCGAGGAAGAGCTGGACTTGAGCGCTGGCGATGCCATCGGCATCGACCTGCCCGTGATGTGGCAGGCCGCGGTCATCGCACTGGGCGCGGCGCAGGCCGGGGTGGACTATAGCTTTGGGCCGGGCGAGGGCGCCCCGGTGGTCTTTGCCACGGTGGAGCGCGCCGCGGCGCATACTGACTCGCCGGCACGCCCCGACGTGGTCGTGGTCAGCGAGGATCCCTTCGGCCGCGGCGTGGTGGAGGCCGGCGGGCAGTTGCCGGAGGGCACGTTGGACTTCGGCCCCACGGTGCGCTTCTACGGCGACCAGTACTTTGGGCAGCCACGCTCGCTGGAAGAACTCGTGGAGTCGACCGGCCCCGCCGAGCGCCTGCTCTCTTGCGGCTGGGCAGATGGCGCCGAGTTCGCCGCCCAGGTGTTAGCGCCGCTGGCTGCCGGTGGCTCCGCCGTGGTGGTCGCGGGGGTCGTGAGTCCTGAGCGTTTGGACGATATCGCCGCGAAGGAAAAGGTCACCGCCCGCTACTAAGCGGTGGCTTCACCGGCGCTGTGGCAAGGTCCGATGTGAAGTTTTTTCGAAAGTGGGATAAAATATCGCGTGTAAGGTTGTGCGGCGCCGGTTTACCAACCCCCCCCGAGTAACCGGCAGCCCCGCCTTGCATATG
>CAVFKS010000121.1:0-5454 GCA_963623015.1 Clostridia bacterium
GTAAAGTCGCATGAAGGCAAGTTTTTATTCTTAAGTTTTTATTCTTGAGCACTGCCTGTCTTTTTGTCCCCTCACGCATTTGGAGAAAATTTCAGTGAAGGTAGCGATCCTCGGCGGCGACGGTTTCTGTGGCTGGCCAGCATCCTTGTACCTGTCGGACCGCGGGCACGACGTCATCATCGTCGACAACCTCTCGCGGCGGGAGATCGATAAGGAACTCGGTGCCGAGTCTCTCACGCCCATCGCGAGCATCGAGGAGCGCATCGCCGCCTGGCACGAGGTAACGGGCAAGACCATTGGTTTTAACAACCTCGACGTCGCCCAGGACTACGACGGCCTGCTGGAACTGCTGCGCACCGAAGCTCCCGATGCCGTCGTGCACTTCGCTGAGCAGCGCGCCGCGCCCTACTCCATGAAGAATTCGCGCACCAAGCGCTACACGGTGGACAACAACGTCAACGCCACCCATAACCTGCTGGCCGCCATCGTGGAATCCGGCCTGGACATCCACGTCGCCCACCTGGGCACCATGGGTGTTTATGGCTATGGCACCGCCGGCATGGAAATCCCGGAGGGCTACCTCGACGTTGTAGTTCCCCCGCACCCGGACTCCGGGCAGTCGGAGCCGGTGGAGATGTCCATCCTCTACCCCTCCAACCCGGGCTCGGTCTACCACATGACCAAGGTCCTAGACCAGCACCTCTTCGCGTATTACGCCAAGAACGACGAGCTGCGCATCACCGACTTGCACCAGGGCATCATCTGGGGCACGCACACCGAGCAAACGGAAAAGGACGAGCGCCTCATCAACCGCTTCGACTACGACGGGGACTATGGCACGGTGCTCAACCGCTTCCTGGTGCAGGCCGGCATCGGCTACCCGCTCACGGTGCACGGCACCGGCGGGCAGACCCGTGCCTTCATCCACATTCGCGACATGGTGCGCTGCATTGAGCTGGCCCTGGACAACCCGCCGGCCCGCGGCGAGCGCGTGAAGATCATCAACCAGATGACCGAGACCCACCGCGTCCGCGACCTGGCACAGCTGGTGGCCAAGATCTCCGGCGCCGAGGTAGCCCACGTGCCCAACCCGCGCAAGGAGTCCGCCGAGAACGAACTCCACGTCTCCAACGAGACCTTCCTGTCCTTGGGCCTCAACCCCACCACCTTGTCCGAGGGCCTGCTCCAGGAGGTCCGGGAGGTCGCCCACAAGTACGCCCCGCGGGTGGACCGCTCCAAGATTCCGGCGCAGTCGCTGTGGACCAAGGACCAGGCGGCCGGCATCCCCGACCAGGACTAGTACCCGCGCAGGCACAGCAGAAGGAAAAGTCGGAGCCGATGAAGGTTGCCATTGTCACGGAGGTATTCCTCCCCAAGGTCGATGGGGTCGTCACCCGGCTCACGCACACCATCGAGCAGCTCGTGGGGCTCGGCCACGAGGTCCAGATCTTCGCCCCGGGCAACCCGCCGGCCACCTTCGCCGGATGCAGGGTCGTGGCCCTGCCCAGCCTGGAGTTTCCCCCTTACCCGGAGATCCAGTTCGGGCTGCCCAACCTTAGGCTCTTTCGCGAAATTAAAGCCTTCGGCCCCGACGTCATCCACGCGGTCAACCCGCTGTGGACCGCCGCCCTGGGGGTCTTTGCCGCCAAGCGCTACCGGCGCCCGCTCATTGCCAGCTTCCACACCAACGTTCCCGAGTACGTCGAGGCCCTAGGCATTGGCTGGACCCGCCCGCTGGTGGAGGGCGCCACGAAGTGGCTGCACAACCAGGCCGCGGTCAACCTGTCCACCTCGGCGCCGATGGTGGACAAGGCCCGCGCCATGGGGCTGCGCAACGTCCAGCTGTGGCCCAAGGCCGTCGACACCCAGGCCTACCGGCCCGACCGCGCCACCAATGCCATGCGGCGGCGCCTCACCGGCGGCAACCCGGAGGCGCCCCTGGTGGCGTATATCGGGCGGGTCTCCAAGGAAAAGAACCTCGAGATCCTCCCTGAACTGATCCAGCAGTTGCGCTCCCGGGTACCCGGGGCGCGGCTGGCGGTCGTGGGGGCGGGCCCCTACCTAGACGAGCTCAAGGCAGCCTGCGGCAACGATGCCGTATTCACCGGCTACCTCGCCGGTGCCGAACTGGCCGCAGCTTTTGCCGTCACGGACGTCTTCGCCTTCCCCTCTGCCACTGAGACCTTAGGCCTGGTGGCGCTGGAGGCCTTCGCCTCCGGCACGCCGGTGGTTGGCACCAACGCCGGCGGCATCCCCTTCGTCATCGACGAGGGCGAAACCGGTCACCTGATGGACCCGCACGCCACGGCGGCGGACTGGGCCGGGGTCATCGCCGGGTTGCTAGAAGATCCCGAGCGCCGCGCGCGGATGGGGGCGTATGCCCGGCGCGAGGCCGAGCGCTACTCGTGGCGCGAGTCCACCCAGGCGCTGGTGGGCTACTACGAGGAGGCCGTCGGCGCTTCCGGCGCCGGCAGTAAAGCCTAACCCTGCAGCGCGCCCGCGATGGAGTCCACGTCAACCCCCGCCACGTCCTCCGGGTCGAAGCGGGCGTCGTTGCTTTTGTCCACCAGCACCGCGCGCACGCCCTCGGAGAAGTCTTCGCGCGCCCCGATGTAACGAGCCAGGCGCTTTTCCAGCGCGAGGGCCTCGCGCACCGTGGCGCAGTCGGCTTCGGCATCGAAAAGCTGCAGCGAGGCCACCAGCGAGGTGGGGCACGCCTGGGCGGTGAGCTCGTCAAGCAGCTCGCGCAGGCGCGGGCTGGCGGCGGCGACAATCTCGGGCCAGGTGGGCTGGGAGAAGGCGGCGTGGATGTCGCTGGCAAGCTGCGCCAAGGGGGCATCGTCAAGCTTTAGCTGGGTGGGCACCTGGTCTACGCCGTGGGCGACGACCTGGTCGATGTAGTCGGCGGCGTCGTCGACAAAGCCGGTGGCCACGCCGGTGTACAGCAGGTCGGCGGCGTGCATGCGATAGCCGGTCAGGGCCCAGAACTTGGCCAGCTCCGGGCCCATCGCGGCCGTTGCGGCGAAGGCTACGCCCACGTCGGTGAAGTAGCCGATATTGGCCTCGGGCATCGACGCCCAGGCGTTTGCAGTCACAATCCGGTGGCTGCCGTGCAGGGAGATGCCCAGCCCGCCGCCCATGGCGATGCCATCGATGACCGCGATGACCGGCAGCGGGTACTCCGCCAGTGCCGCATTCATGTCATACTCGGCGTCGAAGAAGGCGTCGACCGCGGCATCATTGCCGTTCAGGCGCTGCTCGCGCGCCCAGCGCACGTCCCCGCCGGCACAGTAGGCCTTGGGGTGGCCGGAGAAAATAAGCACCTGGTCGATGCCCGGATCGTGGCGCCAGTCTTCTAAGGCCTGGGCGATGATCCTTACCATCTCGGGGCTCAGCGAGTTGAGCGCCCGCGGGCGGTTGAGCTCCAAGACTCCGGTACGGTTGCGGGTGGACCGAAGCACGGGTGGCATGGCTGCGTCTTTTTCTTCTGCGTGGCTCATGCACCCAAGTGTGGCACATCACAAATGACTTTACGAGGATTTTTTACCATGGAACTTCCGCTCCTCATCGCCATCGATCTCGACGGCACGCTGCTCGACGGCGCCGGACGCCTGCCGGCGCAGTACCCGGGCCTGGCCGCCCGCGCCGGCGAGCTTGGGGTAACCCTCGCCCCCGCCTCTGGCCGGCAGCTGGCCACCTTGCGGCAGATGTTTCCCGATCACGGCACCTTCCTGGCCGAAAACGGCTCGGTGGTAGTCCACGAAGGAGAAATCGTGGGCACCACCGCCATGTCCCCTGAGCGGGTGCGCCAGGTCTTTGACGCCTCCGCGCGCATCGACACAGACCACCTTATGGTGGTGTGCACCCCGGAGATGGCCTATATCCCTCCCGCAGGCGCCGGTCTGCCCGAGGTGGAAAAGTACTACAAGGCGCTGACCGTGGTGGAGGACTTCGAGGCTCTCATGCTCCCGGGCGCCGAGGTCATCAAGATCGCCGTATTTAGCCTCGCCGGCGCCGAGGCTCATGCGCTGGGCCCTCTTAACGATGCCCTGGGTACCGAGGTGGTGGCCTTATCCGGCGCGCACTGGGTCGATGTATCAGCGCCGGGCGCGAACAAGGGCGCGGGGCTGCGCCAGTTGGCGGAGCGTTTAGGCGTGGGCCTAGACCGCACGCTGGCGTTTGGGGATTTCCTCAACGACTACGAGCTCCTGCGCGCCGCCGGGACGGCCGTTGCCATGGACAACGCGCACCCGAAGCTCAAGGCGATTGCGGATAGGATTGCCCCCGCCAATACCGACCATGGGGTCATCCGCGTGCTGGAGGAGCTTTTGGCCTAAGCCACCCCGCCCCGATGGGCCCGATTGTCTCATCGCTTACTTATACTGTACGGGTTCTATTTCCCCCCTTTCCCCTTTCGCGAAGGTAGTAACTATGCGCTTGCCTGCCCCCTCGAAACCTGCCGGATCCGCTAAGCAAGCAGCGGGCCGGCTCGCTACGCCCGCCCGGGCCCGCGCGCGGTTGCGGCAGGTTCGGGGCTTGGATGGGTTGCGCGGCCTGGCGGTCCTGGCGGTCATCGTCTACCACTTCTTCGGCGACGCCCTGCCCGGCGGCTACCTGGGCGTGGACATGTTCTTCGTCCTCTCTGGCTTCCTCATCACCTCCCTCCTGGTGCGTGAGCACAGCGTCCACCGGACCATTAGCCTCAAAGACTTCTGGAAGCGCCGCTTCCGGCGCATCCTCCCGGCCGCCCTGACCGTGCTGTTTATCTGTACCGCGGCAGCCAAGCTCATCGGGGGCGACCTGGTGGTGGGCATCCGCGAGCAGTTCCTAGGTACTTTGTTCTTCGTCAACAACTGGGTTCAGATCGCCACCTCGCAGTCCTATTTCGCGGACAACGAGATCCAGCTCTTCGCGCACTACTGGTCCCTGGCCGTCGAAGAGCAGTTCTATGTCCTGTGGCCGCTGCTTTTCTTGGCGGTCTTCGCCGTGGCGCGCCGCCGCAAGCGCTGGTTGCCGGCGTCAGTTACGCTTATCCTGGCGGTGGCCTCGGCGCTGGCGATGGCCCTGCTCTTTGCCCCGGACGCCGATCCCACGCGCGTCTACTACGGCACCGACACCCACGCCTTCGGCCTGCTGCTGGGCGCCTTCTTATCCCTGGTGGTCACCTCCCGCAGCTCCGCCGTGGACGCCGACTCCTGGCCGGTGCGCGGGAAGAAGGAGAAGTACCTCGCTGCCGCCATCGGCACGCTTGCCCTGGCCGGGTACGTCTTCCAGCTGTTCTGGATGGCCGATGACATGGCCATCACCTACCGCGGCGGCCTGGTGGCCACGAGCGTGCTGGGCATCGCCATGATCTGGGGCACCATCCACCAGGCGGGCCCGTTGCGCTGGATCTTCGAGCGCGCCCCCATGCGCTGGCTGGGCCAGCGCTCCTTCTCCCTGTACCTGTGGCAC
>CAVFKS010000122.1:0-5452 GCA_963623015.1 Clostridia bacterium
GAGGAGGAGGCCCTATGATCGACTCCGCCCTCTTTCCCGCCAGCGCCCAGTTCTGCTACACGCGGCCGGCGGCGCCGGATTTGGGCAACTACGAGCGCCTGCACCCGCTGGAGCGCGCACTGGTCGCACAGGCCGTGGACGTGCGCAAAGCCGAGTTCGGGGACGCGCGCTGGTGCGCGCACCAGGCGCTAGCGCAGCTGGGGGCGAATACCGAGCAGCCGATCCTGCGCGGTGAGCGCGGCATGCCGCTGTGGCCTAAAGGCTTCGTCGGCTCGATTACCCACACCACGGGGCTGCGCGCCGCGGTGGCGGCCCCGTCGAGCGCCGTGCTGGCGGTGGGGCTGGACGTGGAGCCGGCGCAGCCACTGCCAGACGGCATCTGCTCCACGATTGCGCGGCCGGGTGAGCTGCGCCAGCTCGATAGGCTGCGCGCCGGCGGGCTGGCTTGCGCCGATCGTCTCCTGTTCTGCGCCAAGGAGGCCACCTATAAGGCCTGGTTCCCGCTGGCGCACCGCTTCCTCGACTTCGACGAGGCCGAGATCGAGCTGCGCCCGGACGGCACCTTGTCCTCGTATATCCTGGCCCGGCCCACGCCGGTGCCGCTCATCGGCGGCCGCTGGCGCGTGCGCGACGGCTACCTGGTGGTCTCCGCCTTCCTCGAGCGCGGCTAGAGGGTGGACGGGCGCGCCACGAAGACGGTGGCCAGACGCTTGCCCTTTTCCTTGATGAGGGCCACGGCGTGGCCATCCGGGGCCACGGCGGCGTGCGTGCCCTTGAGCCCGCGGGGCTCGAACCACTTGCCCATGGCCAAGGCGGCGGCCTCATCCTCAGTGACGTCCAAGGTGGGGTAGCAGCGCGGCAGGGCCTTATCCAGGCTTAGGGAAAGCTGCGGGGCATCGGCAAGCTCTTCGAGCGTGCGGGCCTCATCGATGCGGAAGGGACCCACCGCGGTGCGCCGCAGGGCAGTCAGGTGCCCGCCCACCCCGAGGGCCTCGCCCAGATCGCGGGCCAGGGCTCGGATGTAGGTGCCGGAGGAACACTCCACGGTGGCGTCGACCTCGATAAACTGGCCGGTCCGGCGAATGTCCAGAATCTCAAAGCGCGAAACAGTCACGGGCCGGGCGGGCAGCTCGACGTCTTCGCCGGCGCGCACCCGCGCGTAGGCGCGCTGGCCGTCGACCTTGATGGCCGATACCGCCGCGGGGCGCTGCTGGATATCCCCGGTGAGGTCGGCAACCGCCGCGGTCAAGGCGGCATCGCCAATGCCGGAGGCGTCCTCGCCCCAGGTCTCCTCACCCTCGGCATCGTCCGTGGTGGTCGCGCGCCCCAAATAGATGGTCGCGTCATAGGCCTTCGTCTCGGCGACGAGGTGCGCCAAGAACTTGGTGCCGCGCTCGATGCCGGCGACTAGCACCCCAGTGGCTAGGGGATCGAGGGTGCCGGCGTGGCCCACCTTGCGGGTGCCGAAAATCTTGCGCAGCCGGCCCACCACCGCGTGGGAGGTCATGCCCTGCGGCTTGTCCACGATGACCAGGCCAGAGGTAGAAAGTGCGTCGCTCATGCGGTCAAGCATAGAGGACGCGGTCGCGTCCTCTAACATGGAGCACGTGGATATTTGGCACGGATTAGCAAGCGTCCCGGAAGGCATCGAGCCCTGCGTGGCCAGCATCGGGGTCTTCGACGGCGTACACCGCGGGCACCAGCTTCTGCTGAGCCAGGCGGTGGCGGGGGCCCGCGCCCGCGGCCAGCGCACGGTGATGGTCACCTTCGACCCCCACCCGGTTTCGGTCTTTTTGCCCTCGCGCGCGCCCCTGGCGCTGGCCAGTTTCGAGCGCCGCCTCGAGCTTGCCGAGGCCCTGGGCGTGGACGCCGCGCTGGTCATCGACTTCACCCATGAGCTCGCAGGCCTGAGCCCGCGCGATTATGTGCGCTGCCTGCTGCACGAGACCCTGCACGCCAGCGCGGTCTTCGTCGGCGACAATTTCAGCTTCGGCGCCGATGCCGCGGGCACGGCCGCCGACCTTGTGGTGCTCGGCGAAGAGTTTGGCTGCGAGGCCCACGTGGTGCCGCTGCTGGAAGACTCCGGCGAGGTGATCTGCTCCAGCTTCATCCGCGACCGCCTGGCCGCAGGCGACGTGGAGCGCGCCGCTTGGGCGTTGGGCCGGCCCTTCTCCTTCTATGGGCCCATCGTGCGCGGGGCTGGCCGCGGCGGCAAGGAACTGGGGTTTCCCACCGCCAACCAGTACCCGGACCCGGCCATGGCCCTGCCCAGTGACGGCGTCTATGCCGGCTGGCTGACCATCGAGCCGGGCGCGCAGGTAGACGGCAACATCGATCCCGGCCGCGCCTACGCGGCGGCTATCTCGGTGGGCACTAACCCCACCTTCGGGGACGAGCAGCGCTCCATCGAGTCCTTCGTGCTGGATCGCGACGCCGACCTCTACGGCTACAACGCCACCGTGGAGTTTGTCGGCCACCTGCGCGATATGGTCAAGTTCAACTCCGTAGCGGATCTGCTCGATCACATGCACCGGGACGTCGCCCACGCCCGCGAGGTCCTCGCCGCCGACCGCGCGCGCCGCGGCTTGGATGAGGAAGGATATTTTCTGCAGGCATGAAGCTCATCCTGGACCTTGATACCGGCATCGACGATGCCCTAGCCCTGGGGTACGCCCTGGCCGCGCCGGGCTGTGAACTCATCGGTGTGACCGCCACCTATGGCAACGTCACGGTGGAGCGCAGCGTGCGCAACACCCGCGCCCTCCTGCGCATATTCGGCCGCCCCGACGTGCCGGTCTATGCCGGCCCCGAGCCCGAAGGCTTTGCGGTCAAGGAGATCTCCGCCTTCATCCACGGCTCGGATGGCCTGGGCAACGCGCCCCTGCCCGTCGCTGCCGGTGGTGCCCTTCCCGCTGGCGATGCCGTCGACTTCCTCATCGAGTCCTACCGGCGCTTCGGCGCGGACCTGTGCATCGTGCCCACCGGGCCGGCGACCACGCTCGCGGCCGCGCTGCGCCGGGAGCCGGAGCTTGCCGATGCCCGCGTGGTGTTTATGGGAGGCGCGCTGACCGTGCCGGGCAACGTCACCCAACTGGCCGAGGCCAACGTGGCCCAGGACCCGGCGGCCTGCGACTTCGTGCTGCGCTATGGCCGGGACGTGTCCATGGTGGGCCTGGACGTGACGCTGCGCACGCTGCTCACCCGCGCTGAGACTGCCCGCTGGCGTGAAGTGGGCACGCCGGCCGCGGTGTTCTACGCGGACATGGTGGACTACTACATCGGCGCCTATGACGAGGTCAGCCCGGAGCTAGGGGGCTGCGGGCTCCACGATCCCCTGGCCGTGGCCGCCGCGCTGGATCCCACGCTCATCGACTGGCTGCCGCTGAATATGCAGTGCCTGCCCACCGGGCGCACGGTGGGCGATACCGCGCGGCTTAACCAGCCCGCGACGGCGCGGGCGGCCGTGGGCGTGGATGCGCCGCGCTTCCTGCGGGAGTTCCTGGAGCGCCTGGAGGCGTTATTTGTAGCGCAGCCGCCGGAGAGGGTATGATTTCGCGTACTTGCGTACTGCGGTCCACAGCAGTTGCAGGGGCCACGGTCCGGCGGTCGCCGCGGGCGCTGGCTGAACTCATAGTGTGGACTGAAACAATATAGGAGAATTATCTCATGGCTATGACCACCGAGAAGAAGTCCGAAATCCTCAAGGAATACGGCCTGCACGAGACCGACACCGGCTCCCCGGAAGCCCAGGTCGCGCTGCTGTCCTACCGCATCAACACCCTGACCGAGCACCTGAAGTCCCACAAGCACGATCACCACTCCCGTCGTGGTCTGCTGCTGATGGTTGGTCGTCGTCGTGGCCTGCTCAAGTACCTGGCCTCCAAGGACGTCAACCGCTACCGTGACCTCATCTCCCGTCTGGGTCTGCGCCGCTAATTTTTTAGCCAGTCCGCGTCGCCCTTTTTTCAAGGCGCCGCGCGCCGTCACTCCATGCGAGTGGCGGCTTTTGACGTTTTGGGGTGGGTTTTGCCTAGATACCTGCTAAAATTGGCGCTCGTTGTAGAAAACGACCACCATCCGGCGGCACCGATGATCGCCGGACCAAAAAGGAGAATTCTTTTTTAATGAGCGCTAAGAACGCTAAGCAGGGCAAAGGCCCCAAGAACGCTAACACCCCCAACAACTCCGTGGACTTCGTCGTCGACGAAGAATTCGGCACCACCGAGGCCGTTGCCACGCTGGACAACGGGGATTTCGGCACCCGCACCATCCGCTTCGAGACCGGCCAGCTAGCCCGCCAGGCCGGTGGTTCCGTGACCACGTTCCTCGACGAGGACACCATGCTGCTGGCCACCACCACCGCCTCCAACCAGCCGCGCGAGGGCTTTGATTTCTTCCCGCTGACCGTGGACGTGGAAGAGCGCATGTACGCCGCGGGCAAGATTCCGGGCTCCTTCTTCCGCCGCGAAGGCCGCCCGTCTACCGATGCCATCCTGGCCTGCCGCCTGATCGACCGCCCGCTGCGCCCGACCTTCGTCAAGGGTCTGCGCAACGAGGTCCAGGTCGTCATCACGGTGCTGTCGATGGACCCGGCGGAGTACTACGACGTCGTCGCCATCAATGGCGCCTCTGCTGCCACCCAGCTCTCCGGCCTGCCGGTCTCCGGCCCGGTCGGCGGCGTGCGCATGGCGCTGCTGGCAGACGACAAGCACCCGCAGGGCCAGTGGGTGGCCTTCCCGAACGCCGAGCAGCACGAGCGCGCGCTGTTTGAGATGGTCGTGGCCGGCCGCATCGTCAGCAAGGGCAAGAAGACCGACGTTGCCATCATGATGGTGGAGGCCGGCGCTGGCGTCCACGTGGCCGAGCGCATTCAGGAAGGCGCCCCGGCGCCGCAGGAGTCCACCGTGGCCGAGGGCCTCGAGGCCGCCAAGCCCTTCATCCGCACCCTGTGCGAGGCCCAGGCCGGCCTGGCCGAGCGCGCCGCCAAGGAGACCCAGGAGTTCCCGCTCTTCCCGTCTTATGCGGAGCAGGTCTACGACGCCGTGGAGAAGGAGGCATCCGCCAAGCTTTCCGAGCTGATGACCATCCCCGGCAAGCAGGACCGCGACGACGCCACCAACGCCTACACCGACGAGGTCGTCGACGCCCTCATCGATGACTTCGACGCCGAGGATGCTGAAAAGCAGATCCGCGCCGCCGTGAACGCCGTCACCAAGGACATCGTGCGCAACAAGATCCTCACCGAGGGCTTCCGCATCGACGGCCGTGGCGTGACCGACATCCGTGACCTCGCCGTCGAGGTCGACCTCATCCCGCGCGCCCACGGCTCTTCGCTGTTCGAGCGCGGCGAGACCCAGATCCTGGGCGTTACCACCCTGGACATGCTCAAGATGGAGCAGCAGATTGACTCGCTGACCCCGACCAAGGGCAAGCGCTACATGCACCACTACAA
>CAVFKS010000123.1:0-5362 GCA_963623015.1 Clostridia bacterium
ATGGCGGCCAGGGTGTTGGTGGCCGCGGAGATGGCGTGGAAGTCGCCCGTGAAGTGCAGGTTGATGTCCTCCATGGGCACGATCTGAGAGTAGCCACCGCCGGCGGCGCCGCCCTTGATACCCATCACGGGACCCTGGGAGGGCTCGCGCAGGGCGACGATGGCCTTGTGCCCCAACAGGGCCAGGGCATCGGTCAGCCCGATGAGCGTGGTGGACTTGCCCTCCCCGGCCGGGGTGGGCGACACGCCGGTGACGAGCACGACCTTGCCGCGCGGCTGGTCCGGATCATCGAGGCCAATGCGGGTGATGTCCACCTTGGCCTTGGTGGCGCCATAAGGGATGAGCGCCGCGGCGGGGATTCCCGCCTTCTCCGCGATGTCGGAGATGGGTTCGAGGGTGTGGTTCTGGGCAATTTCGACGTCAGTGAGTTGTTTGGTCATGCCCCGATGATAAACAGCACCGTCCGATCTTGATCCGGTTTAGCAAAAAAGCCCCCCGCCTGCGGGAAGCAGGCGAAGGGACTTAAACAGCTGGCGGCTATGAAAGCGCGGTCTTAGACGACGACGAGGCCAATGCCATAGGACAGCAGCACCGAGACGACGATGGAGACCACACCCGGCACCAGGAACGGGTGGTTGAACACGGCCTTGCCGATGCGCGTGGAGCCGGTGTCGTCCATCTCGACGGCAGCCAGCAGCGTCGGGTAGGTGGGCAGCACGAACAGGGCGGAAACAGCCGGGAAGGCGGCCAGGGCCATCAGCGGGCTCACGCCGAGAGCCAGCGCGGCCGGCACCAGAGCCTTGGCCGTGGCGGCCTGCGAGTAGAGCAGGGCCGCGGCGAAGAAGAGGACCACGGCAAATAGCCACGGCGCGGTATCGAGGATGCCACCGGCCAGGGACTGGATGTCCTCCAGGTAGTGGTTGATGAGGGTGGTGCCCAACCAGGCCACACCCAGCACGCACATGGAGGCCGACATGCCCGACTTGAATACCTGCGTGTTGAGGATGTCTGCGGCCGGGATCTTGGTCAGCATCACGATGATCGTGGCGGCGGTGAGCATAATCGCCATGATGGCCTCGTTGCGCGGCAGGGTGGGCTCGGCCACCAGGCCAACCTGCTCGGAGGTCAAGGTGGCCCAGGCCATCACCAGGATGATCGAGACCAGGAAGATAAGCACGGAGGCCTTGGACTCCTTGGTGGGCACGTAGCTGGCGGCACTCGGCGGCTTGACCAGGCCCTGGGCCTTGCGCTCCTGGAAGACCGGGTCATCGGCAAGCTCCTTGCCCGAGCGGTTAGCCACCCAGGCGGCCGGGAAAATAGACAGGAAGGTCGCCGGAATCACCACGGCGAGAATCTGCAGGTAGCCCACGCCCAGCGGCTCGAGTGCGGACGCCATGAAGACCACCGCAGCCGAAATCGGCGAGGCCACAATGGCCATCTGGGAGGCCACCACAGCCACCGACAGCGGGCGGGACGGGCGAACATTGCCCTCCTTTGCCACCTCGACGATAACCGGCAGCGTGGAAAACGCGGTGTGACCGGTACCGGCAAGCACCGTCATCAGCCAGGTGACAATCGGGGCGTAGAAGGTCACGCGCTTGGGGTTCTTGCGCAGGAAGCGCTCAGCCAGGCTGACCAGGTAGTCCATGCCACCGGCGCGCTGCATGGCGGAGATGGCGGCGATGACGGTCATGATGATGCCAATGACGTCGAAGGGGATGTCCTCGCGCGTGACTGGAATGCCAGTCAGGCCCAGAAGCAGCACGCCGAGGCCACCGGCAAAACCGATGCCGATGGATCCTAGGCGGGCGCCTAAGAAGATGGCAGCCAGCACTATGAGGATATGTATGAAAACCATGGGGTCCTCCGGAGAATCTAAAGACTTTCTAAGGCTCACAACTCGAAGCCCTATACTCTTCCTATTCTTCTCCTACCGACCCCGATCGGAAACTCGAACACCCCAATTGTGGACATTCCCACACTCTTTGCCCACCCGCACGGGCGCCGCACACGCAGATGCCCCCGGCCGCGCGGGGTGCGCGTTGCCGGGGGCACTAGGCGATAGCTAGGCGATGTTAGCTAATTCTTAGTTCTCGTCGACGTAGAGCTGGCCGCGGAACTCCGGGTGCATGAGGTTTTCGACGGAGAGGACCTTATTGAGGGTCTCTTCGTCCAGCAGGCCCTTCTCGAGCACGAGCTCGCGGACGCCGCGGCCGGTCTCGAGAGATTCCTTGGCGATCATGTCACCGTTGTGGTGCCCGATGAAGGGGTTGAGGTAGGTGACGATGCCGATGGAGTTCTCCACGTAGGCGCGGCAGACATCAGCGTTGGCGGTGATGCCGGTGACGCACTTCTCACGCAGGGTATCGACGGCGTTGCCCATGATACGGATGGACTGGAACAAGGCCTCGCCGATGACGGGCTCCATGACGTTGAGCTGGAGCTGGCCGGCCTCGGCAGCCATCGTGACCACGTGGTCATTGCCGAAGATCTTGAAGCAGGTCTGGTTGACGACCTCCGGGATGACCGGGTTGACCTTGCCCGGCATAATCGACGAGCCTGCCTGGCGCGGCGGCAGGTTGATCTCGGCCAGGCCGGCGCGCGGGCCGGAGGACAGCAGGCGCAGGTCGTTGCAGATCTTGGACAGCTTCATCGCCGCACGCTTGATAGCAGAGTGCAGCAGGACGTAGGCGCCGCAGTCGGAGGTGGCCTCGATGAGGTCGGAGGCGGTGGTCACGGGCAGGCCGGTGACCTCGGCCAGGGCGGCGGTGGCCTGGTGGCGGTAGCCGGCCGGGGCATTGACGCCGGTGCCAATCGCGGTGGCGCCCAGGTTGATCTGCAGCAGGCGCTCCTGGGAGTCGCGCAGCACTGCCTGCTCCTCGGCCAGGTTGTGAGCGAAGGCCTTGAACTCATCACCCAGGGTCATCGGGACGGCATCCTGCAGCTGGGTGCGGCCCATCTTGAGGACGTCCATGAACTCGTTGCCCTTGTCGTGGAAGGCATGCTGCAGGGCGTCGATGCGCTCGATGAGGTCGTTGACCGAGTAGTACAGGCCCAGACGGAAGCCGGTCGGGTAGGCGTCGTTGGTGGACTGGGACATGTTGACGTCATCGTTGGGGTTGATGATGTCGTAGCGACCCTTCTCCTCCCCCAGGTACTCCAGGGCAAGGTTGGCCACGACCTCGTTGGTGTTCATGTTCAGGGAGGTGCCGGCGCCGCCCTGGAAGACGTCCAGCGGGAACTGATCCATGCAGCGGCCCTCGTTGAGGATCTGGTCGCAGGCCCAGACGATGGCCTCGGCCTTCTTGGCCGGCAGGACGTGCAGGCGGCGGTTGGCCATGGCGGTGGCCTTCTTGACCTGGACCATGCCGCGAATGAAGTCCGGGATGGTGTTGATGGTCACGTAGGAGATCTGGAAGTTCTCGATGGCGCGGACGGTGTGGACGCCGTAGTAGACGTCAGCCGGAACTTCGATCTCACCGAGCAGGTCGGATTCGATGCGGGTCTTCTTTGCCACGGCCTTGGAGGAGGCGGGCTCGGCGGTGATGGTCTCGGTGTTCTGGACCTTCTTGGAGGACTTAGCCATGATGTTTTAGGCTCCTATTTCCAAATAGATACGTCATTGAAGCAACGCTGCGTTGCATGCAGTACCCATCGTAGTAAGAGTTCTACCCCACCCGGGCACCCCGGGAGAAAACCCCCTATTAGGGGCAATCCTATCAACCGTTAGATTCGGGCGATGCGCAGCTCAGAGGCCAAAATGGCCTCAGCGCCAAGGGCGGATAGCCTATCCATAATACGGTTGGCGTCGGCCACCGGGACCATCGCGCGCACCGCCACCCAGTCTTCGCGCGCAAGCGGCGAGACCGTAGGCCCGGACAGCCCCGGGGTGATGGACGATGCCGCCTCCAGGTTGGCCTGGTCGATGTTGTAGTCAAGCATCAGGTAGGTGCGCGCATGCAGGATGCCCTGCATGCGGTTGAGCACCACCTGCTCCTCGTCGGTCACGGGCACGCCGGAGCGCTTGATCACCACGGCGGTGGACTTCACAATCGGCTCCCCGAACGGGGCCAGGCCCTGCTGGCGCAGCGTGGTGCCGGTAGAGACGACGTCGGCGATGGCATCGGCCACACCCAAACGGATAGAGATCTCTACCGCGCCGTCGAGGCGGATGACCTCGGCGTTAATGCCGCGGGCGGCCAGATCGTCGCGCACCACGTTGGGATAGGAGGTGGCGATGCGCTTGCCTTCCAGCTTTTCGACGGTCCAGTCCTCACCCGCCACCGAAGCGTAGCGGAAGGTGGAACCACCAAAGCCCAAGTCCAGGACCTCCTGGACGTCGGCGCGGGAGTCTGCCGCCAGGTCTCGGCCGGTAATACCTAGGTCGAGCACGCCGGAAGCGACGTAGATGGCGATGTCTTTGGGGCGCAGGAAGAAAAACTCCACGCCATTGGCCTCATCGATGATGTTGAGGTTCTTGTGCACCCCGCGGCCCTTATACCCGGCCTCCGCCAGAATCTCCATGGCGGACTCGGACAGGGAACCCTTATTGGGGACGGCTACCTTAATCATGAACTTCGCCCGCCTTAGAGGTACTTGTAGATGTCGTCGGGGGTCAGGCCGCGCTTGAGCATCATCACCTGCGTCCAGTAGATAAGCTGGGACATCTCCTCGGCCAGCTCCTCATCGCTCTGGTACTCGGCGGCAATCCAGACCTCGCCGGCCTCTTCGATGATCTTCTTGCCGATGAAATGGGCGCCCTTGTCCAAGGCTGCGACCGTCCCGGAGCCTTCCGGCTGGCTGGCGGACTTGGCGGACAATTCGGCAAAAAGCTCATCAAAATTCTTCACAGTGGCCCATTATCGCACTACGGGCCGAGGTTTTCAGCGAAACCGCCTAATTATTATCATCTGACAGAAAACCTCCGGCGGCAGGCTAGTCCTAGCACTCGGCTGCAGACGTGCCGGCGGCTTGGGCCGCGGCGAACCAGTCGAAGACGTCGGCCGCCGTGGCGCCGTCTAGATGCCGCTGCCCGCTCAGGCTGGCGATGCCGGTCACCCCGGCGGGCAACTTCACCGCCGGGTCCGCCGGCAGGCCGATGACCACGCAGCCGGCCGCGGCGGCAGCGCGCATGCCGGCGGCGGAATCCTCGAATACCAGGCACTCCTCTGGGCGCGCGCCGGCGCGCCGGGCAGCCTCCAGGTACATGTCCGGCGCCGGCTTGCCGCGGGGTACCTCGTCGCCGCAGATGGTATCGACGAAGAGGTCATAGCCCAGGGCGTCGAAGACGGCATCGGCCACAGCGCGCTGGGTATTGGTGGTGATCATCTGCGGGATACCCAACGCACGCAATTCCCGGATG
>CAVFKS010000124.1:0-2884 GCA_963623015.1 Clostridia bacterium
TGACCTGGCGGACTACCTGGTGGTCAACGTCTCCTCACCGAATACGCCGGGCCTGCGCGACCTGCAGGCCGTCGAGTCACTGCGCCCCATCCTGCGCGCGGTGCAGGAGGAAACCCAGGTCCCAGTCCTAGTCAAGATCGCCCCGGATCTCTCCGACGAGGACGTCGACGCCGTCGCCGATCTCGCCCTGGAGTTGAATCTGGCCGGCATCGTGGCGACCAACACCACCATCTCGCGGGCGGGCTTGCGCACCCAGCGCGACGAGGTTGAGGCCATGGGCGCCGGCGGCATCT
Organism: Clostridia bacterium; assembly: GCA_963623015.1. Classification (GTDB taxonomy): domain Bacteria; phylum Actinomycetota; class Actinomycetes; order Mycobacteriales; family Mycobacteriaceae; genus Corynebacterium. The sequence goes on from CAVFKS010000124.1 coordinate 294, forward strand.
CCGGAGCCCCGGTGGCCGAGCGCGCCCTCGAGGTCTTGCGCCGCCTCTACGAGCGCACCGGCGATAAGCTGGCACTGGTCGCCGTAGGCGGCATCTTCACCCCGCAGCAGGCCTGGGAACGCATCGCTGCGGGTGCGAGCCTCCTGCAGGGCTATACCCCGCTCATCTACGGAGGCCCGGACTGGATCCGCGATATCCATGTGGGCCTGGCCGACCAGCTGCGCCGCCAAGGCTTTTCCAACATCTCCGAGGCAGTCGGCTGCGGCCGCGACTGGCAGGACTAGCCGCCACACGTTTGAAGGGGCCGGGATCATCCCGGCCCCTTTTCCTATTTCCACCGTTCCAGGTCTGGTCGCCCCCAAACGGTGCTGCTGACCGCGTGCGGCCTAGGTGCGCGGGATGAGGCTGCGGCGCACGACCAGCGCGCACATCAGGGCCGCGCCGGCGTAGAGGAATAGCCAGTACTGCGCCATCCACAGCAGCGGCTCCTGGCTCACCAGCCGGCTGACGATGATGAGCACCAGGGCCAGACCTAGGCCTGCGACCTGCCCGCGCGAGCCGCGCTGGCGGGTGTTGGTGGTGGCAAATGCCCCGACCAGGATGGCGCCTAGGACCACCAGCAGAAAGCGCGGGCTTACCGCGAAGGCGGCACCCCAGCCGGCGCCGGCCAGGGATAGCACGCCAAAGAGCAGGAACACCACGGCCAGGGCGATAAACGCCCCGCCCACGCGCAGCGCTACCGGCACCGGCGCCCCTGCTTCTGGGCCGTCATGCGCCGTACTGCTTTCGGCGGCAGCGGTATTCGCGCCAGCGGGGCGGGCCTTATCGGAGTTGCGGCGGGAGGAAGCCGGCATCGTGGCTCCTTTCGTCTTCCAGGGACTAGTGCTCGGGTAGTCGTTACAGGTCAGGTGCGCGGGCGAGCGCTTTACACGTGCCCAGCTAGCTCCTATTTCGCCTCGTACCAGCCCCACAGCACGGCGCGGCCGAGCGTGTGGAAGTAGAGGTTGAAGCCCAGTACCGTCGGCGTGGCCTCCGGGTCGATGTCCAGGGACTCGACGTCTAGGGCGTGCACGGCATACAGGTAGCGGTGCGGTGCGTGGCCGGCCGGCGGGTTCGGGCCGTAGTAGGTGCGCTGCCCGGAGTCGCCGCGCAGGCTGATGACGCCCTCTAAGCCGAGATCCTCGGCGGCGCCGGAACCGGTGGGCAGCTGCGTGGCGGTGGCGGGGATATTAAACGCTGCCCAGTGCCAGAAGCCTGCTGCCGTCGGGGCGTCGGGGTCAAAGCAGGTCACGGCCAGGGACTTGGTGCCAGCCGGCAGGTCTTCCCAGGCCAGGTGCGGGGAGACGTTCTCAGGGGCGCGGAAGCGCTCCGGGATCTCCTCGCCGTCCGAGAGGTCGTCTGAGCGCAGCGGGAACGTCGGGACATCGCCAAGCGGTGCATAAGGGTCGGGGCCGGGGAAACGGGTGTCATCTGCATAAGAAGTCATATTCACCTTTGTACCCCAAGTCACACCCTTGCGAAACCCCGCCTGCTCATCACCGACCCTGGCAGTCACCACCAATTGGCCACTGACATCAGAGTCGGCACCCCACCCTCCGCGCTCCTACTGCTCCTGCCAATGCAGTAGCGCCCCATGGCAATAGCACCCCACGCCGCAAGGCCATGCGAATACACAGCCCAGCCAATTCTGCCCAAAATCTACCTTGAACTGGCGATTTGTATCCGACAATCAATCCGCGCTATTGTAATCGAGTGCCCAGCCGAGAGGCTGTAAAAACACCCTGCCCGGGTGGCGGAATGGCAGACGCGCTAGCTTGAGGTGCTAGTGTCCTATTAACGGACGTGGGGGTTCAAGTCCCCCCTCGGGCACGATCAGACCCCTGTTCTTCGGAACGGGGGCCTTCGCATGTTCGCTGCTAAACGACTCGCGCGGCGTGAGCCAACGGGGGCTTAAGTAGCAACGGACCTTACGTTCTGCCACGTTCGCCGCCCCGAAAGCCCCTACATGAGTCTAAAAGTGGCACAACGTAAAGGCGAAGGGAAACCCGCCATCCCCAACGGGATGACGGGCTGCTTGTAGTACCGGAAAACTAGGCGTTACGCGCCACCGGCTGCGACTCATCCACCACCACAGCCTTCTTCTTGCCGGTGATGTAGCTGTGCAGCCCCTTAATCACGATGGGCAGCACGGAAATGAAGACGATGAGCAGCATGATCTTGTCAATGCGGTCCGCAATTCCCGGGATGTTGCCCAGGAACACGCCAACCAGATTCATGGAACACACCCACAAGATTGCGCCCGAGACATTCCAGCCCACGAAGTGTTTGTAGCCCATCTTGGCCGTGCCAGCCGCGACAGGGATGTAGGTACGGACGATAGGCACGAATCGGCCGAGTACTAGAGCCACCGGGCCGTGCTTAGCAAAGAAGTCCTCCGCCGCACGCAGGTATTGCAGCTTCAGGACGCGGGCATCCGGCTTAAACAGCCCGCGGCCGAACCTATGCCCCAGCCAGTAGCCAACCTGGTCGCCCAGGATAGCGGCGCTTAGCCCCACGGCCAGCAGTGTCCAAATGGACACATTGAGGTCGTC
>CAVFKS010000124.1:2911-5088 GCA_963623015.1 Clostridia bacterium
GAGCGAGTCACCCGGCAGGAAGGGCAAGAGTACGCCGGATTCGATGAACACGACGACGGCGACGCCGGCGATGACCCAGGGCCCAAAGCTTTCCAGCAGAGTGCCTGCGTCCATATAAGACATCAGGTTATGAATAGAGTCCATTGTTTCTCCTACGTGCATCAGTCGGCAGGGCAAGAATTCTTACTAGCGATCCAGTATCCTCCCCCTCCGGACGACGCCCACAATCTGGCACCTATGCACTTCATCACTGCCACCCGGGTATGTGGCCCCAAACGCACCCTATCAGCAATACACTCACGTCCAGGACCATGTACCCCGGAAGGTGCCGCCTGCCACGGGCGCGCCGTCCGCCTGCTGGCCAGGGCGCGGGGTAACGTGAAACGTCATGGTTGACCAGCCCCAAGCAACGCCGCCGCACGCGGCACAGAAGCACGCCGCAGAAGCGGCAAGCTTCCCGGTTTTCGTGCGTGGCCTGCTCGCTGACGGGTGGGCCACGGTGCGCAGCTGGTCGCCCTTGCGATGGTTCGGCACCATCCTGGTTGCGTCCGCGCTAGGCGCTGCGTTCATATTCATTAACGTACCCGATCTCGCATCCCTGCGTGCAGCCGCTGCGAATCTAGGCGGCTGGTTCGTGGTCGCCTTGTGGGCAGGCTACGTGGTCTTCACGCTCTTTCCACTGCCGCGCACAATCTGGACGGTGGCCGCAGGCCTTCTCCTCGGCCCCTGGCTGGGCATGACCGTGGCGCTGAGCGCTTTGACGGTATCCGCGGGGATTTCCTTCCTGGCGGTGCGACACCTGCTCGGCGGTTGGCTTACCCCACGGCTGACGCACCCCACCATAGCGATGATCAACGCACACTTGGCGCGGCGAGGCTGGTACGCGGTGGCCAACCTGCGCATGGTGGCCGGGGTTCCGTTCTCACTTCTCAATTACGTGGCAGGTCTGACCGCCATCCCGCTAGGTCAGTTCCTGGCGGCCACGGCATTAGGCTCAATTCCTACCACGGCGCTCGGGGTCTTTTTCGGCGACGCCCTCACCGGCCGGCCGAGCGGATGGATCCTGGCCGCCATGGCAGGTCTCGCAGCCATCGGGCTGGCGGGAATCGCCCGGGACATATACCGCGCCCGTTCGCTTAAATCAAGCCTTTAGGCTAGACTTAGTGCTAGTATTTCCCAGCTTGAGAGAGTAGGTCAAGACCTCATGCTTGCCGTCCATGCCCGGTACCGTGGCCGTTCCGTGCGCCGCGCCCAGCTCGTCCAGCGCTCCGCCGAGGCTCTATCCACCCTGCCCGGCGTCGACGATTTCAAGGTCTTAGGCGTCGAGGACATCTGCTCAATCGTCGACGATGCCACCAGCGTGTGCGACGTAGTCATGGCGCTACTGGCGGACGGCGACTGGGCCATCGGCATTGGCGTATCCCCCTCGCTGGTTCCCTCGGCGGACGCAGGTGCCTGGGAAGACGAGGAAGCCGCCCGCGCGGTGGCCACAGCAGCGTGCCGCCCTTCGGCGCGGCCTGCGCAGGTCTACGCCAGGGTCGAGGCCCGCGGCAGGGCATCGGAGGCCAGCGACATCGCCGCCGCCTTCGCCCTTCTGGCATTCGTACTCAACAAGCGCACCATCGAGGGCCGGGAAGCCACCGCCCTGGTTCGCTCCGGCCTCAACCAGAATGAAGCCGCCGCAGAGCTGGGCATTTCCAAGCAGGCTATGTCGCAGCGCCTGCAGGCCGCAGGCTGGAACGCGGAGATGGCGGGCTGGCACCTGGCCATCAATCTCATCGAGCGCGCCAACGAGCCCGCTCGCCCGTAGGCGGCCCATTACCGGGCCACGCCTAGGCCATCCACGCCGGCGCTGCCCCTGGGCCGTGATCGACTAGAGAAGGTCTTCCTTGCGCAACTCGGGCGTGGTCACGAAGTCGACGAGGCGCTCTACCGCACCGATGAGGGTATAGTCCAGGTCCTTAAAGCTGTGGACCGCGTTGTAGACGTGGCGCCAGCCATCGGAGGGGTCGGACCAGCCCACGCGCTTGCAGATTCCCGTCTTCCAGTCCTCGCCGTAAGGCACGTCCGGCCAGGCCTTGAGCCCGACTCGCTGCGGTTTCACGGCGGCCCAGATATCAATGTACGGGTGGCCGGTAACCAGGACGTCTGGGCCGAGGGACTGCGTCATCCGGGTC
>CAVFKS010000125.1:0-4971 GCA_963623015.1 Clostridia bacterium
CGACGATGGTCTTGAACAGGGTGGACTTGCCCACGCCGTTGGGGCCGATGACGCCGACGATGCCGTTGCGCGGCAGCGTAAACGACAGGTCCTTGATGAGCACGCGGCCGTCGAAGCCCTTGGTAAGCTCCTTGACCTCGACGACCTTGTTGCCCAGGCGCGGCGGGGTGGGGATCTGGATTTCTTCGAAATCGAGCTTCTTGTACTGCTCGGCCTCGGCGGCCATCTCCTCGTAGCGGGCCAGACGAGCCTTGTTCTTGGCCCGGCGGGCCTTGGCGCCGGAGCGGACCCAGGCCAGCTCCTCCTTCAGGCGGCGCTGCAGCTTCTTGTCCTTCTGGCCGGCAACCTCGAGGCGCTCTGCCTTCTTCTCCAGGTAGGTGGAGTAGTTGCCCTCGTACGGGTAGAGCTTGCCGCGGTCGACCTCGCAGATCCAGCCGGCGACGTGGTCGAGGAAGTAGCGGTCGTGGGTCACGGCCAGGACGGCACCCGGGTAGTTAGACAGGTGCTTTTCCAGCCACTCCACGGACTCGGCGTCCAGGTGGTTGGTGGGCTCGTCGAGCAGGAGCAGATCCGGCTCGGAGAGCAGCAGCTTGGCCAGGGCCACGCGGCGGCGCTCACCACCGGAGAGCTTGGTGACGGGGTCATCGGAAGGCGGGCAGCGCAGGGCCTCCATGGCCTGCTCGATCTTGGAGTCGACCTCCCAAGCATCGGCTGCGTCGAGCTCCTCCTGGAGCTTGCCCATCTCTTCCATGAGCTCGTCGGTGTAGTTGGTGGCCATCTCTTCCGCGATGGCTTCGAAGCGCTGCTTCTTCTCGAAGATCTCTCCCAGGCCCTCTTCGACGTTCTCGCGGACCGTCTTCTCCTCGTTGAGAGGCGGCTCCTGCAGGAGGATGCCGACGGTAGCACCCGGATCCAGGAAGGCCTCGCCATTGGAGGGCTGATCCAGCCCCGCCATGATCTTCAGGATGGAGGACTTGCCCGCACCATTCGGACCCACGACGCCGATCTTGGCGCCCGGGTAGAAGGCCATGGTGACGTTGTCCAAGATGACCTTGTCGCCGATGGCCTTGCGCACGTTTTTCATCGTGTAGATGAACTCGCCCATTGTTCCCCTTTGCATGAGTTGGGTGATTAGAGTCTAAACACCACAAAGAGTACCCCAGAACGCCGCGCTCTACCCCGACTAGGCCCGCAGGCGCTCTAAACCTGCCCCGCCCACACGGGGTCGGTGGTCCCCCGCGCGGGCTGGCGGCCTAGGCGATGGACGGCACGCCCGGGCGCTGCCCCTGGGCCGCGCGCGAGTCCGCGACGGTATCGGCTTCCGTATCAGACCTGGTGTCGGACGCTGTGTCGGATGCTGTGCCGGCCCCTGTGTCGACCTGGGTATCGGCGCTAGCATCCTGCTGGTCCGTGTCCCCTGCGGCATCGTCAGCGGAATCCTGCCCGCTGTAGTCCAGGTCGGCCTCCAGATCTGCGGGATCGGGCATGTGCATCTTTGCGACCTCGCTCAGATCCTCGCAGCGCTTGACTCCGATGACGTGTCGCCCCAGCTCAAAGCCCACGTGGTAGGCGCGGATAACGTTGCGGGTGCGCGACTTGCCCTCCTGGTCGTCCCAGGTGGTGGTGTTGAGGAACCCGGTTACCATCACGGGCATCCCCTTGCGCAGGCTCATCCGCACGTTGCGGGCCAGCTGCTCCCAGGCCTCGACATCGATATATAAAAGGTCGGTGTCCGCCCAGATCTGGGAGCCGTTTTCGCCCTGGGTGGAGTACCGGCGCGACGAGGCCACCCGCAGGTTGGCCTTGTATTTGCCAGAGGGCAGCTTTACCAGGAGGGGATCAGCGGTCAGGTGGCCGGACACGGAGACGGGAAATTGGGACATGGTGTACTTCGCTTTCTTGTTTCGAGTAGATGGTGAAAAGTTGCTTGCGGCCCTGGCTTCGCAGTGGCCTTGCAACGCATCTTGTCCCCTCGCTCAAGTGCGGTAAAGAGATCCCGTCCCGAGCCTGTGGAATTCTTCCCTCCCAGGCCTCAATTGCACAGCAGAGTGGGCAAAGGGCTGTGGAGTTATCCACAGCCCTAAAAGTTATTGCCCGATTCTAAATCTAAGTTTAAAAATTCCGCCTGCCCTAGCGGCTATGGCGCGCATCATCCGCGTTGAGCGCAGCCAGCATCGCGTTGTAGTCCTCCAGGTCGGCGTCGCCGTCAAGGTCGGCCTGCTCGTCGTGGGTCTTGGCGGCCCGGCGGTCGTCGCGCAGCCAGCCGATGAACAGGTAGGCAAACACCAACGCCAGCGGGAACTGGTTGAAGCCCCAGGCGATGCCGCCGCCCACGCGCTGATCCTGGTAGAGATCCGGCTCCCACGGCAGGTTGAGGCCTAAGTAGAAGTCCTCGCCCAGGATGGCGCCCAGCTGCATCAGGTACACGCCGGCAAAAAGGTGGATGGGCATGGAAATAAACAGGATGAACAAGCGCACGCGCGTCTCCGCACGGCGCGGCAGCGGGTCGGTGCCGATGACCTCCCAGAAGTAGATGTAGCCGGAGACTAAGAAGAGCCCGTTCATGATGACGTGGCCGGCGTGCTCGGAGATCGCGAACTCGTAAAAGTCGAAGCTCATGTAAATGGCGTAGAAGACCACGAGGAACTGGATGAGGTTGACCGCCGGGTGGGTAACCCACTTCAACGCGCGCGACTGAGTCAGCGCCTTGGCCCACTCGTGCAGCCCCGGGTTGGCGGGGTTGTCCGGGAAGGCCTCCATGATGAGCGTCAACGGCGCGCCCAGGACCAGCCCGATGGGCACCACCATGGACAAGATCATGTGGTTGAGCATGTGCATGGAGTACATCGCCGGCATGTACATGCCAATACCGGTGGACATCACGATGGTGAGCACCATGGAGCCCACCAGCCACCACACGGTACGATGTACCGGCCACTCCTTGCCCTGGCGGCGCAGGCGGTAGAGCGCATAGAGGTAGAGCCCGGCCAGGATGAGGCCCAGGGTGCCAAAGAGGATGTCGAAGCGGAACATGCCCCACACGTTGAACACCGTCGGGGCCTTCTCCAGCTCGTAGCCTAGGAAGATCTGCATGGCGTTGAGGTTCGGGTCGCGCGGGGGCGGCGGCGGGGTGCGCCCCATGGTGCCGGCCACGCCCACGGTGGCGGCCATGACGGCCAGTTCCACGAAGGCCACGCGGCGGAAGAGCTCAGGGCGGGATTCCAGGTGCGGGATGGTCAGCTGCCGGTGGGCGAAACCACACAGGCCCAGCACCAGGGTCAGCGCGACCTTGGTGACGATGATGAGGCCATAGCGCGTGCTAAACCAGTCCTGCGGCTCCACGCGAATGAGGGCGTTGATGACACCCGAGATGCTCATCACCACGATGGCGACCAGTGCCAGGGTGGAATAGCGCCGCACCGCCACCGTCAGATCCGGGCCCAGGCGCCGCGCGTGCGCGAGCAGCCCCATCAGGCCGCCGACCCAGATGACCAGGAATACCAGGTGCCACAGGAAGGAATTGGTGCCGTAGTCGTGGTCGCCGCCGGCCGCGGAGTGGCCCTCCATGCCCAGCGGGATGACCATGATGAGGGCGGCGATAAATAGCGGTGGCTGCGAGCCCCACTTCCGGGACACTAAGCCGCCGATGCCCACCAGCGCCGCGATGACCGCCGTTATCAGCCAGACCTGTGCGGTGGCGATCTGGCTCAGCGCCAAGCTGAACATATCGGCGTTTAACACCCCGCGCAGGGGCGTGCCGGTGAGATCCGACATGACCAGCGGGGCTTCTACCACGGCGATGGCCGCCACGATGAGCGCGGCGATGCCGCCGGTGCGCGCGGCGATGTGCCCATCCACAGACAGCGGCGCCGTATTCAGCGCGCGATCAGCACCTGGCTCCCGCGGGCGCAAGGGGGAGACAAAGAACGCCGAGACCATAAAGGAGCCCACGGACAGCGCCATGCACATCCAGGCCGCAGCCCGCAGGAAGGGCAGACCCACCGTGGTCAGCCGGCCCGGGTCCGGGATGCCCAGGGCGGCCAGGGAGTCCGCCAGGAAGAACCAGGAGATAAACCCTGCCACGAAGCCGGCGATGACCGCCAGAACCGCGTAGATCCCCCACGCCCCCGCGGCCCGGGCGCCGCCGTTGCCCGCTGCCGGGGACTTAGCCTTGCCTGCCGCCGGGGCCGCCGCGCTTTCACTGCTGGGCGATGCCGCTGCTTCTTGACGCTCTATAGACATGGGGGCCATCTTACTTCCCGGCCGTTGAGCCCCAGAAACGCCGCCGCCGGGCTATATTGCACCCCGCCCCACTGGTGTAATATTTTCATCCAGCGCGGCTACCGTACCGCGCCCGGCCTCTATAGCTCAGTGGATTAGAGCAGTGGGTTTCTACCCCATGTGTCGCGGGTTCGAGTCCTGCTAGGGGCACGTTTGTTTTCCCCTCCTACCTGCATTTTTGCTGGTGGGTGGGGGTTGCCTGCCTTCCTTATACGGTCTAATACGCCCCAATATAGTGGGGCATGTCGTGGACATTGTCGTGACGTTTTGACACCCGGGCACCACCATCGAGCCCGCCCCTCTGAAACTAGACACGTCGGGAGTCAGGCCCAAGCGCTGTCACCACACACTTTGCAGGGATTGCAGTGTCGGTCAGTTATTCCCTATCCTCGCCGACGACCACGGCGCTCATCGGGTTCTTCCCCTTCATCCTTGGCGTATGGCCCGTAGCCCAGGATCGGAGCATATACGTCGAGGTGTACAAGGTCAGTGAGTTTGTCGACTTCCCAGGTTTCGGTAACACCGTACTCAGCGCAGAGGGAGTCGAAAATATCGCCGGTGGAACGGCCCGCGTCGAAGCTTTCCTGCCAGTGCAGGGCTAAGGAACTTGAAAAGCTTCCATTATCGCCACCGATGTAAACAGTTCCGCCTGCTTTTCCCGGTCGGTGTAGATCACTGTTCCCACACCTT
>CAVFKS010000126.1:0-4738 GCA_963623015.1 Clostridia bacterium
GACCACCCCGGGGAATGTGTGCAACTGCGTGGCGTAAAGCCCGCGCACATACTCAAATAGTTCGGCTTGGAAGCGCTCTTCGTCGCCTGGGCCCGGCGTGTACCCGGCATAGGCAGCACAGATCTCGAAGGTCTCGTGGAAGGTGCCCCCGACGGTCTTTTCCCGCTCCTGGGGGCTAAGCCGCCGGCCCATCTGCTCCGACATGCGGTAGGTGGCCTTAGCCCACAGCGGTTCGGAGTCGGTGATGGTGCCGTCCATGTCCCAGAAGATGGCGCGTGGCGCCCCGGCGGGGATCACCCCAGCTCCGGGAGGGCGGCCAGGGCCTCTTCCCCCGCTCCGGTGGCGGCCGCAGCCGACTCCATCAGCTCGGTGAGCTCGGCCCATTCCTCCGGCTCCAGGACGGCATCGGCAGCCTTCGCGTTGAACTCCTCGAGCCGGCGGGCAAAGGGGCGCGCGGCTCCGGTGAGGATCTCGGCGTCCGGATCATCGGGCAGGGCGTCGAGCGCGTCGAGGAAGTCCTCGACTACCTGGCGCAACTGCAGCAGGACCTTGGGGTCAAAGGGCTGATCCCAGAATTCTTTTTCCTCATCGCGCAGGTAGTCGCCCGTGGCGAAGGATTCGAGGTTGGCGATGAACTCATCTACCTGCGGCTGGAAGTCGGCGCGAATGCTCATGCGTGCCATTGTTCCCCAAAACCGCCGGGCGCGCACGCGGGCGGCACGGGTTTTTCCTCAGGCGCGCACGCCCAGCAGGTTCTCTAGCGCCGCGCGCACCAGCTCGGCGGCCTCCGGCGCGTCCGTGCCGCGATCAGCGCTGGCCCAGGCGTCGACGGCCGCGAGAGCTGCCGGGGTGTCCAGATCGTTGGCCAGGTGCCGGCGCAGCTTAGCCACCAACTCCTCCGCGCCGGCGAGGGTGCCGGGGGTCTCCAGCGCCTGCGACCACGTAGCCAGGCGGTCCTCGGCGGGGCGCAGGACGGCATCCGACCAGTCGCGCTCGCTGCGGTAGTGCCCGGCATAAACGCCCAAGCGGATGGCGCTGGGATCCACGCCCGCGGCCACGAGCTTGTGGACAAAGACCAGGTTGCCCAGGGACTTGGACATCTTGACCCCGTCGAGGCCGATCATGCCGGTGTGGACGTAGAAATCAGCCATGCGCTCACACCCCAAGGCGGCCTCGGCGTGCGCGGCGGAGAACTCGTGGTGTGGGAAAATCAGATCGCTGCCGCCGCCCTGGATGCTAAAGGACTTGCCCAGGCGGTTGGTGGCGATGGCCGAGCACTCGATGTGCCAGCCCGGCCGCCCCGGGCCGAACGGGGACTCCCAGGAGGGCTCGCCTGCCCGGTGGGCGCGCCAGACCAGGGCATCGAGGGGATCGCGCTTGCCGGGGCGCTCCGGGTCGCCGCCGCGCTCGGCAAAAAACTCCAGCATCTGTTCGCGCGAGTAGTTGGACTCATAGCCGAAGCGCTCGGTGGCGTCGATGGAGGCATAGATATCCGGGTATTCGGAGTCTTCAACCACGTATGCCGCACCGGCATCGAGCAGCTGCTGGACCATGGCCACCACCTCGTCGATGGACTCCATGGCCCCGATATAGTCCTGCGGCGGAAAGACCCGCAGCAGCTCCATGTCAGATCGGAAGAGATCAATCTGGGAGGTGCCCAGCTCGCGCCAGTCCACGCCGTCGCGCTCGGCGCGCTCGAACAGGGGATCGTCGACGTCCGTGATGTTTTGGACATAGTGGACCTGGTGGCCGCCATCGAGCAGCAGGCGGTAAATGAGATCAAAGGTCAGGTAGGTCGCGGCGTGGCCCAGGTGCGTCGAATCATAGGGGGTAATCCCGCACACATACATACCGGCGGTGTCCCCCTCCACCTCGACGGGGCGCACCTTCTGATCTGCGGTGTCGAAGAGGGAAAGGCGCACGGGGGTACCGGGGACGGATCTAAATGCTGGAACTGGCCAAGATTTCATGGCCACCATCTTAACGCGTGAACTAACTTCCCGGTCCCCCGGCCCACCCCAGCGCAAACGAAGCCCCACCAACCGGTGTTTGAAACCAGCAGGCGGGGCGGCATCGGCAAGCTATAGGGCCCTTAGAAGGGCTGCAGCACACCCAGGGCCAGCAGGATCATGACAATGATGCCCACGGGGATGCGGTAGGCCGCAAACCACTCGAAGGAGTGGTTGCCCACGAACTTCAACAGCCAGGCGATCGAGGCATAGCCTAGAACGAAGGCGATGGCGGTGCCCACAGCGAGCTGGGCGCCACTGGCGGCCTGGCCGGCCTCCGGGTTGAAGGCGTCCGGCAGCGAGAATAGGCCCGAGGCCAGCACGGCCGGGATGGCCAGCAGGAAGGAAAAGCGCGTGGCGACCTCACGGTTGAGTCCCAAGAAGAGGCCACCGGAGATGGTGCCGCCGGAGCGGGAGACGCCAGGCACTAAGGCTAGGCACTGGCAAAAACCCATGACGATGGCGTCTTTCATGTTGAGATCGTCGAAGCCGCGGGTCTTGGAGGAGGTGCGCTCCGCCACGATGAAGACGAAGGAAAACAGCACCAGCATGGCCGCGGTAATCCACAAGTTGCGCAGGTTATCGCGGATGAGATCCTTAAACACGACGCCGATGATGCCGATCGGGATGGAGCCTACGATGACCATCCATCCCATCCGGTAGTCCTGGCCGCGCTGGGAGGCGTTAAAGAGCCCACGGAACCAGCCGGTGAGGATCTGCCAGATCATCTTGACGAAGTAGACCACCACGGCCAGCTCCGTGCCCAGCTGGATAACGGCGGTAAAGGACGCGCCGGCGTCCTGGCCCCAGAACAACTCGGAGACAATCCGCAGGTGGCCCGAGGAGCTGACCGGCAAAAACTCGGTGAGGCCCTGGACGATTGATAGGACGATGACCTGGGCCCAGGACATGTCCGTGGCAAGACTTGCTGCTGTATTCACGCCAAGTCATCCTAGTATTCGGCCGGCGCCGGGAATTGTCCGCCGCGCTGCTAGACTAAGCAAACGTGAAATCCCTCGCCCAGAATCAGCGCAAGTTAACGGTCGCTGCGGCCCTGGGGGCATTCGCCCTGACCGCCGCAGCCTGCTCGGATGTCCCCAATACCTCCATGGATGACTCCGTGGGTGATATGGGCAACGCGCAGCCGGTGGCCTCCCCCGCGGCCGCCCAGCCGGCAGGAGACGTCATTGGCTTTCCCGACATCAGCGATCTGGAGGCCGCCGGCGACGTCCTCGCCGTTCGGGCTGGCGATGCCCTGTCTATCGGCACCGCCGCCGATTTTCGCGCGGATCGCGCCGAGCGCGTTGAGCTAGATCCGGCCTGCGGGGAGCTGACCGCCACGGCCGATGCTTTCGTCACCGGCTGCGGGGATTTCGTTCTGCGCATCCCGGCCCAGTCGCCTGATAAGGCCGACGAGCTCGCCGTCACCGAGGAGTTCCCCGTCACCGCCGCCACGCAGATTTCCACCGGGGAGGTCTTCGTCGCCTCCAACGCGGCGGCCGAGGTCGCGGTCTACAAGGACGGCCAGCGCATCGACGGCTTCTCGGTGCAGGCTCCCACGGATCAGCTCGTGGCCGTGCGCAACCAGGACGGCACCGACAACGTGGTGCGCACCTGGCGCGAGGACACCACCATTCAGAACCTTGACTGGGAGAATAACCGCGAGGGCGGCCGTCTCCGCGTGGGCCTGGGCGTGGGCCAGATTTCCACGGCTAACGAGGGCGTCATCGTTGCCTCCGACACCTTGGGCAAGCGCATCGGCATCTACACCGCCGAAGACGTGGTGCGCCTGCACCAGTGGGGCAACGTCGCCGGCGTCCCCTGGGCCACCGCCTGGGATCCGCAGCGACAGCTGGCGTGGATTACCTCCACCGACGTCAACGTGGCGGAGGGCTTCCAGATCTCCAACGGCGTGCCGGAAAAGCGCACGCAGTTTGACACGGTGGCCGATGCCCAGCACCTGGCCGCCACCGCCGACGGCACCCTGGCCGTGGGCTCGGCCACCGGCGGCGGACTCCAGTTGGTCGGCAACGACGACCTTAACGAGCGCTAGCCCGCCGCGCCGGGCATAGCCCGGCAAAACCGGGGCGGTGCTGCCATGCGCCGCACTGCCCCACTATTTCGCACCACCCCTGCTTAGAAGGAGCCTGAGAAAAGGTGAATTTTCATGACCTCCGCGCCCGCGCCTACGCCGTCGCGCTCAAAGGAATGTTCACGGTAGACCCGGAACGCATCCACGGCATCATCTCCCGCGGCCTGGGTGGCCTGCAGGCGGCCGGCCCCGTCAACCGGGCGCTCGGACGCCTGCTCGCGATCCACGATCCGATCCTGTCCCAGGAGGTCTTCGGGGTGCGCTTCCCGCGTCCGCTGGGCTTGGCCGCCGGCTTCGATAAGAACGGGTCCGCCCCGGACGCGTGGAGCGCCATCGGTTTCGGCTACGCGGAGCTGGGCACGGTCACCGCGCAGCCGCAGCCGGGCAACCCCCAGCCGCGCCTGTACCGCCTGCCCGCGGACAAGGCGATCCTCAACCGCATGGGCTTTAACAATGATGGCTCCACCGCCGTGGCCCACAACCTGCTGCGCCGCCGCTACCGCGACGACGTCATCGGCATCAACATCGGCAAGAATAAGTCCACCCCAGCCGAGCAGGCTGAGGCCAACTACCGCCGCTCCGCTGCCGTTTTGGGCGACTTGGCCGACTACCTGGTGGTCAACGTCTCCTCCCCGAA
>CAVFKS010000127.1:0-4682 GCA_963623015.1 Clostridia bacterium
TGCCTAGGAACAAAACCCGGGGCACTTCAAACCCGTCGTGCTTTACTTCACCCCGCCACGCACTCCGAAACCGGAAGAGCCCCATTATTGTGGGCCGCCGGTTTTTCGGTTCCCGGTCAGCTTCTAGTCCGGGTCCTCGGCGTCATGCCGGGGCTGCCCGCCGGCGCGGAAGCGGCGGGTAAAGGCCGGGTCCTTGTAGTGGGCCGGCACCGCGCCGGCCAGCAGTGGCTTGGCGATGCCGGCTGCGGCCGGCGTGCCATCGGTGGGAAGGTCGGCATCGGTGGCGATAAGGATGATGTTGCCGTAGCGCCGGCCTTTGAGCATCGGCGGATCCGCGATGGCGGCCACGGTGGAAAAGACCTCTGCCAGCCCGGCCAGCTCCGCCTTCGCGCCACGTAAATCACTGTGGTCGCCGCAGTTGGCCACAAACAACCCGCCGGGGGTCAGCACGCGGTGGCAGTGCTGATAGAACTCCACCGTGGTAAGCGATCGGGGAGTGGTGGCGCCGGCAAAGACGTCCCGAATGATGACATCGAAGCGCCCGCGACCAAAGCCTTCGGTGGCCACGCGAGCCTCCGCCGCCCGGATTTTAACACGGGGCGCAGCCGGGACATCGAAAAGCTCCCGCACTAAGGTGCCCAGGCGCCCGTCCAACTCGATGACCGTGTTGTGGCTATCTGGCCACACGTCGGCGAAGTAGCGCGGCAGCGAACACCCGCCGCCGCCCAAGTGCAGCAGGCGCTTGCCCGGGGCCAGGGGCTCGACCGCGGCGGCAATCCAGCGCATGTACTCAAACTCCAGCTCGCGGGGTGCCCCCGGCACGATATGCGAGCTCGGTACCCCGTTGATGTTGAGGATGAAGGCGCCGTCCCGGAAAGGATCGGCCTCAACGGTCAGCGTGCCGGTGTCGATGGCGTACTCGCCGACGGGAGAGCCGGCACCAGTCGCGGCATCGCTAGCGGAGTTCTTGCGCTTTCTACCCATGGTCTAGGGATTCTAGCCTTCGTACACCCCGGCCCGAGCAGGCGGGCAGGTGGGGTCTGGGCGCAGGAGCGGCGGGGACGGGAATGGCGGGGATTCTAGCGGCGTTGGACAAGGCGAGTAGCCTGGTTGCGGATTGGCCTGGGATGCCCGCGCAGGGCGTGCCTCCTGCATCCTGCGGGCCGGGTGCGCCACCCGCCGGGTGGATAGGGTCGGCCGGGACCAGGCGGGCACAAACAGCTGGGCAGTAACCTTAAGGAAAGAGAAGTCAGTGCGAGTATTAGTTGCGATGTCGGGCGGCGTGGACTCTTCAGTGGCGGCCGCGCGCGCGGTTGAGGCCGGCCACGAGGTGGTGGGCGTGCACTTGGCGCTGCACCAGGACGCTCAGCAGACCCGGGAGAAGGCCCGCGGCTGTTGCTCGCTGGAAGACTCCGCCGACGCCCGGCGCATCTGCGACAAGCTGGGCATCCCCTTCTACGTGTGGGATTTCTCCGACGAGTTCAAAGACCAGGTCATCGGGGACTTCGTGGACTCCTATGCCCGTGGCGAGACCCCGAATCCGTGCCTGCGGTGCAACGAGAAGATCAAGTTCGCAGCCCTTTTGCGCAAGGGCATGGCGCTGGGCTTTGATGCGGTGGCCACCGGTCACTACGCCACCCTGGACGCCGACGGCTACATGCGCCGCTCACTCGATGAGAACAAGGACCAGTCTTATGTTTTGGGGGTCATCACCAAGGAGGAGCTGGACCACTGCTATTTCCCCATCGGGGACACCCCGAAGCCGCAGATTAGGGAAGAGGCCCGCCGGCACGGGTTCTCCACGGCCTCCAAGCCGGACTCCTATGACATCTGCTTCATCCCGGACGGCAACACGCAGGCCTTCCTGGGCCGGTCCATCGGTCTGCGCCCGGGCATGATCGTCGACACCGCGGGCAACGAACTCAAGGAGCATGACGGCGCCTGGAATTTTACCATCGGCCAGCGCAAAGGCCTCGACATCAAGACGCCGACGGCCGACGGCACGCCCCGCTATGTCACCGACATCGACGCCGCCACCGGCGTAGTCACGGTGGGCTCGCGCGCGGACTTAGAGGTCACCCACATTGAGGCCGACCGCTTGAAGTTCCTGCACCCGGCTATGGATGGCGAGTTCGACTGCGAGGTCCAGGTGCGCGCCCATGGGTCCGTGGTGGCCTGCCAGGCCCGGGTGGATCGGGACGGCGACCGCATGGTGCTTGAGCTTGCCCAGCCGCTATCGGGCGTGGCCCGCGGTCAGGCCGCGGTGTTATACCTGCCCAGCCCCGACGAGCTGGGCGATATCGTGCTGGGCTCGGGCACTATCTGCGCGACAGCCTAGAGAGGCTAGACAGTCTAGACAGGCTAGACCCGGAAGGGCGCCGGGAATACGCCCATGTCGATGTGCAGGCCCAGCGGGTTGCCCTCGGCATCGCGGCTCAGCAGCACCTCGTAGGTGCCCAGCGGGCCAAGCGAGGCGCTGCAGTTCTCACCGTTGTTGCCCAACGGCATCTTCAGCAGGGCATGGCCCGGCTCGATGTCGTTGCCCTGGCGCACAGTAGTCTCCCAGAGGCGCTGGAACTCCAGGTAGTCGGTGCGCTCTTGGCGGTTGCGGCGCGGCGGACGGCACTCCTTGGCCGCCGTGCGGTCCACAAAGCCTACGATGCCGGAGTCAGAGACCAGGCCAATCTTGGGCTCTTCGGCCAGCGGGGCGTACTCGATGCTGGCGGCCTCACCCTCGCGGAAGATGAGCGTGACATAGGCCAGGCGCTCGCCCTCTGCGGGCGGGAAGGCGGCCATCGTGGCGCGCACCTGGTAGGTGCCGGGCACCACGGAGTAGACGTTGCCGCGTCCCTGGTAGCGGATGATATCGACGGCCTCCACCAGGCCGGAGGCAACCTGGACGGCGCCGAGGTCTACCGTGCGCAGCCGCGCTTCCGGAGCCTGCTGCAGCCAGGGGAAGGCCTGAAGGGGATTGTTAACCGTGCCGTCGTGGAGGGCATAGAAGGGAAAACTCGTCATGCAGCCAGCGTACCGCGCCGCCTGAGGCGGGTTTAGAATGGGCCGTTATGACTGGATTTGGAGCAGGCCCCATGCCGGGGACTTCGATGGCGCAGGCCGCAGACATCGTCATGGGGGAGACCGGGGACATGCCGCACCTGCCCCAACTGCCCGACCGTGGGCTGGGCTCGGACGCGGTGGGGCGTACAGCCAGCCTGCTGCCGGACTTGGGCGTGGACCGGGGCCCGCGCGCCTGGCGTCTGACCGCCCGCCCGCAGATTGCCACCCGCCGCACGTGGGACCGCCTAGAGCGCGATCTGGACGAGGTCCAGGAAGTCTGGGGCGAGAACGTGCCTGTGGTCAAGGTTCAAGCATTAGGCCCGTGGTCGCTGGCCGCGTCCCTGGAGCTGAGCAATGGGCACCGGGCCTTAAGCGATGCCGGGGCCGTGGAAGATCTCTGCGCCGCCTTGCAGGAGGGCCTGGCGGCACACAAAGAGGACGTGGCACGCTGCTTTCATGGGCGGGTACTAGTCCAGCTCGATGAGCCCTGGCTCGACGCGGTCATAGCCGGCCGGGTGCCTGGTACCACGGATTTCGATATTCTGCCCGCCGTGCCCGCGGAAGTCGCGGCCGCCCGCCTGGCGGAACTGGGCGCCGACTTCGTGCGCGCGGCACCCCAGTGGGAGATAGCCGCGGTGGCGCCGACCTTCCTCACCGAGTTTGCCGGGCTGGATTCTGCCCGCAACCTCGACGGCCTGGGCGAGTACCTCACCGCCGGCGGGCGCATTGGCTTCGGGCTGGAGCCTTCTGCCAGCCGCGACGCCCGCGCCGCCGCCATCGCCCTGGCCCGCCACTGGGACACCCTGGGGTTAGACCGCGCGCTGATGGTCGAGGCCGTCGACGTCTACCCGGCGCGGGTGAGCGATGCCGCCCGCGACCTGCGCTTTGCCCACGAGGTAGCCGGCATCATTGACCGGGATGCCGGGGATCTCTAGCGCCGGGGCCGCGCACTAGGGCTGGGCAACCTCACTGGGCCGGAAAGGCTATGAGCGTTTGCTTAAGAAATCATCGGCCACGCCGTGGACACGTCGGAGGCGTCACGGCCCCTGCCCTCTAGGTACTTGCGGAATTCCACGCGGTCCTCGTACCAGCTCACGGCCTGGAACTCCATGAGCTCATCGGTATCCATCTGGGAGAGCTCGGGGAAGACCTGGCGCACCTGCTTCCACGCCACCCGGGCAGCCGCCAGGGCATCCGCGGTGGCTTCGTGCGCGTTGTCGAGCGTGACCCCGTAGTGATCACACACCGCGCCCAGGTTGCGGCGGCCCTTGCGGTACTTATCCTTGACCCGGTCGATGACATAAGGGTCAAACACCGGGCCATCCACCGTGAAGTCACCGGTCAACGCGCGCAGCACGGATAGGTCATAGGCGGCGTTGTAGACGATGAGCGTTAGGCCATCGGCCCACGCCTGCCGGATAGCCGCCACGGTATCGGCCAGCACGTCCGCATGCGGGCGGCCCTCGGCCTGGGCCTTTTCGGTGGTAATGCCATGGATCTTGGCGGCTTCCTCCGGGATGGGGATGCCCGGGTCTGCCAACATCTCCTGGGCGTTGACATCGCGACCGTCAATGCGAACGAGCGCGGAGGTCACGATGCGGGCCTGCAGGGGATTGGCCGAGGTG
>CAVFKS010000128.1:0-4501 GCA_963623015.1 Clostridia bacterium
GTCATGGCCAGTCCCAGTGGAATGAATCCAACCAGTTCACCGGTTGGGTCGATGTCGACCTCACGCAGAAGGGGGAGGCCGAGGCCAAGCGCGGCGGCGAACTCCTGCGCGAGCAGGGCATCCTGCCCGAGGTGGTCTACACCTCGCTGCTGCGCCGCGCCATCCGCACCGCCAACATCGCCCTCAACGCGGCCGACCGCCACTGGATCCCGGTCGTCCGCGACTGGCGCCTCAACGAGCGCCACTACGGCGCGCTGCAGGGCCTGAACAAGGCCGAGACCAAGGACAAGTACGGCAACGAAAAGTTCATGGCCTGGCGTCGTTCCTATGACATTCAGCCGCCCGCCCTCGAGGACGGCGCCGAGTACTCGCAGTCCGCGGACCCGCGCTACGCCAACCTGGACCGCGTGCCGCAGACCGAGTGCCTCAAGGACGTCGTAGCCCGCTTCGTGCCCTACTTCGAGGAAGAGATCCTGCCGCGCGCCAAGGATGGCCAGACCGTCCTCATCGCCGCGCATGGCAACTCGCTGCGCGCGCTCGTCAAGCACCTCGATGGCATCTCGGATGATGACATCGCCGGCCTGAACATTCCCACCGGCATCCCGCTGGTCTACGAGATCACCGCAGATGGCACCGTGGTCAACCCCGGTGGCACCTACCTGGATCCGGAGGCCGCCGCCGCGGGCGCTGCCGCTGTAGCCAACCAGGGCAACAAGTAGCACTGCGCGTTCTTCCCCGGGGGTTTATACTCCCGGGGAAGCTGTGTTTTTCAGGGGCGTGGACGTGGAAGTGATTTTGAGTTTTCTCGCAGGCGTTATCGTCTGCGCCCTGAGCATGCCCGCGTGGCGATGGCTGAGCGCTCGGCGCGCGCGCATGCACGGTTCCTCGGCTGCCGATGCCAACCAGGTCAGCACCATCAGCCAGGTACTGCACCTGGCCATCCAGGGATCCCCGGTGGGCGTGACCGTGGTGGACCGCAACTCCGACGTCATCTTGTCGAATGCCTCGGCGCATGAGATGTCCCTGGTCCACGACCGTGCCATCAACCCGGACGTGTGGAAGACCGCGCAGAAGGTAATGGAGGACAAGGAGACCCGGGTGCTGGATCTGGCGATTGCCAAGCGGCGCACCGGGCACCGGGTCACGCAGGTGCGCGCGGTGCTAAAGCCGCTATCGCTCAACGATGACCGTTTCATCATCGTCTACGGATCCGACGAGTCCGAGTCCGTGCGCATGGAGGCCGCCCGCCGCGACTTCGTGGCCAACGTCTCGCATGAGCTCAAGACCCCGGTGGGCGGCATCGCGCTGCTCTCGGAAGCGCTCATGGAAGACCCCGGCGACGAGGAGCACGTGCGGTATTTTGGCGGCCGCGTCCAGAAGGAAGCCGCGCGCATGGCGGACATGGTCAACGAGCTCATCGCGCTGTCCAAGCTGCAGGGCGCCGAGCGGCTGCCGGACATGGAGCCGGTGGCCGTCGACGACATCGTGGCTGAGGCCATCTCCCGCAACCAGCTGGCCGCGGATTCCTCCGAGATTGAGATCCTGCTCGGCAAGTGCTCCGGCCAGATGGTCCTGGCCGACCGGGCGCTGCTGGTCACGGCGGTCTCCAACCTCATCTCGAACGCCATTAACTACTCGCCGGAGGCCATGCCGGTGTCGATCTCGCAGAAGGTCGTCGACGATGCCGTGGTGCTCATCCGCGTCACCGACCGTGGGGTGGGCATCGCCCCGGAGGATCAGAAGCGGGTGTTCGAGCGCTTCTTCCGGGTGGACAAGGCGCGCTCGCGCACCACGGGTGGTACGGGGCTGGGGCTTTCCATCGTCAAGCACGTGGTGGCCAACCATGGCGGCAACATCACGTTGTGGTCGCGGCCTGGCACCGGGTCGACGTTTACCATCGAATTGCCCATCTACCGGGAAAAATCCCCGGCGGTTCCGGCTGCTACATTGGACACTGAACCAGGTGCCGCGGCCCCGCGCCGCGGGGCCCTTCGTCGAAAGGACAGAGCACAATGACCACTATCCTCATTGTTGAAGATGAAGAATCCTTAGCTGATCCACTCGCCTTCCTGCTGCGCAAGGAAGGCTTCGACGTGGTGGTCGCCCCGGATGGCCCCACGGCCCTGACCAAGTTCGCCGACAGCGACGTCGACATCGTCCTGCTGGACCTGATGCTGCCGGGCATGTCCGGCACGGAGGTGTGCAAGCAGCTGCGCGCGACCTCCTCGGTGCCCATCATCATGGTCACGGCCCGCGATGCCGAGATCGACAAGGTAGTCGGCCTCGAGCTCGGCGCCGACGATTACGTGACCAAGCCCTATTCCTCGCGGGAGCTCATCGCGCGCATCCGCGCGGTGCTGCGCCGCGGCGGCGAGTCCGCGGAGGAGGCCGCCGAGTTCGCCGAGCAGATCTTGGAGGGCGGCCGGGTGCGCATGGACATCGACCGCCACACCGTCACGGTGGCCGGCGAGCCCGTGTCCATGCCGCTCAAGGAGTTTGACCTCTTGGAATACCTGCTGCGCAACGCCGGCCGGGTGCTCACCCGCGGCCAACTCATCGACCGCATCTGGGGCGCGGACTACGTGGGCGACACCAAGACCCTCGATGTCCACGTCAAGCGGCTGCGCTCAAAGATTGAGGCCGAGCCCTCCCGCCCGCAGCAGCTGGTCACCGTCCGCGGCCTGGGCTACAAGTTCGAGGCCTAGAGGTTTCTTGCCTAGAACCAGCCCGCTTTGGCGCTGGCGGGGTGGCGGGCCAGGCGCACCCCGGCCGCGGCAGCCTGCGCGCGCTGGGCGCAGTGATCCGCCAGGATGGCGTAGGCGGCCTCACCCATTAGCGCCACGAGCTCGGTCTTCTGTGATACCCACAGCGGCTCGGTGGAGGTATGGCAGCCAGAATCCGCCGAGCAGTACCAGTCGAAGTCCTCGCCGCCGTTGCCCCAGCCGCGGCGGTCGTACTCGCCGATGGTGGTGCGAAGAATCTCCACGCCGTCCGGGCGCTCCTCATAGTCCTCGTGGCGGCGCAGCGGCAGCTGCCAGCAGACCTCCGGCTTGACCACGGTGAGCTCCTCGCCGGCGGCCATCGCCCACTGGTGCAGCGCGCAGCCGGCCCCAGTCGCCCACCCGGCCCGGTTGGCGAAGACGCACGCGCCGTCGACCACCGGGGTCTTCAGTGCCGGCTCGGGCTCGCCGTCGTCGCCGTCGAGCTCGTCCCACACCAGCCAGGGCTCGACCTCAGCGTCGGCCGCCGCATCGTCCGCCGCATCGTCCTCGTCCGCGCCAAAGCCCGGCAGTGGGGCCGGGGCATCGGGCATCGCAAAGCCAGCAAGGGTCTCCTCGCGGCGCTGCCAGAAGGTGCCGGGCATGCGCTGGACGGCATCGAAAAGCTGGGCGCGATCCTGGGCGTCCGACATATAGGCGCCGTGCCCGCAGCAGCCCACGTCCGGGTTGGCGGCATCGATGCCCGGGCAGCGGGGCGTGCCAAACTGGCACGCGTAGTGGGACTCCAGCCACGTCAGATCGATGGAAAAGACGTGCTCGGGATCGTCCGGATCGGTAAACTCCAGCCATTCGCGCGGGAAATCCGGGGCCTCCTCGCGCCCAGCCGCAACCGACATTCCAGCAGGTGAGCTAGCCGGGAACCCGAGATAAACCGGTAAATTATTTGGGCGATTCACACCTAACCACCGTAGACCTACTACGCTGTATGTGTGCGATTAGGTGTATTAGACGTCGGAAGCAATACCGTCCACTTCGTGGCGGTGGACGCGAAAACGGGTGGGCGCCCCACCCCCATGAGTGACTGGAAGACCCCGCTGCGCCTAGTGGAGCAGATGGACAAGGATGGAAACATCACTGACAAGGGGCTCAAGAAACTCATCTCCGCGGTCAGCGAGGCCAACGACCTGGGAAAGAAATTCCAGTGCGCCGAAATCATCCCGTTTGCCACCTCCGCCGTGCGCTCTGCCGCCAACTCGGACCACGTGCTCGCCGAGGTGGAAAAGCAGACCGGCACGCACCTAGAGATCCTCTCCGGCCGCGACGAAGCCCGCCTGACCTTCCTGGCCGTGCGCCGCTGGTACGGGTGGTCCGCCGGCCGGATTACCAACTTAGATATCGGCGGCGGCTCCCTGGAGCTGTCCACCGGCACCGACGAGGAGCCGGACCTGGCCTTCTCCCTCGACCTGGGCGCGGGCCGGCTGACCCACAACTGGTTCGAGTCTGACCCGCCGGCTAAGAAGGATGTGGCCGCGCTGCGCGACTACATCGATGCCGAGCTGGTCGAGCCCACCACCGCCATGCGCGCCCTGGGCCCCGCCCGCCGCGCCGTGGGCACCTCCAAGACGTTTAGGTCCCTGGCCCGGCTGACCGGCGCGGCGGGCTCGGCGTGCACGCGTTTCGGCGTGCTCAACGCGGGGCTGGAGGCGGTCAAGGATCCCATGACTACTATTGGCCCGCAGAAGCGCCGGGCGGCCGCGCGGCGCGCCCAGCAGGGCTTGGAT
>CAVFKS010000129.1:0-4423 GCA_963623015.1 Clostridia bacterium
AGAGTGTTGCCCTTGGCGGTCCTTTTCGTCGTTTTCAGGGCCCACACAAACCCCGCTGCACACCCGCTTCGTGCACAATATGGGGGCGGGCTGGCAAACGGTGACTGGCAAACGGTGAACACTCCGGCACCGGCCATAAGGCCCAGCCGGGGAAGTCACCCTTTCATAGTCACCATCTACAAGAAGGGGACCACGAAACGGGGACCACGAATGGGGTATCAACCAACAACACCCCACACGCCTACCCGTATAGTCCCCCTTTCCTGGTACCCCAATAGTCTGACTGTCAGAGACATTGGTCCTTGAGCGGCTCGCAAAGTGGCGCGCGGGGTGTGGTCCGCGTCGCCAAGGGGCTAGCTAAGTTGTGGCAATTGGCGGGGCGGCTGGTACGTACTTGAGTAGGGTTTTACGCCCATCGCGGGTAGGATTACGGGGTCTTTGCGTATCACCTCAAACTGGAAAGAGTATGGGCATCATGTCTGATTCCAGGTGGCGTCCGTTAGTGTGGTGGGACACGCCAAGAAGCTCTCCGACTTCCTCGTAAGCGTGTTGCCGTGAGCACGACTTCAAGCGAACCATTTCGATGATCTGATGGACCGCCTTGTCTCTGAATTCGACGGAATACTTTCTGGGAATAGTACCAATCCTTCCTTAGCAGAGGTAGGAACTAAACCCCAGGACGCTTCACTCGCAGACAGATCAATGCTCCCCCGCAGCACGAGGCGGCAGCGGGGGCGCTAGACAACGGGGAGGGGCGAGCAGTAGCTAGCGGCGCGCGAGGCGTTCGGCGGCCTGGGCGATGACCTCCGGGCGTTTGCAGAAGGCAAAGCGGACGAGGTTGCGCCAGGGACCGGGTTCGTCGGTGAAGGCCGCTAGGGGGATGGCGGCGACGCCACGGGCGGCGGGAAGATCTTTGCAGTAGTCGAGGCCGTCGCGGCCGACGTCGGCGACGAGGTAATAAGTACCGGCGGTATCAAAGACGCGGTGGCCGGCGGTGCGGAGGGCATCGGCTAGCACTGCGCGGTTGGCAGCAAGGCAGGCGACCATCGTCTCAAGCCACTCCTGTTCGTGCAGGAGTGCGTGGGCCACGGCGGGCTGGAAGGGGGAGGCCCCTGCGAAGGTCATGAACTGCTTGGCCTGGAGCACACCCGCTAAAAGGTCGGGTGAAGCGATGGCCCAGCCAGTCTTCCAACCGGTGGCGTTGAATTTCTTCGCGGCAGAGGACACGGTAACCGTGCGGGCGGCCATGCCGGGCAGCTCCGCGATGCGGGTGTGCTGCGCCGGAGTAAAGACTAGATCCTCATAGACCTCGTCGGAGAGCACAAGCAGGTCGGATTCCTCGCACAGGTGGGCGAGGTCGGACAAGGCTGCCCGGGAAAAGACGGAGCCGGTCGGGTTGTGCGGGGAGTTGACGATGATCATCGCGGTGGATGGGGTAATCGCGGCGCGCACGGCGTCGACGTCAACATCCCAGGAATTCCCCACTGGGCGCAGGGGCACAGCCACGCGGCGGGCGTCGGCGAGCGCGATGGCGGCCGCGTAAGCATCATAATAGGGCTCCAGGACGATGACTTCCTGGCCGGGCTCCACCAGCCCTAGGAGGGTGGCGGTGATGGCCTCAGTCGCGCCGACGGTGACCAAGGTGTGGTCGACCGGCACGCCATAGGTCTTCGCGAGGGCCTCGCGCAGCACGGGCTGGCCGGCCGCGGGCGCGTACTGGTTATTGCCCCCGGCTATCTCTTCCTGGGCAATCTCGAGCATCCGGGCCGGGCCGTCGGTATCGGGAAAGCCCTGGCCTAGGTTGATGGCGTCATGCCGGGCGGCGAGCTGGGACATGGTAGAGAAGATGGATTCGCCGAATTCGGCCAGCCTGCGCACGGTCATCTACAGCACCAAAAGATCCATGCGGGTGCCCTTGACCTCGTTGAGGCGCTTGCGGGCGCGGTCGAGGCGGTGCCACTGTTCCTGCGGGATCGCGTTGCGGGCCACCTTCACCACCTCCTGGTCGGGGGTGCCCCACGCAATCGGCATCGGGGTGATCTGGTGCCAGTGGTCCTTGTCGCCCGAGGTGCGCTGCCCGGCGACGGCGGCAACGGGCACCTTGGTGCCGGTAACCCGGCTGGTAATGCCCGGGATATTGGTCACGGTGCGCAGGCACACGCCCCATCGCGGCGGCAGGGTGGGGTCCACGTTGGTGTTGACCAGGGCCATGAGCACCATGTCGCGCTCGTTGACCTCCGCAATGACAGCCGGGGCCAGCGGGTAGGAGTCATAGAGCTCCTGGGCGGTGCCGACGCGGCGGGCGGCCATCACGCCCACGATGGCTACCATGATGCCGAAGAGCCCCAGGCCTAGCCCGATGGTAAAGCCCCAGGCGGCGTCAATGACCATCGCGATGGCCACGCCGGCGATGATAAGGAGTGCACCCATCACCAGCCCGGAGTTGCGGAGGCGGGCAGAGTCCCGCAGCAGCTCGTTGTTGCGCTTGGCGAAGGATTCGTCGACGTCGAACTTGAAGATCTTCATAATTCCTCCAAGTCTACTGCGTCGACCAGGCGGTAGGCATACCCCTGTTCGGCGAGGAAGCGCTGGCGGTGCATCGCATACTCGGCATCGATGGTATCGCGCGCCACGAGGGTATAGAACTGGGCCTCCTGGCCGCTGGACTTGGGCCGCAGCAGCCGGCCGAGGCGCTGGGCTTCCTCCTGCCGGGAGCCGAAGGTGCCAGAGATCTGGATGGCCAGCGCTGCCTCGGGCAGGTCGATGGAAAAATTCGCCACCTTGGAGACCACCAGCACGGAAATCTCCTTGTCGCGGAACGCCTGGAAGGCGCGCTCCCGGCGGGCCGTTGACGTCTTGCCGTCCACCACGTCGACTCCCAAAAGCTTGGCGATGCCGTGCAGTTGCTCCACGTACGCTCCAATGATGAGCGCCTGCTGACCGGGGTGGCGGGCCAGGATGGAGCGCACCGCGGAGAACTTGGCGTCGGCGCTGGCGGCAATCCGGTAACGCTCGCGGGTGGGCGCGGTGGCATAGGCCATCTTCTCCTCGGCAGAAAGGTCCACGCGGACCTCGGTGCACTCTGCGGTGGCGATGTAGCCCGCGGCTTCTAGCTCCTTCCACGGGGCATCGTAGCGCTTGGGCCCAATGAGCGAGAAGACATCGCCCTCGCGGCCGTCCTCGCGCACCAGGGTGGCGGTAAGCCCCAGCCGGCGGCGGGACTGCAGGGCAGAGGCCATGCGGAACACGGGCGCGGGCAAAAGGTGGACCTCGTCGTAGATGATAAGGCCCCAGTCGCGGGAGTCGAAGAGCTCGAGCGCGCGGTATTCGCCCTTGGTCTTGCGCGTGACCACCTGGTAGGTGGCAATCGTTACCGGCTTGATTTCCTTCTTCTCGCCGGAGTACTCGCCGATTTCGGACTCGGTGAGTGAGGTCCGGCGCAGCAGCTCGTCGCGCCACTGGCGCCCGGCCACGGTGTTAGTCACCAGGATGAGCGTCGTGGCCTTTGCCTTGGCCATCGATGCCGCGCCGACGATGGTTTTGCCCGCCCCGCAGGGCAGCACCACCACGCCGGAGCCGCCGGCCCAGAATGCATCGGTGGCATAGGCCTGGTAGTCGCGCAGCGCCCAGCCCTCCTGGCGCAGCTCGATGGGGTGGGACTCGCCGTCGACGTAGCCGGCCAGATCTTCTGGCGGCCACCCGGCCTGGAAGAGGGCCTGCTTGAGGCGGCCGCGCTCCGAGGGCGGCACCGCGAAGGTCAGGCGGTCGATGCGCGCGCCCAGCATGCCGGCGACCTGCTTGTGGCGGGCGAGCTCCTCGATGATGGGCTCCTCGTCCGACTCGAGGATGAGCCCGTGGGCCGGGTGAGACAGCAGGCGCACGCGCCCATAACGGGACATGGTCTCCGCGATGTCGATGAGCAGCGACTGGGGCACGGGGAAGCGCGAGTAGGTCTCGAGGACGTCGACGGCCTGCTCCGCGTCAAAGCCGGCGGCGCGGGCATTCCACAGAGCCAGCGGGGTAATGCGGTAGGTGTGGACGTGCTCGGGGGCGCGCTCTAGTTCCGCGAAGGGGGCTAGCACTGCCCGGGCTGCGCCGGCCTGCGGGTGGTCAACCTCGAGCAGGACGGTCTTGTCGGATTGGACGATGAGCGGTCCGGGCATGGTGCGGTGGTTCTCCTCGCGGGCGGGGTGGGGCCTTCACGCGCCCCGGGCCTTAGGAGCTCAGGGCGGCGCGCCAGGTCATTTTCTTTCCGTTATTGAGGATAGCCGCGCGGTAGACCCGGGCGACCAACCAGATGACCCCCGCGGTCACCACGGCGAAGAGAGCATAGGCGGCCGCCAGCTGACCGGCGCCGAAGTTGCCGGCCGCGTACTGCAAGGGGGCGGTGAGCATGGACACCGGCGGTACCCAGCCCATTACC
>CAVFKS010000130.1:0-4296 GCA_963623015.1 Clostridia bacterium
GGCCAAAGCACCCGAGATGAGCGCCGCCAGCGAGTTGAGCACCATGTGGTGGCCCGGGATCTGCAGCTGGTAGTCCAGTTCCACCGGGTCGGCGCCCGGCACGGCCAGGCGCGCGCGGACCTGGGTCATAGCCCCGGCCACGGACTCCTCTACCACCTCGGCGGCCAAGGGGATGTCGGGGAAACGGGCGGCGGCAGCCGCGCTACCGTACCCGAGCACGGCGATGCCGCGGGCCAGCGCACGCTGGCCGGTAGCCGCGGCATGCTCGTCTTCCAGGCAGACCACCAGGTGGCCGTCCGGGCGCACGCGGTCGGCGAACTCGTCGAAGACCTTAAAATAAGCTTCCGCCGTGTGGAAGAAGTCCAGGTGATCGGGCTCGATGTTGGTCATCACCGCCACCCGGGGGCTATAGCGCAGCAGGGAGGCGTCGGACTCGTCGGCCTCGGCCACGAACGCCGCCCCGGTGCCGTGGTGGGCGTTGGTGCCGGCCCGGTTGAGCTGGCCGCCGATGGCAAAAGAGGGATCCAATCCCGCGGCCTGCAGCGCGGCCACCGTCATCGACGTCGTCGACGTCTTGCCGTGGGTTCCAGCCAGGAGTATCTCCTCGCGGCCCTGCATCAGGGCGGCCAAGAGATCAGAGCGGCGAATAACCGGCAGGCCCGCCTCGCGTGCCCCGGCAAGCTCCGGGTTATCCTGCGGGATGGCGGCAAAGGAGGTCACCACGGTGGTGGGCAGCTCGCCGGACAAGCGGAGGTTCTCGGCGGCGTGGCCGATGGCCACGTGCGCGCCCATGGTGCGCAGAACCTCCACCGGGGTGGAGTCCTTGACGTCCGAGCCGGTGACGGTGGCCCCGCGCGCAAGCAGAATGCGAGCCAGGCCGGACATGCCCGCACCGCCAATGCCAATCAGGTGCACCCGGCTGAGATCAAAGTCGAGGCCGGTGGTCGATTCGGTCATGTTCTAGTCTTCCTTCGCGTTTCGATGGTATGCAGTTGCATCGCCCGCAGCGGTTACATCGCCCGCAGCGCAATCGGTGCGGGCCTGCGCGTCGTCCTCGCATTCGGTGCGTCCGCGGCCGATGGCCTCAGCGATGCGGTCGGCCAGGCGGCGGGCGACGTCGCCGGCGGAGTTGGTGGACACGGCCTCGCGCATGCGAGCCAGGCGCGCCGGATCCCCCAGCACGCCGCTTACCTCCTGGGCCAGGCGCTGCGGGGTCAGCTCGCGGTCGGGCACCTGGACCGCGGCGCCGGCCTCGACCAGCGGCTGGGAGTTGAGCGCCTGCTCGCCGTTGCCGTGCGGCAGCGGCACGTAGATGGCTGGCAGGTGGGCGGCGGAGACCTCCGCCACCGTCATCGCGCCGGAGCGGCAGACCACCAGGTCGGCCACGGCCAGGGCGCCGGCCATGTCTTCGATATAGGGCACTGCCGTGTAATGCTCATGGCCTTCTGGGGCCTCGTTCTTCTTGCCGTAAGCGTGGAGGACCTGCCAGCTGGCGGTGAGCTCCTCGATGGCACCGGCCACCGCGGCGTTGATGGACTGGGCGCCCTGGGAGCCGCCGGTCACCAGGATGACCGGGCGGTCCTCAACGAGGTTCCACCGCTCCCGCGCTGCCTCGGCCACGCCTGCCTCCGGCCGGGCCAGGCCCGGGCGCACCGGGATGCCGACGACCTCGCCGGGCATGCCGGAGCCGGCCGTGGCGTTCAGGCCGGTGCCACCCAGCTTGACGCCGAGCTTGTTGGCGATGCCGGCCAAGGCATTGGTCTCGAGCACGTAGAAGGGGATCCCCAACGAGCGGGCGGCCAGGTAGGCCGGCGCTGCGACGTAGCCGCCGGTACCGAAGACGGCATCGGCAGCCACGGCCTTGAGGACCTTGCGGGCCTGGTGGACCGCACGTGCCAGGCGCCACGGCAGCTTGAGCAGATCGAGGTTGACCTTGCGCGGGATGGGTACCGGCACGATCATGCGCACCGGAAACCCGCGCCGCGGGATGATATCGCCCTCCAGCCCGCGGGGCGTTCCCAGGGCCGTGACCTTCGCCCCGTGCTCGTCACGGAGGGCCTCCGCCACGGCGAGTGCGGGCTCGATATGCCCGGCGGTGCCGCCACCTGCAATAACAACGGAAATGGGCTGCGAATTCATACGCTTAGGCTACCAGCGCCCGCCCCGCGCCGGCGCTAGCGACGGCCGTGTCTCCTGTGGCTAATGTTTCGGAAGTTGTCGCCCCGTCCAGCAGTACCCCGGGCCCGGCCGTCTGCGCGCGGGCCGCCGAAGCTCGCCGAACCACCCCGCAACGGGGCGTGTCCCTCGGGCGCCTCGTCCACCGGGGCACCGCCGCGCCGCGGGTTGCGGCCCCGGCCGGTCACCGGCGCGCCGTAGCGGGCGCGCGCATCCTGGGCGCCCGTGCGGCGCGGGGCATCGGCACGCTCCTGCTCCCCCGCCCCGTGGCGGCCCTTGCGGCGCTTACCGCCGGGGGCCGGCACCCTGCCGGCCGGCTCCGGCTCCTGGATGCCAAGCATGCGATCAAAGGCCGGGCGGCCGAAGTTCTGCATAGCTGAGACCTGCTCCGGCTCGTGACGGGCGAAGCTACACAACAGGCCCATCGAGCCGATGGTGATAATCGTGGCGGACCCGCCCGAGGAGATCATCGGCAGCTGGATGCCCGTGACCGGCAGCAGGCCAATGACATAAGAGATGTTGAACAGGGCCTGCGAGACCACGCCCAAGGTCAGCGTGCCGGCCGCGAGCGCCTGGAACTGATCCTGGGCACGCATGGCGGTGCGAATACCGAACACGCCAAGCAAGCCGAAGAGGGCGACCACCAGGAGGCCACCCCACAGGCCGATCTCCTCGCCGACGATGGCGAAGACGAAGTCATTGCGGGCCTCCGGCAGGTAGAACCACTTGGCACGGGACTGGCCCAGGCCCACGCCCATGGCACCGCCGTCGGCCAGGGATAAGAAGCCCTGATAGGTCTGGAAACCGGTGCCCTGCGTGTCCTCGATGTTGCCCACCAGGGCATCGAAGTAGGTGTGGAAGCGGTTGGTGCGGTAGCCGCCGCCGGCGAAAACGCCGACGAGGCCGAGCACGGCGAAGACTCCCGCGGCGGCAAACATGCGCCAGTCCATGCCGGCGAAGAAGAGGACAAACGCCACCACCAGCGCAAAGGACATGGCCATGCCGGCGTCGCCCTGGATGATGATGAGCGTGAAGAAGAGCAGGCCCACCAGCGTGAAGAGCACGAAGGGATCCCGGAGCCAGTTGCTCAGGGGAAGCAGCGGCTTGCGCTTAAAAGTCCGATCAGCCAGCAGGTTGGCACCATAGAGGCCGATGGCCACGCGGGCGATCTCCGAGGGCTGAATGGAGACCGAGCCGATGTAGATCCATGACTGCGAGCCCACGGATTCGCGGCCCGTGCCCAACGGGGTGAGCACCAACACCAAGCTGATGAAGGCGATGACCAGAAAGATGCCGGTAAAACGCCTAACGACCCGTGGTGGGGTCTTGAGCGCTACCCAGAAAAGCACCAGGCCCAAGACCACCATGGCCGTCTGGCGGATGGCCAGCGACCACACCGAGGTATACCCGGAGGCCACCCACGACGAGGCCATGGAGGCCGAAAAGGCCATGAGGACGCCGATTCCCACCAGGGTGAAGATGACGATACGGAGCATCAGGTAGTCCAGGCCCGGTGCGTCCTTCAAGGTGCCAAAGACCGCACGCAGGCCGGAGCCGCGCGACGGCGTGCTAGCACTTCGGGCCTTAGGGCTCCGGGTGGCAGGTTGCGTCATGGCTGAGCTGGCTCCTTCGCGAAAGTATTGAAAGTCTCCGGGCATGCCCCGGGCGGGGCCTGCCCCCGCCAGGCTAGGGCGCGGCGTGCGCCCGGGCGGCGGCGGCGAACATGTCGCCTCGCACCCCCATGCCGGGATACATGTCTAACGATGCCGCAGCCGGTGCCAGTAGCACGGTATCCCCGGCCTCGGCGTGTTGCAGGGCCGCGGCCACGGCGGCATCCATCGCGCCCTGCGGGTCCTTCTCCTCGATGACGGTGACCGGCACCCCGGGTGCGGCCGCGCGCAGCGCGTCGGCTATCAGCTCCCGGTCGACGCCCAGGAGGACGGCGGCCTTGAACTGGGCGGCGTGTTCGCGCACCAGGGGCGCCACATCAGCGCCCTTGAGCTGGCCGCCGGCCACCCAGATGACCGAGTCCAGCCCGGCCAGGGCGGCGTCGGCCGCGTGCGGGTTGGTGGCCTTGGAGTTATCGACAAAGCGGATGCCGGCGTGCTCATGGACTAGGGC
>CAVFKS010000131.1:0-4283 GCA_963623015.1 Clostridia bacterium
GTCGACCTTGTTGGCCTCGGCGGCCACGAAGCCATTGCCGTGGGTGTAGACGGTGTGGCGGTTGATCCAGTTGAGCTGGTTCTCCGACAGGGCGTTCGGGTCGAGCTCACGGGCGGCGACCACGAAGTCGCGCATCTTGCCGTCAACCTCGTAGCGGTCCATGTCCAAAGAGTCCGGGAAGCCGTAGAAGTTACGCAGCTGCTGCATCTGGGTGAAGGTGTCCGAGACGATGTCCGGATCCAGCAGGCGCAGGTTGCTAATCGTCTCCTCGTCCGCGGCGACGGCGGCGTTGCTGGCCTCCTGCGCGCCCCAGTCCTCGATGTATTCGACGTCTTCATCGGTAATCCCGTAGGAGTAGCGCGTGGAGTCGATGTTGCGGGAGATGGCCTCGGCCTCCTTGGCCTGGCGGTTCGGGGCCACGGAGAACTGCTCCATCATCAGCGGCCAGGCGGTGCCGATGACCACGGACGACACCAGCATGAGCACGACGGCCAGGCCGGGGATGCGCAGGTCCTTGACCACGACGGCCAGGAAGAAGGCCACCGCGACGAAGATGCCGATGACCATCAAGATGATCTTGGCCGGCAGGAAGGCGTTGATATCCGTAAAGGAGGCGCCGGTGAACGTGCCGTGTTCCTTGTACATCAGCTCGTAGCGGTCGAACCAGTAGCCGGCGACCTGCAGCAGCATCCAGATGCCGGCGGTCACGGCCAGCTGGATGCGGGCCGGGCGGCTGACCTCACCCTTAACCCCGGCGGCGCGGGAGCCGATGCGGATGCTGCCCAGTACGTAGTGGCCCACCAAGGCGATGAGGAAGGCCAGCATGGCCAGCATGGACAGGGCGTCGACGACCATCTGGATGACCGGCAGCTGGAAGGCGTAGAAGCCTAGGTCCTTGCCGAACTGCGGGTCCTGGACCCCAAACGGCTGGGAGTTGAGGAATAGCAGGATGGAGCGCCACCCGGACTGCAGCAGGAAGCCGGCGGCTAGGCCGACGATGAGCGGCAGCCACTTGAGTACCACGCTGACGGTTTTAAAGATCGACTGCCGGTAGGCGTAGACCGGAGAGTTGAGATCCCCTAAATCGAACTCGTCCGGGCGCCCCTTCCACAGGAAGAACGACGCCAGCCAGGTAATAGCCGCCGCCACCAGGGCGCCGCCAACGAAGAGCGCGATGCGGGCGACGATGGCCGTGGTAAAGACGCCGCGGTACTCAATCGCACCGAACCACCTCCAGTCCGTGTAGAGCCCCACGGCCAGCGGGCCGAGGAAAAAGAGGATGGCGACGACTACCGCGAGGATCGAAAAGACGCGCGGTGGGCGTTTTAGCGGTGCGGGTTGGGTAGATCCTTGGACCAACGCCTGCTCCAATCAACTAGTAGGGAAATAAACCGGTATAGGCTTCCAGCTTAAAGAAGTGTTAAGCCAATAACGAACGAGGATATTTATGAGTTCCCCCGCAGCCTCCGCCAGCCCCGAGCAAAAGGCCCTGAACCGGGCGATGATGGAGGCCGTTGAATTCGTCCACGGGGAAGGCTGGGATGCCCGCCCCACGCTCTTTGCGCTCGTGCCCACCGGCTTGCTGGTCGATGCCCTCGACAGCCTGGGCGCCGAGGACGATGCCGCTCCCCTGACCCTGGTGGTCCAAAACGACCTGCCGGACAACCTCGAGGCCGGCTCCGAGGCCCTGGCCGACTACGTCGCGCGCCTGGCCTGGCCCGCCCAGGTAGCCGGCGTGGTCCTGGCCCAGGAGATCTTGTTCCGCGACTCCTCCGCCGAGCCCGCCCCAGCGCGCCCGGCCCGGCTCTTCTCCGGGGTGCTGCGCGCCGAAGGCATCGAGCAGACCCTGCTGCAGCTCCGCCCCACCGAGGAAGAGCTGGAGGCCGCCGGCCCATTTGCCCAGGACGACATCCAGCTGCGCGGCGGCCCGATGGTCGCACCCGGGGTCATCGCCGCCCTGCGCTTCGGCCTGGAGCAAGACCCCGAAGAGCTCTAGGACGCCCTTTGCGCCCCCTTCCGGCCGCGGGGGCGGGTTTCTCGTCTAGACTGTCTCTTTGTCTACCGCCTCCGAAATCAGTACTGGCCCTTGAAAGTAGGTGCCTGCGCTGCCGCGAGGCGAAGTCACTAAAATTTGCGCCCCGAGCCCTTGGCCGGGGCCAGTCCCGGGCACGCCGTGGGGCGCGTCCCAGGAGTGCTACATTCATTGCCCCGCCTCGCGCTTATAGGAGGAACCGTGCGCTCGTTACGCCACTTTCGCACCTTGACCCGCTCCCGTGTCTTAGCCGCGGGCACCTGCACCATCCTGGCCGCCGGGCTGCTTGCCGCCTGCGGCAGCGGGGATGACGCGCCGGAGGATAGCGCCGCCACCTCCGCCACCTCCTTGCCTGCGCCGGAAACCAGCGAGGCAGACTCTGCCGATAAGTCCGCCGGCGCAAGCGAGTCGCAGGCGTCCGAGTCGGCCTCCGCGTCCGAGACCACCAGCCGGCAGCGCGTGACGCGCTCGCGGGCCGCCGGGGCATCGGCAAGCGAGGAGGCCCCGCGTTCTGCCGAGCCCAGCAGCGCGCGTGGGGAGAAGGCAGGCCAGGAAGTAGAGATCAACGAAGAGGTCGAAGAGGCCTTCGAGACCTTCCAGGCTCTGGTGCCGCGCTCGTTGTTCGCGCAGTTTAGCGAGTGCTCGCCGGCGGGCCTGGACGATAGCTACAACTGCACCGGCCCCGGGGTGGGCCAGGTCCAGTTCTTCAAGTCCGAGTCCAAGGCCACGCAGACCACGCAGGTGCTCACGGAGCTGCGCTCCTCGCGCGTGCTCGAAGACGACGGCAACCGCATCGTGGGCTGGTCCACGCTGGGTACTACCGCGGTACTCACCGTCGTGGACAACGAGCTGGGCATGGTCATGCAGCAGATGATTTCTACCGATCAGGAAGATCCAGAAGAAAAGCTCGAGCAGATGGGCGTCTTCCGCACCTAGTCCGCCGTGCAGGTGCGCACCGGCTCGCCGGCGGCAAAAGCCTCCATGGCGGCCAGGGCATCGTCTAGGTTGCGCACGGCCGCCACCGTCATCTCCCCGGTGTCCCGGCTAATGGCCTCCGCGCAGTTGGCCTCCGGCGCCAGGAAGAGCTCGGCGCCGGCGTCACGGGCGGCATGGACCTTGTGAACGATGCCGCCGATGGGTCCTACTGCCCCGTCCTCCCCGATGGTGCCGGTGCCCGCCACGAAGTGGCCGCCGGTGAGGTCCCCGGGCGAGAGCTTGTCGATGACCGCGAGGCTAAACATCATCCCCGCCGAGGGCCCGCCCACGTCCTGCAGGTTATAGGTGACCGTGATGTCATTATCCGGCGCCGAGGACATCAAGATCCCCAACAGCGGCACGCCGTCGCGGTCCGGATGGGCGCCGAGGGTGACCTCCACCTCGCGCGGGGCGGCATCGCCAGACGGGCGCTCGACTTCAAGGCGCACCGTGTCCCCCGGTTGCTTCTTCTGGATGAGGTCCTGGGCCTGCTGGGGCTGGTCTACCTTCGCGCCGTCGATGGCCCGGATGATGTCACCCTCTTCCAGCTTGCCTGCGGCCGGGGAGCCTTCCACGATGCCGGCCACGACCACGTGGACGGGCAGGCCCAGGTGCTCCATGGCGGCGGTCGTGGCGGCCGACTCCGACTGGACGAAGGCCTGGGTGTTGCGCTCCTGGACCTCTTCAGGGGTCTGGTTCTGCGGGATGACGGTGTCGATGGGCACCAGGGTGTCATCGGTGGTAATCCACCGGCCCAGGGCCTGCGCCAGCGTCATGTTGGTGCGCAGCGCCACCGTGGTCATGTTGAGCTGGCCGGCGGGGTCATCCAGCTCCTTTGCCCCCTCAATGTCGACGACCTCGACGCCCTCGACCTGGCCCAGGGTATCGACCGTGGGGCCGGGGCCTTCCGCGGCATAGGGCACCGTCAGAGAGATGTCGGTGCCTGGCACGTGGTCTAAGCTGACCGCGGCGGCGAGCACCACGATGGGCACAGCCCCCCAGGCGATGGTGCGCAGGCGGCGTTCAGTTGGGGTTTTCACGAGGCTCAAGCCTACCGGGTGACCTTCCGCCCCCGTAAAACCGCTAACCCGCGCGCCCTGTTCGCTGACAGCGTTTCCCGCCGCGTGGCAGCAAGGCGGCGCACCCCGGTAGATTGGGCAGGTATGAACAACGGTTTTGGATTTGGCTTTTCCTTTCCCAACAACGGGGATGATGACGGCGACGGCAACGGCCGCGATCACAACTCCGACGGGTTTGGTTTCGGGGGCAACGGCAT
>CAVFKS010000132.1:0-3929 GCA_963623015.1 Clostridia bacterium
CGCGCATCTGCGAACACTGCATGAACCCGACGTGTGTGTCCTCGTGCCCCTCCGGCGCGATGTACAAGCGCTCCGAGGACGGCATCGTCCTGGTCGACCAGGATCGCTGCCGCGGCTGGCGCATGTGTGTCTCTGGCTGCCCGTATAAGAAGGTCTACTTCAACCACAAGACCGGCAAGGCCGAGAAGTGTACGCTGTGCTACCCGCGCCTCGAGGTGGGCCAGCCCACCGTGTGTTCGGAGACCTGCGTGGGCCGCCTGCGCTACCTGGGCGTGGTGCTCTACGATGCCGACCGCGTGGCCGAGGCCGCCAGCGTCGAGGATCCGCAGGACCTGATGGAGGCCCAGAAGTCCCTCATCCTGGACCCGCACGATCCGCGCGTGGTGGAGGCCGCCCAGGCCGAAGGCATCCCGCACTCCTGGATCGATGCGGCGCAGCAGTCCCCCATCTATGACCTCATCTTCAAGTATGGGGTGGCGCTGCCGCTGCACCCGGAGTACCGCACGCTGCCGATGGTCTGGTACATCCCGCCGCTGTCCCCCATCGTCGACCAGGTGACTGCCACCGGCGCCGACGGCGAGGATCACAAGATCCTCTTTAGCGCGCTGTCGAACATGCGCATCCCGCTGGAGTACTTGGCGGGCCTGTTTACCGCCGGCGATACCGTGCCCGTGGAGAAGTCCCTGCGCCGCCTGGTGGCCATGCGCTCCTACATGCGCGACATCAACTTGGGCAATAAGCCCCAGGAGGAGATCGCGCAGGCCGTCGGCATGACCGGCCGCGACATGCAGGACATGTACAAGCTGCTGTCGATTGCCAAATACGACGACCGCTACGTCATCCCGACCGCCTCCCCGGAGACCCCGCGCGGGATTGCCAGCCTGGATCCTTTCGGCGGCGTGGACCCGGCTCGCTCTTCCGAGGAGCTCTTCCACGACCTTGGCATGGGCGCCCCAGAGGCCTGTGGCGCCGGCGCGGCCGCAGCCCCTGGCACGGTGTCGCTGACCAGCTGGGCTCCCGGCGGGCGCCCGGACTCCATGTTCCCCTCGCGGTCTGCAGATGCC
Source organism: Clostridia bacterium (assembly GCA_963623015.1). Taxonomy (GTDB): domain Bacteria; phylum Actinomycetota; class Actinomycetes; order Mycobacteriales; family Mycobacteriaceae; genus Corynebacterium. The sequence continues at coordinate 1,065 of CAVFKS010000132.1, forward strand.
GCGGGCCAGGAAGGATAAGGCCCCATGGCTAAGAATTTCCTAGACAAGCTCACCGAGCGCGCCGCCCGTGCGGCCCGCGACGTGGCAAGGCGCAACCCGCAGTCCGGGCGCGCACCGTCCCATAAGGCCAGCGCCGTTCCGGCCGTCGATGACGCGGTGGCAGGCTACGGCACGCCCGCGGGCATCGGCCAGCTGGGTGGCGCCAAGGACGTCGAGGGCACGGCCAAGGCCGTGCGCACGCACGTGGGCAAGATTCCGAAGGACATGGTCTCCCCCGTCGAGATCACCGAGGAGCAGCGGCGCACCATCGCCATGGCGGCCAGCGTCTTGCTGCGCTACCCAGACGATGAATACTTGAAGCAGATGCTGCTCATCGAGGATCTGCTCGACACCGTGCCGCTTACTATCGCCACCGATTTCTGCGCCTATGCGGACTTCGCGCGCGAGGCCGGCAAGCGCGGCCTGGAGGAGCACTACGTTGAGGTCTTTGACCAGCGCCGGCGCTGCTCGCTCTTCCTGTCCTATTACGCGGTGGGTGATACTCGCCAGCGCGGCATGGCCATCTTGTCTTTCGGCCAGCAGCTGCGCGATCTGGGCTTCGAACTCGCTGCCGAGGAGCTGCCCGATCACCTCTGCGTCATCCTGGAGGCCGTGGGGCTGACCACCGGCGAGACCCATGACCGCGCCGTGGAGCTTCTGGCCAGCCACCGTGATGGCCTGGAGGTGCTGCGCGCGGCGCTGCAGCAGCTAGGCTCGCCGTATGCGCACCTCATCGTCGCCGTGTGCAAGGCGCTGCCGGAGGTAGACCCACAGACCGCTCAGAAGTACGTCGATCTCATCCGCACCGGCCCGCCGGCCGAGATGGTGGGCATTGCCGATCTCCCCTTCCCAACCACCGCTAACCTCGTTTAAAGGATCTCCCATGTTTGATAACTTCCTCTGGGGCGCATTCCCGTGGCTGGCCATCGCTGCCGCCGTGGTCGGCACCATCTGGCGCTGGCGCACCGATCAGTTCGGCTGGACCACCCACTCGTCCCAGATCTACGAATCCAAGCTTCTGCGCCTGTCCTCCCCGACGTTCCACTGGGGCATGCTCTGCGTCGTGGCCGGCCACCTGATGGGCCTGGCCATCCCGAAGTCTTGGACTGAGGCAATGGGTGTCCCCCAGCACGCCTACCACCTGTTTGCCACCATCCCCGGCTCGATTGCCGCGGTGGCCGTCATCTTAGGCTTCGCTGGTTTGCTCTACCGCCGCATTGTCAACAAGACCGTGTTCTTGTCGACTTCTAAGTCTGACAAGGTCATGTACGTGTTCTTGGGCCTGGCACTTCTCTCTGGCGCCTTCGCCACGTTTAGCACGCAGGTCTTCGGCGGCGCCGAGGGCTATGACTACCGCGGGACCATCTCGCCGTGGCTGCGCCAGCTGCTCATCTTCAACATCCAGCCGGAGATGATGGCGGACGTGCCGTGGCAGTTCAAGCTCCACGTCCTGGCCGGCTTCACCCTGTTTGCGGTGTGGCCGTACACCCGCCTAGTCCACGCGGTCTCCGTGCCGGTGGGCTATGTGACCCGCCCGTACGTGGTCTACCGCTCCCGCGATGAGCGCACCACCTCCATGCGCTCCCACACCGCCTGGGAGCCGGTGCGCTCCCACCGCTCGCAGCTCGATAAGTCCGAAACGCCCTCGCACGGCGCCTAAGACATAGATATAGATAAGACCCCGGCGGGAAGATGTTGTCAGTCTTCCCGCCGGGGTCCTTCTCTGTCTGGAGCCTATGCTTGTCGATGCCGCCCCTAGCGGACGACGATCTTGCCGTGCTGGCCCTTCTCCGCATTGGTCATGATGTGGTTGACGAAGGTGTAGGTGCCTGGCTCGTTGAAGGTCAGCTCCACAAAGCCTGCCTGGGCCGGCATGAGGTCGAGCGCCTGCGAGGCAGCGGTGCCCTGGCCGCCTGGAGCGCCCGGCGCGGCGTTGTCGCGCAGGAGGTAGACGCCTTCCTTGTAGACGGTGTCGAACTGCTCGCCCACGACGTGGAAGCTCAGCGGCTGGTCCGGGCCGACGTTGAGCAGCCACAGGCGCAGAGTATCGCCCACCTTGGCCTCCAACGGGTCTAGCTCGTACTGGTTCGGGTAGTAGTTAAACGCCATCAGGTCGAACTTGCCTTCGCTCACGCGCTGGGCGTCGGCGCCCTCCTCCGGGTTGCCGAGGAAGATGTCGGAAGAGATGAGAGTGTACTCGGCGTCCACGTCCGACAGGGCATCAGTGCCTTCCGGGTCGATGATGACGGCGCCGGCCATGCCGTTGGCAATGTGGAGGCTCATCGGCGCGGTCGAGCAGTGATACATCCAGATGCCAGAGTGGTGGGCCACGAACTCGTAGGTCAGCTCCTCGCCCGGCTGGATGGTGCGCATCGTATTATCCGGGTTGACCTCGCCGGCGTGGAAGTCGATGGAGTGGCCCATCGAACCCTCGTTGACGATGGTGATCTTGAAGCGGTCGCCCACCTTGCCGCGCAGGGTGGGGCCGGGCGCCTGGCCGTTGAAGAGCCAGCGGACCTGCTCCACGCCGGGGGCGACCTCCTGCTTCTCCTCGGTCATGACCCAGGTGTGCTCGTGCACGGTGCCCTCGGCTGCCGGCGGCTGGGTGGCATCGAAAGCCTCAAAGCCCTCGCGGGCGGCCATGCGGGTGGCGGCATCCGGGACCTGGACGTGCGGATTATCGCCCGCGGCCACCGCGTGGTCGTGCCCGCCCCCATGGGCCGCCGCGCCGGCGCCATCTCCGGCGGCTCCAGTCGCGTTGACCATAAACTTCATTCCCTGGATGTGGTGGCCGGCAATCGTGCACAGGCCCTCGATGGACTCGGT
>CAVFKS010000133.1:0-3922 GCA_963623015.1 Clostridia bacterium
CCTGTACGCCCAGCATCGGGTGGCTCACCTCGCCGGTGTTGATGAGCTGGTCAGCCATCCGCTTGGCAAAGTTCGAAGGAATGGCAAAGCCCAGGCCAATCGAGCCCGATTCCGTGCCCCCGGACGCCGACAGCGACGCAATCATGGAGTTCATGCCCACCAGGTTGCCGTTCATGTCCACCAGCGGGCCGCCCGAGTTGCCTGGGTTAACGGCCGCGTCGGTCTGGATGGCGTCCACCAGCGAAGACTCGCCGCCCTGCTGGGAGGCGCGCACCGGCCGGTTGAGCGCGGAGACGATTCCCGAGGTCACCGTGGCGTTGAGCCCCAGCGGGGAGCCCACCGCGACGACCTCTTGGCCCACGGCCAACTGGTTGGAATCACCAAACTGCAGATAAGGCAGGTTCTGAACGTCGCGGATCTTGATCACCCCGACGTCAGTGTTGGCGTCCGAGGCCACCACATCCGCCGCGCGCTTCGAGCCATCGTTCATGGTCACCTGAATCTGCCCGCCATTTTCCGCCCCCGCAATCACGTGGTGGTTGGTGAGCACGTAACCATCCGGGGAGATAATCGAGCCCGAGCCCTCCGACAGCGACTGCATGGTCGCGACCTGGATGGCCACCACCGCCGGCAGCACCTTGGAGGAAACTGCCTCGATGGAACCTTCCGCCGCCGCGGGCTTGTCCTGGCTCACCGGCTGATTCAAGACCTCGTTGACCGCGGAGGTGCTCGAGTTGGCTCCACCGCCGACGGCCAGGCCCACGATGGAGCCCGAAGCCACAGAGCCCACCAGCATCATCGCCAGCGCCGCTCCAAGTCCAACCTTGCGCTGCGGCTTCTTCTCCGGGGCGGGAGCCGGCTGCCACTCCCCGCCCCCCATGCCAGGCTGGCCGATGCCGTACTGGGAGTATGGGGGCTGCTGGGCATCGCCAGGCTCTGTGCGCGGCTGGTTCCATCCCTGCGAGACGGACTCGCCCGCAGCATTCGCGCCGGACTGCGGATCAATATTCGGTTGACGGGAGCCAAAACCCTGGGGCTGCCCGAATCCTTCATTCGTGCTCATGGTGGACAATTGTGCCTCATCGGGCTGGGGCGCGTCTGCTACTGGTCTGGGAGAGCCCTTAGAAACCCTGGCAATCTCCTGTACGCGCCCGCCCGGCTAGGACTGCTGGTTGAGCCAGCGCTGCGCGAAGAGCTCCTTGCGCCGCACGGTGCCCTCTACCTGCTGCAGCTGCGGGTCCTCATCAATCTCACCCTCGCCGGCATGGCCCGGCAGTAGGACCTCCATGCGCGCGCCACCCGTCGGAGCAGCCAGGGCGGCAATGCGGCCCTCGTGGCGCTCGATGACCTGCCTGACGATGGCCAGGCCCAGCCCCGAACCCGGGGTGGAACGAGCCTCGGCGGAGCGGTAGAAGCGCTCGAAGACCTTCTCGCGGTCAGACTCTGGGATGCCCGGGCCCGAGTCATCGACACGCAAGCGCACCATGCCCTCCCCCAGGTCATGCATGGTCACCTGCACCGTGCCGGAGGCGGGCGACCATTTGGCGGCGTTGTCGAGCAGGTTGACCACCGCGCGGCCGAGGGCGAACTCGTCGCCCTGCATGACCCACGGGATGATGCGAACTTGGAAGTCAACGTCTGGCCGGCGGCGGCGGGCGCGCCCCAGAGAGGTCTCGACGACCTCGTGTAACTCGACGACCTCGGTAGACTTCTCCGAGGCATCCTCGCGGGCCAGGGCCACCAGATCCCCGATGAGGGTGGACAGCTCCGTCATCTGCGCCAGAACGTCGGCTTCAAGCTCGGCGCGATCCTGGTCGGAGATATTGGCCGTGGTGCCGGGCTGGTTGACCATCATCAGCAGCTCGATGTTGGTGCGCATCGAGGTCAGCGGGGTTTTGAGTTCATGGCCGGCGTCGGCAACGAACTGCGCCTGCTGGACCCGGGCGGTCTGCAAGGCCTCGAGCATCGCATTGAAAGAGACCGTCAGCTGCGCCACTTCGTCGTTGCCCACCACTAGGATGGGCCGGAGGTCATTGGTCTGCGTGACGTAATCGGCGGCGCGCTGCAGGCGGGTAATCGGGCGCAGGCCGGAGCGCGCCACCCACAGGCCAGCGACGATGGCCAGCACGATGCCCAGCCCGGCGATGACCACCAGGAGGGTGCCCAGCGCGGAGACCATCTCGCGCAGTTCGTCGAGGTTCTGCGCCAGCACCACCAGGGTGCCGTCCTGATACTGCAGGGCAAGCACGCGCTCGTTGCCTGCGGAAGAGATCGCCGAAGTAGCCTCCGGGCTCACCGCACGGAAGTTGCCGCCGACTGGGATGTCCTCTCCGTAGGTGGGACCATGTTCGACCGGGGTGATAGACGCCCGGGTATACGGATTGAGCTGGGTAAAGTGCACAATCTCGTGTTCAACGAACTCCTTGCTCGGATCCGTGGAGACCGCGACGGCCAATGCTTCGGCCTCGCGTTGGAGTTCGCGATCCATGTTGGCCTGCAGCAGCGCCGAGACCGACCAGTAGCTGGCCAGAGTCATGATGACCACGGCGATGGCCACGGCCGCGCCGGTGACCCAGGACAGGCGCCACTGCAGGGGCACGCGGGATTCCCACTCGTTGCGCTGACTCCACGGATCGGCTGCCCGCGGGTCCTCGGACTCGTTGGGCTCACCAGAGGAAGCCGGCGCGTTATCCGCAGGCTTCCTCAACATCACGAATTACTCTCCCGCAGCACGTAGCCCACACCGCGAACGGTGTGGATGAGGCGGGACTCGCCGTCGGCCTCGGTCTTCTTACGCAGGTAGCCGATGTAGACCTCCAGGGCGTTGCCCGAGGTCGGGAAATCGTAGCCCCAGACCTCTTCCAGGATGGTGTTGCGCTCGAGTACCTTGCGCGGGTTTTCAAGCAGCAGCTGCAGCAGGGAGAACTCCGTGCGGGTCAGCGTGATGGCGCGCTGGCCGCGGTGCACCTCGCGGCTGTCGACGTCCATACTCAGATCGGAAAAGACCAGCTTGGCCCGCGGGCCGCCCACCACGGCAGAGTTAGCATCGACAGCCGCGCGCCGCACCAGGGAGCGCACGCGGGCCAGCAGCTCCTCCAGCGCGAAGGGCTTGGGCAGATAATCATCCGCACCGGCGTCCAGCCCCGCCACGCGGTCGGAGACACCATCGCGCGCAGTAAGCATCAGGATTGGCCGGCCCCAGCCCTCGCTGCGCAGGAATCGGCAGACCTCTAGACCGTCGACGACCGGCATGTTGACGTCGAGGACAATCAGGTCCGGGCTATTTTGGTGCACCTTGTCGATGGCCTCTTGCCCGTCACTGGCAAGCTCCACGTCATAGCCATTAAAAGAAAGCGAACGACGCAGCGACTCCCGTACCGCCTGCTCGTCGTCTACAACCAGAATCCTCATGTTCATCATTATCCCTTAAATGTAAGTGGTTTTCAGCAGCAACGGCGCGGGGGGTAGCACAGGTCGCGGCGGAAAAGGCTGCCGGCATGCTTCGAACTTCTATGGTACCCGGCATCCTTAGAGATATAGATAACTAGGTCCTTTCATTTCCCGTGGAAAATATCTCCCGGCCAAGCCTTGCGGGGTCCGGGGCGTCAGGCGCGGCTTTGGGGGTGGACCGGACCCCGCCCAGGCTGGCGATGCACCCCCGGTCGTGGGTGATCCGCTCACCGGCCAACCGTCCCTGTTTACCGGAAGTCCGGCGCGGGTGCCACCGCGGGCCGGCGGCCGGGCGGCCGATCTGTGGATAACTAGTTTGGGTGCCCACTCTATTAGGCAAAAATGGCCAGTTATCCACAGGTGCCTCGCGACACCCGGAAAAAGCGGCTGCCTGGCCTAGAAAAGTCGTTGGACAGGCTTTAGTCTGCAAGGCATGGAAACACTGATGGCACTCGCGAAGGCCCACCAGCCC
>CAVFKS010000134.1:0-3862 GCA_963623015.1 Clostridia bacterium
CACGTGGCTCATGCGGGCCGCGCTATTTATTTCCACCCAGGAGGGCGTCGACGAAGCCGTCGATCTCGAACGGGGCCAGGTCGTCTGCGCCCTCGCCCAGGCCGACCAGCTTGACCGGGACGCCGAGTTCCTCCTGCACCTGGAAGACGATGCCGCCCTTGGCGGTGCCGTCCAGCTTGGTCAGCACCACGCCGGTGATGTCGACGACCTCGCTGAATACGCGGGCCTGCATCAGGCCGTTCTGGCCGACGGTGGCGTCGATGACCATGAGGACCTCGTCTACCGCGGTCTTCTTCTCGACCACGCGCTTGACCTTGCCCAGCTGGTCCATCAGGTCGGTGGAGGTGTGCAGGCGCCCGGCGGTGTCGACGAGTACAACGTCGACGCCCTGCTCCACGCCCTTGGCCACGGCATCGAAAGCCACGGAGGCCGGGTCTGCACCTTCCTTACCGCGGACGGTGGTCGCACCCACGCGGCGGCCCCAGGTCTCGAGCTGGTCGGCGGCGGCGGCACGGAAAGTATCCGCCGCGCCCAGCAAGACGGAATGGCCCATGGACACCAGCACGCGGGCCAGCTTGCCCGTGGTGGTGGTCTTGCCGGTGCCGTTGACGCCGACGACCATGATGACGGCGGGCTTGCCGGCGTTGGGCATGGCCTTGATGGAGCGGTCCATTTCGGGGTGGCCGGCGTTGATGAGGGCCTCGCGCAGCATGGCGCGGGCCTCGGCCTCGGAGCTCACGCCGCGCTGGGCGATCATCTCGCGCAGGTTCTCGGTGACCTGCAGGGTGGTCTTGGTGCCCAGGTCCGCCATGATGAGGGTGTCTTCGATTTCTTCCCAGGCGTCCTCGTCCAGGTCGCCCTGCGACAGGATTCCCAGCAGGCCCTGGCCGATGGCGTTCTGCGAGCGCGACAGCCGCCCGCGCAGGCGCCCCAGGCGCCCGGCAGCCGGGTCGATATCGTCTACCGGCTGGGCCGGGGTTGCATCCTCGGCCGGCGCCGGGGTGGCTACCAGCGCGGCCTCCGCGGCATCCGTCTGCGCGCCCGCGGCAGCGGCGGCGTCTTCAGCCTCGGCTGCCGATGCCTCCTTAACTTCAGGCTCAGCTTCCGGCTCGGCATCGGGCTCGGCTTCCGGCGCAACTGGCGCTTCCTCCACAGCCGCGACTGCAGCCTCCGACTCAGCCTCAGCCTCGGCCGCCGCCGCGGTCTCGTCAGCATGATCTTCAGGCTGGACTTCCGTCTCCTCTACGGGTTCAGCCTGCGCGACCTCCTCCGGCTCGGCCGCGGTCTGGTCTTCGGCAGCCTGGGACTCGGCAGCTAGGTCAGCAACGGCCGACTCCTCTGCTTCTGTCTGCGCGGCCTCCTGTTCCAGCTGGGCCGCGGCGAGCGCGGCGGCGTCCGGCTGGGCAGGCTGGGCAGGTGCCGCCGGCTGGGCGGGCGCGGCAGGCTGCTTGGCGGGATCGCCGGCAGGGGCAAAGCTAAAACCACCGCTGGCCTGATAATCGCCCGACTTTTCTTCCCTAGTGAGCTCCTTCGAGGTATCCGCGGCGGGCTTGTCGAAGGACACGCGCTTCGACTCCCCGCGCTTTTTGCCCACGACAAGCAGGATGATTGCCAGCAGGATAATAACGGCGACTACGCCGATGACTAACCACAACATTGAATTCATAGTCTCTATAGTGCCAAACCACCGGCGTAGAAGCCACGGCACACCGCCTTTAAGGGCCGCCCAGCCGCACCGCTAGGCCTCCGGTGCGGGCTGCGAGCCGGTCTCCCCCGGCTCGGATGGGCGCGGGGCATCGACGCCGATGCGGGCGGCATCGCCGGCGGCCTGCTGCGTGCCGGGGGCAGCGCCGGCGGGGCTCATGCGCTGGGAGATGACCCGGGTTATGCCATCGCCGCGCATGGTCACGCCGTAGAGCACGTTGGCCACATCCATCGTGGGCTTTTGGTGCGTAATCACGATGAGCTGAGAGTCCTGGCGCAGCTCCTCAAACAAAGCGATGAGGCGGCGCAGGTTGACGTCGTCGAGGGCGGCCTCGACCTCGTCCATGACATAGAAGGGGCTGGGCCGGGCGCGGAAGATGGCCACGAGCATCGCCAGCGCCGTCAGGGACTTCTCCCCGCCCGAGAGCAAGGACAGGCGCTTGACTTTCTTGCCCGGCGGGCGGGCCTCGACTTCGATGCCCGTGGTGAGCATGTCCGTGGGATCGGTGAGTACTAGCCGGCCCTCGCCGCCGGGGAAGAGAGTGTGGAAGACCTTCGGGAACTCGGCCTCGACGTCGCGCCAGGCATCGGTAAACAGCTGCAGGATCTGGCGGTCGACGTCCTCGATGACGCCGGTGAGATCCTTGCGGGCGGCTAGGACATCGTCTAGTTGCGTGGACAGGAAGGCGTAGCGCTCCTCCAGAGCCTTGTACTCCTCCAGCGCCAGGGGGTTGACCTTGCCCAGGGCGTTGAGATCCTTTTCCGCCTGCTTGAGGCGTTTGGTGTGCGCGGCGCGGTCGAAGTCGGGCCCCGGGGCGAAATCCCGCAGCAGGTCCGTAATCGACAGGCCCAGCTGCTCGCTGGCCTTGGCCTCGGCCTCATCTAGGCGCACCTGGGCTTGCGAGGACTGGATCTCCGCCTCGTGGACCGCCGCAGTAAGCCGCTCCAGCTGGGCGCGCACCGCACCCACGGCCTGCTTGGCCGCCTGCAGCTGCGCGTTGAGCTCGGCGCGGCGGGCCACGGTGGCGTCCCGCTCGGAGGTCGCGCGCTCGTAGGCTTTAGCCGCGCGCTCCTCCAGCACCCGCGCGTGGCGAAGCACCGTCCGGGCCAACTCCGCCTGGGCGCGCCGGCGCTCCATCGCCCGCTCGTGGCGGGCCAGGTTCTGGCGCTCCAGCTCGGCCTGGCGGCGCAGGCTTGCCGCGCGGCCGGCCTCCTGCCCTAACCGGTCCTGCGCGGAGCGGGACGCCAACTGCGCCTCCATCTCCATGGCCTTGACCTGCTCCAGTGCGGCGCTGGCGGCATCGCGGGCCTGGGAGCTGGGCTCCTCGCCGGTGTCCTCCCCCTCCACGCGGGCCAGGCGGTCGCGGGCCTGCGCCAACTCCTCGCGCAGCCCCACCAGGCGGGCCTCGGCGGCGGTGGCGGCATCGGCAGCTTTCCGATGCTCCCCCTGGTTGGCCTCGAACTGCTGCTTCAAGCGAGCCGCATCGCGCTTCCAGCTCTGGGCGACGGTGTCATGCTCACGCAGCGCCGCCGTGGCGGCCGCCGCGGCCACCCGGGCCTCTTCTGCCGCGACCTTGGCGCCCTCCAGCGTTCCGGCCAGAAGCTCCAGGGAAGCGGTGGCCTCCTCCAGCTCCGCCTCGGCGGCGGCCACCCGGGTATGGACCTCGACGGTCGAGGACGCGCCCGCGCCGGCCTGCACCCAGCCCTCGCCGACGAGCACGCCGTCCGGGGTCACGGCACGCAGGCGCGGGTCCTGGGACACCAGCTCGTGGACGGCCGCCAGGTCCGCGACGAGCACCACATCCGCCAGCAGGCGGGTGACCGCGGCATCGATGACGGGGTCCAGATCGACGGTATCCAGCAGCCAGCGCGCGCCGCGGGGCAGATCGGCCTCCAGGCGCCAGGCCACCGGCCCCGGCGCCGCGCGGTGAGCGTTCGTGTCGACGACGATGGTGCGCGCGGCCTGGGCCAGGGACTCGACTACGGCGGAAGTGACGGGGCCAGCCTGGGCCTCGGCGAAGGGGCCGAGTGCTGCGGCCACGGCGGTGCCTTCCGGCGTGGAAAGAAAACTCGCGACGGGGGCAAAGTCTGCGCCCAAGTCGACGGCCTCCGGGGCGGTGGAGACCAGCGTGTCGATGCGCGAGCGCAACGTGTAGAC
>CAVFKS010000135.1:0-3835 GCA_963623015.1 Clostridia bacterium
GCCCACGCCCAGTCCAGCCTCCTAGATGGCACCCTCCGGCCCGCGGCCACCCAGCCCGCCCAGCCCTGGCTGGGCAATGCTCCGAAGATCGTGAGCAAACGCCACGTCAACGGCAACCACTGGCAGGTCGATGTCTGGTCGCCGGCCAACCGCGCCGTCATCACCAATAACGTGCTCCTGCCGGCCGGCGACCAGCCCCGCGGCACCTTCTACCTCCTGCCCGGCATTGAGGGCGGCAACCAGGGCATGAACTGGATGACGCACACCGACATTGGCCCGTGGTTTGCCGGCAAGAACGTCAACGTCGTCATGCCGCTGGGCGGCGCCTATTCCCTCTACACCGACTGGGATTCGGCCGATCCCTTCCTGGGCGTCAACAAGTGGAACACGTACATGACCGCGGAGTTGCCGCCGCTTATCGATGCCGAGTTCCACGGCAACGGCCGCGACGCCATCGCCGGGCTGTCCTCGACCGGCGCGGCCGCCCTGGATATCGCTGGCCACGCCCCGCAGCGCTTCCGTGCTGCCGCCTCCTATTCCGGCTGCCCGGTCCGCTCCGGCGCCCTGGGCTGGCCGGTGAGCACCGCCCTGATGGCCGCCGGCGGCGGCTCCTCGCTCAACGCCTGGGGCCTGCCGGGCTCGGCCGCCTGGGCCGACCACGATCCCAACGCCCAACCGCACCGCCTGCGCGGCGTCAAGGTCTTCGTGGCCTCTGCCTCGGGTACCCCGGGCGCCATCGACGGCACCGTCACCCCCAGCTTGTACGTGGGCCCGGCCGCCATCGAGAAGATCGCCAACGAGTGCACTAACGCCTACACCCGCACCGCCCGCGCAGCCGGCGTGGATGTCAACCGGTACTACACCGCCACCGGCGCGCACTCCTTCCCGCTGTTTTCCCACCAGCTCAAGGTCAGCTGGGCGCAGACCGTTCAGCCGACCATCGGCGGCTAGATGTGGGCGCCGCAAGCCGTTTACCTTGAAGAGTCCGCCTTCCGTATCTCCTGCGGAAGACGGACTCATACGAGTAGCGACGATCGAATTAGCGCTGCAATAGCTTTCCCACCTTGACGGTAGTCGCTACCGTAAAAACGAGGGCGGCGGCTAGTAGTACGAAGCAAGCAGTGATTGCCCAGACCGTGGTGGTGCTTTGGGCTGCCTCGGACGAAAAAGTAAAAAGCAAGAATATTGCGATAGTTGGAATCATCGCCAGCAGTTGCGCAATATTTCCACTGGTTCCGGCTTTAACCCGCGAAAGCGACGGAAACAACAGTTGGATAACTAGCCCCAACCCAATTCCCATGACCAAGCATGACCAAGGTAGGACAAGAACTTTCCATAAGACCTCTGTAGCCAGTCCCTTCTGTGTCAGGAACGCTGCTGAGGCTCCGTAAAATCCCGTAACCAACACCGCAGTCGCAAGGGCCGAGAGAATGGCAGCGACGGCCGCAAGCGAATACACGATGACGCGTTTGCCATAGCCTCGGCTGAGGACTACTTCCAGTGCACCTGACCGAACTTCAACGTCCGCGATACCGATAACAGCGTTGGCCCCGATGAGTCCTGCGAAAAGAGAAGCGATAAGCGGGGCTTGGCTGATAACAGCGGCCACTAAGAGAGAGCCTTCCGGCCCCATTTTCGCTTGAATGTCGGAATCAAGCCCATTTGTCCCACTTTCTACAGCCCTCAGGCTAGCCCCGGTAAGCGCCTCTGGAAAGAAATACACGGTAGCCGCCAGCAAAATAGCAACAAGAAAAGCGCACAGAGGCAGCAGAACGAGCGTTTTCCATTGCTCTCGCCAGGATTTGAACAGATAGAAGCGCAGAAGCATGTTTTATCCCTTGTAGTACGTTTCTAGGCCTTGCAGATCATCAATAGCTCGAATCTCAATTCCGGCTGAGGCTAAAAGCTCCACAACACGCGATAGCCCGAATTCGGAGGATATCTCTACCGCAATCCATCCTGCACTCTCACTTTGCGCCTTGCCCTCAGTAAGCAGCAAGACAGCCTTTTCAGCATCTGCGGCCGCAACCGAAATCCGACCCCTACGGCTAGCCAAAGCGGCCGCAGCACTCGCGTTTTCCTGGCGCACCTCTCCCGATCTTGAAATCTGGATGACGCTCGTTGCCAGTTCCGACACTTCGAGCAAATCATGAGAAGTCACTACGACAAAGGCCTGTTTACCAATCTGCCGAAGGACCTGGTGCGTTGAACGCTTCATCGAGGGATCCATGCCAGCCGTGGGCTCATCTAGAAAGACCACGTCTGGCCGCCCCAGGAGAGCACGAGCTAGGCCGAGCCGCTGACGCTGTCCTTGGGAGAGGGTGGACGTCTTTTGGCTACCAATATCAGTTAAGGCCAGCTCAACCATAATTTGACTATCGGGCTTTTACCGTGTGGATCTAGGAAGCGAGACCACTGTTGCAAATTTTCCTCAACAGTTAGCTGCGAATAGATTCCGGGAAGATGAGATAAATACCCTACCTCCCCATCTACTATCACCTGTCCCGACAAGGGAGGAATAACGCCCGCTAGGGTGCGTACCAGGGTAGTTTTACCGCAACCGTTGGGCCCCGTTATGCAATGAACTCCTCGAGAAAGACTCAAGCTCACGCCCCGCAAGACAGGCTCCGACTCTTTCCACCCCAGGTCGAGGTTTTTGCACCTCAACGTCGGAAAAGAACCACCAGCATCCATCACCCACCCAACCCTTTCCACAGCGTAGATCCCCGCCCCTACTACTGCGGCGCGGCCCAACGAGCAATAAGTTTTATAGGGAGTTTAACTCATGCACTATTCCTCGCGCTGTGCTTAAAACTGAGAATTTCATCCTCAAAGCGGAATGCATCAGCCGACCATCGGCGGCTAGAACGAAGAAGAGCCCCCGGCGCCGGAGAACCCCGAGCTAAACGAGGTATTTGTCCCGCTGCTGGCGCTGGCCTGCTGGGCGGCGGCGGTATCTGCGTGCCAGGTGCTCACCGCCCAGAAGGGCACGAAGGAATTAATGCCATAGCCGGGCCGGTAGTCGCTGTCGGTCAGGCGCGGGGCGCGCGCAGGCTCGGCGGAATCCAGATCGATGTCGGAGTAGTGCCAGCGCACCACCTGCTCCAGGACCGAGTGGTAGTCGCTTTGCAGGCGCAGGAATTCCTCCACGAACCCGGGGGCCTGCGCATTGCCATCCAGCCTGGCGATGCCCTCCCGGACCCGATCCAGCTGCCCGATGAGCTCGGCAGATTTCTTCTCGCCGCTATCGGCCAGCTCCGCTTGCGCGGCCACGACGTCGCGGCGCAGGGACTCGAGCTCGCGGCGGCGCGCGTTGGCATCGCCGCGCTCGAGTTGGAAGATTGCCTCGATATTGTCCTCGGCGTTGGACATTCCATCGACCGTCTCCCGCGCGCGTGCGAGCTCCTCCCGGTGCTCATAGAAGTGCTCGTCCGGCGAGCCCGCCCGCAGGGATCCCACCTCACCGCCGTTGACCTGCGAGTCCAAGGCCAGGAACTCGTCGCGCACCTTTTCCCACTGCCCGCGCAGCTGCGCGTCAATCAAGCCGGAGGTCACCGAGTGCGCCCGCAGATCGATTTCGTCGAGCCGGTGCGCCAGGTTGGTGTAGGTCTGGGTCACGTATTCCCAGTCGCTGCGGGCCCGAAGCGCCTGCCGGGCCCGCTTGCGCCGCCGCGCCCCCGCGATTGCGACGCCGCCGCCGGCGAGGCCGGCCAGGGCGGCACCACCGCCGCCGATAGCAAAGTTCCGGTCCTCGACCGCCTCCGCATACCGGTCCCGGGCCACCGCCGCGGTATCGGCCGCCACCTGTGTGCCGGCCACCAGGCCGGCACACAGG
>CAVFKS010000136.1:0-3690 GCA_963623015.1 Clostridia bacterium
AGGGTTCCGGTTCTTCAGAAGGCGTGGGCTTAGTGCTCGGTGAGGGTTCTTCGCTGGGCTTGGGCTCCTGTGAGGGCTTAGGATCCTGCGAGGGTTTGGGCGTCTCGGACGGGGAGTCCTGCGGCGTGCAATCGCGCACGGCGGCATCGCCCACCGCGACGGTGAGCACCTGAGGCTCGGAGGCAAGTTCGGTGCCGTCAGCGCTGGTGGCGCTGTAGTTTACTGCCAACTGGTAGAGGCCGGGCTTGGTAAAGGCCCAATTGACGTGGGTGTGGGTGGCAAAAGTTGCCTCGAGCGAGTAATCGTCCTTGGTGGAGTCAACCAGCGTGTCGATCTTGCCCATACCGTTATCGGTAAAAAGGCCCCAGGCAGCGCCGCCAGGCACGGATACTGGTTTGAGGTTGAGGTGGACCGGGCCCTGGAGCTTGGTGAAGTCAACCTTCTGGGTGTTGTAGCCCGGCCAGACCAGGCTCTGCTTCTGAACCTGCGGCAGCAGGTAGAACTTGCTGCCCTGAGCCCCTAGGAAGTCCAGCGCGGGATCTTTCATGCGCGCGTTACGCGTCATTCGAGCATGGTCCGGCACGGCGAAAGTGACCTCGTCTAGGCGGCGTTCGGTAGCCCCGTGATGGGCAATGTTGGTCTCATCCTTGAGCACCAGGCTCAAGTTCTTGCCCTGGAGCTGGGCGGCGATGTCCACGTGGCCCTGATCGAGGAGGATCCGGGAGTCACAGACGCCGTCGCGGGGCTTTTCGGGCTCCGGGCTCGGCTGCGGGGAAGGCTTCGGCTCGGTACTCGGCTCCGTGCTGGGGGCAGTGCCGGGCTTATCGCCGGGGGGGTCCAGCTTGCCGGAAAGTTCGTAGGTCTTGCCGAACTCGTATTTTTCGCCCAGGACCAGCTCGGTTCCGGTGGCGTTCATCCGGGGGTGGGGCAGGATGCGGAAGCGGCCAACATAGCCGTTGTTTTCCGTGCCGTAGTCGATGTTGATCTCGGCGCGGCCATTGTGGATCTCGCCCATGACATCCATGTAGGGGCTGTTATCGTCTTTGCTTTCGTAGAAGCCGCCGCGGACAAAGCCGGCGAAGTCGGGGTCCTCGGTCTCCACGATGAGCTTGGCTGCATAGTCTCCCGCGGGCTCGATGCGTGCCTTGATGCCCGGGGCGGTGACATCGTGGATCTGCGTGCCGGCCAGCGGTCGCTCTGTCCCGGAATTGTCCTCCCAGGTGGCGGCGGCCTTGGTGGAGTCAGTAGCGGTGCTGCCGCCGGCGGTGTACTGCACCGGCTGGGAGATCCAGCGCGCGCCGCCTGCTTCGCTCTGGTCCGGGGTATAGGCGGCCTGAATCGAGGAATCTTCGGGGCCTAGGAACTCATCCCACTGAGCCTTGCCGTCCTTGACGGGAAGATCGGTGAGGAAGTAGCCGTCGTTGAGCAGGGTCAGCGTGCCATTGGTGGGGGTGTCGGACTCAAAAGTAAAGGTGGTCAGCTTGTCATCGCCGTCGCGGGTCTGGTCAGCCTTTGGCGCCAGGCTCAGGCGGTAGCCGGCGCGGGCGGCATCGCCAGCCGGGGCGGCATCGTAGCGCTCCTTGAGGCTTGGCGTGGGCTTATCCAGGGGCTGGGCGCCGCCGACCTGGAGCGAGGCGCGGACGGGCTCGGAGGCAATAAGGGAGCCATCGAGTGCGCGTGCCGTGGTCCGGTAGGTCAACACGTAGCGGCCGGGCTTGGAAAACAGCGTGTAGTTGTGGGTATGCGAGCCGGCCGTCAGGTGCGCCGAACGCGGCGAGGACGGCGTGGTGCCCAGCAGTCGTTCTAGCCCCGCGCCCTCCGGGGAGTCGTAGTAGCGGAACATCTCGACCTCGCCGGGGCCTTCCACCGCCAGCAGGTCGAGCGCGGCGGTGCCCTCCTTGAAGTCCTTCGAGGGTAGGGCGGCATCGGCGCCAAAGCCCAGCCAGATGGGGTTATTGCCACCTTTTGTCCCCTGCGGGGCGGAGTAAAAGGTCTGCCCGGCCTTACCGAAGAAGTCGAAGGCGCCGTTATCCGGCAGGGTGAACTGGTACTGGTTCTCGCCGTCGGTGCCATCGAAGGTGCGGGCCCAGCCCTTGCCAATCCAGGCCACGGTGTCTTGGGTGGGGGTCAGGTTGTCCCCGTACTCGCTCTTGAGGGCAAAGCGATTGTTTTCCCAGAAGGTCTTGGGGCTATCGACGTGGGTCTTCGTGGCCAGGTGCTTGCCGTCGTCCGGGCCGGCCCAGGCGACGGGGGTGGCGGGGCCGAGCAGGGCCACGGAGGTCAGGATGGCGAGATAACGAGAGCGACGGCTGGCCACGGGGGAGTCCTTTCTGGAAGTTTGGCAACCTACTCACTATAGAAAATGAAACCCATTACATTCAGGTGATGCCCCCGCCTGCCATGCTTACCTGGAATTATTGAAAGTGATGCCCGTTAGTGCTACCCCCGTAGGGTGCGCCCTCTGCCGGGGGACGGTATGCAGGCTGCACGTTTGGCTGGTCTACGATGGTGGGCATGACTGAAGAAGTACGCGTACGTTTTTGCCCTTCGCCCACCGGAACCCCGCACGTGGGCATGGTCCGCACGGCCCTGTTTAACTGGGCCTATGCCCGCCACACCGGCGGCAAGCTCGTCTTCCGTATCGAAGACACCGACGCCGCCCGGGACTCGGAGGAGTCCTACCAGGCCATCATCGACTCCCTGGAGTGGCTGGGCCTGGGTTGGGATGAAGGCGTCAACGTGGGTGGCCCGGACGCCCCCTACCGCCAGTCGCAGCGCATGGACATCTACGCCGACGTCCTGGAAAAGCTCAAGGAGGCAGGCTACGTCTACCCGGCATACTCCACCGCCGAGGAAGTAGAGGAGCGCCACAAGGCCAAGGGTGAGGACCCGAAGCTGGGCTACGACAACTTCGACCGCGACCTCACCGAAGAGCAAATTGCCGCCTTTGAGGCTGAGGGCCGCAAGCCCGTGTGGCGCCTGCGCATGCCGGACCAGGACTGGACCTGGAATGACCTGGTGCGCGGGGAGATGACGTTTAAGTCTGCCACCCAGCCGGACTACGTCGTGGCCCGCTCCAATGGCGCACCTCTCTACACCCTGGTCAACCCGGTCGATGACGCCCTGATGAACATCACCCACGTCCTGCGCGGCGAGGACCTGCTCTCGTCCACCCCGCGCCAGTTGGCCCTCTATGAGGCCCTCAAGGCCATCGGCATTGCCCGCCAGACCCCGCAGTTTGGCCACCTGCCCTTTGTGATGGGTGAGGGCAACAAGAAGCTGTCCAAGCGCGACCCCCAGTCCAACCTGTTCAACCACCGCGACAACGGCATCATCCCGGAGGGCATGCTCAACTACCTGTCCCTGCTGGGCTGGTCCCTGTCCGCGGATCAGGACATCTTCTCCGTCGACGAGTTGGTGGCCAACTTCGACGTCAAGGACGTGCTCGGCAACCCGGCCCGCTTCGACCAGAAGAAGCTGGAGGCCATCAACGCCGACCACATCCGCCTGCTCGAGCCGGCCGACTTCGCTGAGCGCCTGCGCGCTTACCTGAGCGAGTACACCGACTTCCCGGCCGACTATGACGCGGAGAAGTTCGCCATCGCCGCCGACCTGGTGCAGACCCGCATCAAGGTGCTCTCCGATGCCTACGATCTGCTCAAGTTCCTGGTGATCCCGGATGACCAGCTC
>CAVFKS010000137.1:0-3569 GCA_963623015.1 Clostridia bacterium
TATCAGTGAAACTCCTTCAGATCAGAGCCTCACACACAAACTTCCTGACACTCTCCTTCCTGACACTCTCACACCCTGGATAAATCTACTCAGCATCTACCCGATCTTCTCCGCTACCTAAATGGAACAAAAACCTGGGGCACTTCAGTCGGGCAGTCTAGGATCGTTATTGTATTTCGTGACTAAGAGATGTCCGACACGCTCTTCCCCAGGTAGGCTGAGCGGCTTTTCCCCAAAGTTTTCTCTTCGCTCGTTGACAGAAAAAACAAATTGGGCGAACTGTGGAACTATTTGAACATGCGGGAGCACCCTAGAAATCGTACCATTCCTTCCTGGTGGGAGGGTAGTTCTTGAAATGTCCCGGGCCACCAGTTGCTTCTGGATTAGGGGCCATGTGTCGACGGAATTGCCTGCGGTCTAGATATACAATCCCTCTGCCCGGTACGCGCCAAGCTGCAAGGTTCGTATCAGGAGCCAACTTATATGAAATGCATGGTAAGACTCTCGTGAAGTAATTCTCGGCGGCTATTTCCTTCTATGCTGCAGATCTGGGGGATATTCCGCCCGTTTCTGGGCTGACAATCGGCCAATAGAGTTCTTTGGTGATTTCCGATACTCCGGCTGGTAACCCTCTGATAAATTCCGGCATATTCGACAATGCAATTGTCACGCGAGTTTCCGCCTCGGAGTCCGTATCGGCTTTCGTTGCGGGTTTCGGTGCGAGCCCCTGTGTCGCCTCCTTCGGGTTGAAGGCTGGACCATTGCTGTTCGGCCCATTGCACACGAAAACTTGACTGCCCCTGAATGAGGGTGCCACTTCGAGTAGGCAACCGATCTTTTTTACCGGATCCAGCAAGCTTTTGCCACCCGAGCCGGGGACGCCTGTGGATAAGTGGCGGGGGTTGCACAATTTATTGTGCAACGGCGGAGGGATGGTGCCGAGTTATCCACAGGGCCAAAATTTGGCCTAGAAAACCTTTTGCAGTCGCTCTATGCTGCGGGGCATGGACGTTCTCAAGGCCATTGCCGCGGCGCACTTGCCGGGCATGGATGCGGTGCTGGCAGCTGGCGGGGTAGACCTCGACCAGCTGTTGGCGCTGGGCCTTGACCCGGATTTGGCCCGCAAGCTCCAGCGGGCCGGCAGGCCTTATGTGGGACCGTGTTCGAATTCCAAGAAGCGCGAGGCCACCGTGACCCAGGCGCGGGCGAACCAGCTGAGCATGGAAGCCCTCCTTCTTATCGAAGACTATGCCCGCCGAGCCGAGGATGTGCACAAGGCCTGGGATATTCGGCTGGAGCTCTCCGGGCTGAGGAATACCCGGGCCATCAAGGCCAAGGGCAGGGAGCTCACCGCCAAGCTGGCGCTGAATCCAGAACCGGGCGTGAAGGTCACCCGCCGGGAGAATGGCAACAGGGATTTAAAGATTACTGCGCCTTCGGACGTAATTGCGGAGCTGAGCAAGGTTGCCACCAGCCCGCAGGCCTTGCAGGAGGCTGTGCGCGAGGGTGGGGTGCGCACCACGTTTACCACCAACCTGGTTCTTACCCCTGCCGACTTGGTAGCTATTGAGGCGGGTAGGGGTGATGAGGTGCGCGTGCGCTCCACGGATGGGGCCTGGCGGTCTGGTGCCAAGGTAGCCGAAGAGCTCAGCGTGGAGTCTTTGCGGATCATTCTGCAGACCCCGGCCGGGGTGGGGATCAACTCCTACCGTCTAGTCCCCGAGGAAGGAGCCGTAGATGGCGGGCGGGACCGGCATGCCAATGCCAAGCAGCGGGTGCTCGCCGCGGTGGAATCCCCAACCTGCGCCATGCAGGGGTGCAACCGGCCGGCGGAATCCTCCCAAGTCCACCACCTACACGCTTGGTCACAGGGCGGGGCACGCACCCGCCGAACTTATGTGTGTTGTGCCCCTTTCACAATGGGCGCAACGATGATGGGCCGGACATTTTCCGTTACGGGCGAATGGAGAGGATCCGGGGCAGGTTGGCCTGGCGCTCACCCTTTGGAAAGGTGGTCTTTTCCCGCAACCCTCCACCCCCGGGCGCCTCAGAGCCAGAGTGGCTCTTCGGCGATCCACGGATGGCCGAGGCCTAAACCTGTCTGCCGCCGCGAGATTGCCATTTTTGGAAGCTAGTGGCGCCCCGGCAGTTGGGTCACATCGGTGTGGCCGTCACGGAGGTAAGCCACGACGGCATCGTCAACCGCGGCGTTGCCGGCGGCGACGTGGCCATGGCCGGGGCCGTTGACCGTGATGACGTGGGCGCCCATGTCGCGGGCCATGCGGTCGTGGAGCCAGTAGGGGGTCTGCGGATCGCGGGTGCCGGAAATCTGCAGCGGGCGGGTGGCAAGGCCCGTGCCGCTCACCGTTACGGGCGGGGTTACCGGGCCGCGGCCGGCGCAGCCTAGACCGGAGGTGTAGGCCGAGGTAAACGCGGAGTAGCTATCGCCGGTGACAAACTGGCTCCAGAACATCTCCGGGATATAGGCCGGGTTGCCAGGGGCGTGGGCCTCGTTGCAGATCATGACATTTTGCATGCTCGTGGCATTGAGCTGCGCCAAGGCGATGTCCACCTGCTGCTCCTCGGTGGGGGCGGCGTCGGGTCCGGCACTTGCCGCGGCCGTTAGATCCTCCTGGCCGGCGATGTGGCGGGCCATAGACTCCCACTTATCCGGCATCGGCACCATCATGCGGGTCAGGTGGAAGGTTGGGGAGGCAGCCAGCGTGGAGCCAGGGCTCGTGGCGGCATCGGCGGCGGCCTGGGCGTTGACGCGCAGCGGGCCGGTGGCGCTCATGAGGTCGGCGCCCGGCTGGCCGGCGATCTCCAGACCCGGGGGAAGGTCGCCTACCTGGGCGTTCGGCGGCAGGACCGTCGGGCGAATCCCGGACTCAGCCTGGACCTTGCGCGACCATGACTCGTAGACGGCCAGCGGGGTAGTCCCGAGGTGGTAGGTGGCGTCGTTGCGAGCTACGAAGGCGAAGAAGTCATCATAAGCCATCTTGTAGCCGGGCACCTGGGCCTCCATCGTGCGGGCCCAGAGCGTGCCCGGATCCACCGCGGAGTCGAGCACCAGGCGGTCGGTGTGCTGGGGGAACTGGGTGGCATAGACCGAGCCCAGCAGAGTGCCGTAACTCAAGCCCATGATTGAGATGCGCTCCTCACCCAAGGCCTGGCGCACCGCGTCCCAGTCCCGGGCGGTATTTTCCGTGGTGATCGCGTTGGTATAACCCGGGGTGTGGCGCTCGCAGTTATCGCGGGTGGCCTTGCCAGATGCCGTATAGGACTCGAAGAGCTGCTGGGGACTGGGCATCGTGCCCAAATTCTCCTTGGTCACACACGTCAGCGGGGTAGAACCCGGCAGGCCGCGGGGCTGGACGCCGATGATGTCCCACTCCTGGCGGATGCCCTTAGGCCAGGCCACCTCCGAGTTGGCGGCAAAGGAATAGGCGTCCCCGCCTGGGCCGCCCGGGTTGGTAAACAACGCACCGCGGCGGGCAGAGGGGTTAGCCGCCGGCACCTTCACGAAGCCAACGGTAATCGTGCCAGCGGCAGGGTTGTCGTAGTAGGTG
>CAVFKS010000138.1:0-3556 GCA_963623015.1 Clostridia bacterium
GTGCCCTCGCGGCGGTAGGAGAAGAAGTCGGTGTCCTCGATGGTGCAGCGCGGGTCGGCCTCGATGGCGGTGACCCCCAGGCTCATCAGCTGACGGACCAGGCCCGCGCGGATGTCGATGCCGTCGGTGCCCTGCGCGGTCTTGCAGCGCGCGCCCGGCAGATGGGCCTCGACATCGGCAGCCATCTCCGCGGGCACCTCATAGTTGCGCCCGGAGGCCGCCGGCCCCAGCAGGGCCTGGATATTGCGCGGCTTGGCGCCCAGGGCGACCATCTCCTCGACTGCGCGGGGCACGATCCCGTTGCGCGCGCCCATGCGCCCGGCGTGCACTGCCGCGATGACGCCGGCCTGCGGGTCCGCCAGCAGCACCGGGGTGCAGTCGGCTACGAGCACCGCCAGCCCTAGCTCGCGGACGTTAGTGACCAGGCCGTCCGTGGCCGGAATGGGCGAGGCTACGGCGGCAGCAACGTCGGGGATGTCGGCGGCGCGCAGCACCGTGACGTGGTTGGTATGGAGCTGCTCCATGTAGGCGATGTGGTCTAGGCCCAACACGCTTTGCAGCCGCGCGCGGTTGGCGGCAACGGCGTCTGCGTCATCTCCCACGTGTGCGCCCAGATTGAAGGCGTCATACGGGGACGCCGAAACCCCGCCTGCACGGGTGGTAAACACCATGCGGACGGGGCGGTTGATGTGTGCTTCCTCGTTAACTGGCATGCACTCCAGACTAGCGCGAAGCGCCTAGGCTTTAGCGCAGGAAGTCCGGCACGTCGAGGTCATCGTCATCATCCCAGCCGGTGGAACGCGACGGGCCACGGCCGGCGTCGCGGGAATCCTCGCGGTGGGTAAATAGCCCCTCGTCACCACGGCGGGCCGGGCGCTCGGAATCGGCGTAGCGGTGACGCGGCTGGTAGGCCTCCTCGCGCGGCTCGCGCACGTCGCGGGCCGACTCGCGGTAGGAAGGCTGCGCCGGGGCGGCGTCGCGGGCCGGCTCGCGGTCCTCAAACAGGGAGCCGCGGGAAGGCGCCGGGGTGGCCTCCGAGCGCTGCGGGGCAGCCTCGCGGGCCGGTGCCGGGTTATCGTGCGAGATGTAGCCGGCAGAAGCGTTGGCGTGGCGGTTGGCCTCGGCATCGAAACCGGTGGCGATGACGGTCACGCGGATCTCATCGCCCAGGGAATCGTCGATGATGGTACCGAAGATGATGTTGGCGTCCTCGTCCGCGTGGTCGGTGACCATGCTCACGGCCTGGTTGATCTCATGCAGGCCCAGGTCGGAGCCGCCCGCGATCGACAGCAGCACGCCCTTGGCGCCGTGCATGGTGGACTCCAGCAGCGGGGAGTTGATGGCCTGCTCCGTTGCGGCCACGCCGCGGTTATCGCCGCGGGCGGTGCCGATGCCCATGAGGGCGGAGCCGGCGTCGGCCATGACGGAGCGAACGTCGGCAAAGTCGACGTTGATCATGCCCGGGGTGGTGATCAGGTTGGTAATGCCCTGGACACCGTTGTGGAGGACGTCATCGGCCAGGCGAAAGGCCTCGACGATGGGCAGCTCCTCATCGGAGAGCTGCAGCAGGCGCTCGTTCGGGATGACAATCAGGGTGTCGCAGACCTCAGACAGCGTCTGGATGCCCTCTTCGGCCTGGCGGGTGCGGCGCTTGCCCTCGAAGTTGAAGGGCTTGGTCACCACGCCGACGGTCAGGGAGCCCTGCTTCTTGGCGATGGAGGCCACCACGGGGGCCGCGCCGGTGCCGGTGCCGCCGCCCTCGCCGGCGGTGACGAAGACCATGTCCGCGCCGCGGAGGTACTCCTCCAGCTCGGACTTGGAGTCTTCTGCGGCCTGGCGGCCGACCTCCGGGTTGGCGCCGGCGCCCAGGCCACGGGTGGCCTCGCGGCCGATGTCCAGCTTGGAGTCGGCATCGCTGAGGATAAGTGCCTGCGCGTCGGTGTTCACAGCGACGAACTCGACGCCCTTGAGGCCTTCTTCGATCATGCGGTTGACGGCGTTGACGCCGCCGCCGCCGACGCCGACGACCTTGATGTCTGCGAGGTTGTTATTGCTCGGGGTGGTCATAAGTGGAGGGTGCCTTTCACCGGTGGTGGTTCATTAGTGGTGTCTTTTAACGAGGACGCGCTCGGCGACTTCCTCCATCATCACCGACAGCCACGAAAAGTGGCGGATTTTCTCCGCGTGTCGGAACCCTCTACCTCTACTTTAGAGTTTCTGAACTGGGCTTTTGTCACTTCTGCCCCACCCGCCGCGCGGGTGAGGCGCCCCGCGCGCTTAAGCGGAGGTAACCAGCTCCGGGTTGGAGATGTTCCAGTTATTGCCCTCCATCTGGAGCACGGCGGCTAGCGCCCGAGCCTTGTCGGCGTTGTCTTCGCTAGCGCCCCAGACCACCACGCGGTCATCGTTCATGTGGAACACGTAGTTGAAGCGGTCCGTGGTGTCGATCTCGCGGGCCTGGACCCGCAACTCCGGCGGCAGCGCGGCGAGGATCTCTACCGCCCCCTGCCAGTTGGGCGAGCCAGACTCTCCCCCGCGCAGGGCCACGGCCTCGGCCGGGGGCTCGCCGATGAGGAACTCATCGCCGTGCGAGTCGATGAGGTGCGCGCCGTCCTCGGCCTGCGAATAGGCCACGGCGTCGCGCTCGACGATGTCAATCCGGACCCCGTCCGGGAAACTGCGGGACACGGTGGCCGACTTGACCCAGGGCAGCTGGGCCACCCCGGCAGCGGCCTCTTGCGGGCTAATGCGCACCAGGTTCTCGCCGCGCTGGAGCCCCGAGGCGACCTCGGCCTCCTCCACGCTCACATGCGCGGCCCCGGTGACCTCGATGTCATTGACCTTGAGCAGCGGGAAGGCATAGGCCAGCCCCACGACTAGGGCCACCAGAGCCAGGATCCCGCCAAAGCTCCACCACAGGGCCTTAGCTCGCATTGCCCATGTCCCCGCGGCGCTCCAGCTCGTCGAGGATTTCCGCGGCGAGCAGCGTCACGGAACCTGCCCCCATGGTCAGCACGACATCGCCCGGCTGGGCCATCTCGGCGATGACGCGGGGCGCGGCGGAGAAGTCCGGCTCGTAAAGCGCGCGGCCCTGCGGCATCTTCTCGGTGATGATTCGGGAGGTCACCCCCTCCACGGGCTGCTCGCGCGCGCCGTAGATGTCGAGCACGACGGCCACGTCCGCCAGCGCTAGGGCGTCGGCGAATTCCTGCTGGAATTCCACGGTGCGGGAGTACAGGTGCGGCTGGAAGCAGACGATGACGCGGCCTGTGCCCGCCGAAGCTACCTGCTCGCGCGCCGCCGTGAGCACCGCGCGCACCTCAGTTGGGTGGTGGGCGTAGTCGTCGAAGACCCGAACCGGCTCCGGAGCCCCGCTAGCGCCACTTACGGCAGCGGCGGGAAGGGCAACGGCGCCGCGGAACTCGAAGCGGCGGCGCACGCCGGTAAAGTCGCTTAAGCCCGCGGCCAGCTTCTGCGGATCGCCGCCGGCCAAAGCACCCGAGATGAGCGCCGCCAGCGAGTTGAGCACCATGTGGTGGCCGGGAACCTGCAGCAG
>CAVFKS010000139.1:0-2829 GCA_963623015.1 Clostridia bacterium
CGATTCGCGGATTACTTGTAAACCAAGCCCCGCACACAAACAAACGGACACTCTCAAACTCAATCGCCCGATCTAACGCTCGCAACGAAGGCCCCTCATAGATCTGCTGCAATTCCGCCGGCCAAGCCCCTGTGTTCCTGAGACCCAGCTGATAAGGTCAAGCACATGCAGAAAGTTGTCCCTATCCTCACGGCCAGCGCACTGCTGGTCACCGGCTGCGCACTGGACTCGACCTCCCAGTCGACTCCGAAGTCAACGAGCACCGTGACCGTCACCCCAGGCCAGACCGAAGCCCAGGACTCCCCTACCGAAGAGATGGCTCCGGAGCCCGAACCCGAGCCTGAGCTCACGGAAGTAGATCCAGCACGATTTGAGCGCAATAGCACATACGCCATCGACTTTGCAGGCCTTCCAACGCAGTGCTTTATCAAGCCGGAAGAAGACATTTTCGATTGCCGGATTCCAGGCACTGAATACGCAGGTTCATTCGACGAAAATGTGTATGCCTACGATCCTGCGATCGGCTTCTTCCCGCTGGCCGCTCCCGGCTTCCAAGGGTTTGAAAAAGACGGAATCCTAGAGCCAGGCCAAGCCGTCACCGCCGCCGACTTTACACTTGCCTACCACCCGGATAGCACGATGACCATCACCCGCGGCGCGCACTCTCTGACTCTGCGCGGGGACACTTTCGAGGCCTACGCCCCCGCGAGTGATTTCAATGCCCAGCCAGTCACCGGCCCTGCCCGCGAAGGTGACTACTGCGGGGATGTCACGTTCCTCAATGATGAACCTGCGCGCGTCATCGCACTGGCCGATGGCACTGATTGCACCGAGGGGCTCAAGACAATGGAAGAGTACATGTCCCCGAACCCTCCAGGTGGCCCGAAGGTAGGCTCCGGAGCCTTTTACGACGCCACCAATGGCTGGCATTGCGGCGGTGGCGGCTACGAGGTCCCTGCCAGCTCCGGCGCTGTCCTTGATTACCAGCCTTCCTGCGGGGAGCGCCAAAGTCCAATTGGGGTTGCTGCAATCGGTGTGAATCTGCTGCAAAAGCCCGCCTAGAGCACATTCGTGCTAGCTGCGCCCGCCTTGTTGTTCTAGGCTCACCTCCTCTTACGCAGAAGAACGCTCGTGCGAGCGAGCAGGCCGAAACTGATGCGGCATCGTACCTGAATACGCGGGGAGCACACATCCTCACAAGGGAGGTGTAATCCTCACCCATTTGCCCAGTGTGCCGATGGACGGCTACCCCAGCTGCGCCAGGTTCTTGCGGCGCTGGTACGCAATGCGCAGACGCCCGGCACGACCATAACGGAGGATATCCAGCGGCAGACCGTCACACTTTTAGCGCCCGTGACGCCGCCGCGCATACTGTTTTTAGCGAGTCGGCGAGCTCCCCCTGCGCGTATTTGCCCGTAATCCCGGAGATGGACAATGCCGCGACCACTCCCTTCCTATCTTCGATGGGTGCAGCCACGCAGGTCATCCCCAGCTTGATTTCCTCCCGGTCGTACCCAAGACCCGTGGAACGGATATGTTCCAGCTCTTGTTTCAATTTGCTCGGCGAGGTGATCGTGTTCGGGGTCCAGCGCACGAGGTGGGATTCCATCACCGCCTTGGCAGCGGCGGGGTTATACGCCAGCAGAACCTTTCCCACACCGGTGCAATAAGAAGGCGCGCGCCCGCCCGCCCGCGAAGGGCTCGGAAGGGCTTGGCGGCCCGACAGCTTATTCAAATACAGCACTTCCGAGCCGTTGAGCACCGCCAAGTGGCAGGTTTCGTGCGTCCGGGAATACACCTGCGTCAGGAATGGGGTGAGCAGCTCGCGCAGCTCGCGCGACCTGCTGGTCTCCCGCGGGTTGAGCTGGGAGACCAGCCAGGTGGCCAATATGTACTGGTTTTCTACCTGCTCGACGGATCCGGCGGCCAGGAGCTCCTGCAGGATGCGGTGCACCGTGGACTTGGACAACCGCACCCGACTGGCGAGCTCCGTTACGCCCACCGACCCCAGGGGGTCTTCCGCGAGCACTTTGAGTACGTCCATCGCTTTGGCCGTAGAGCTGCGCTTTTCGCTCAAATCGAGCGCGGGAATGGCTGAATATACCGGTTGCACTCCTACCAGGATAGTCGAGTCCCGTCTTAGTCCGAGGACTCCTTCTTCAGCGCAATGGCGACATCGATGATCATGTCTTCCTGGCCGCCAACTAGCTTGCGGCGGCCCACCTCTTCCAGGATGTCGGCGGCCGCGACTCCATAGCGCTCGGAGGCTCGCTCGGCGTGGATCAAGAAGGAGTTGTACACGCCGGCCTTGCCCTGGACGATGGAGGAACGATCCATGATGGGAACGCGCGTCATCAGCGGGCGTACGACCTCCTCGGCGGCATCGAGAAGCTTGGTGGTATCCAAGCCGGTTTCGATGTCCAAGCGCTCGAATACTGCCGCCAGAATCTCGGTCGGAGAGTTTCCGGCGCCAGCGCCCAGCGCCGCGAGGGACCCATCGATCTGCTTCGCGCCCGCGCGAACTGCGAGCACCGAGTTGGCAACGCCCACCGAGAGATTTTGGTGGCCGTGATACCCAACCTGGGCATCGTCCCCCAGCTCCTGCACGAGGGCGTCCACACGGTCGGAGACCTCCTCCAGAATCAAGTGCCCGGCGGAATCGACCACCATCACGCACTGGCAGCCAGCGTCGGCCATGATACGCGCCTGCTGCGCTAGCTTGGCTGGCTCAGCCATGTGGGAGAGCATGAGGAACCCCGCCGTCTCCAGCCCCAGGTCACGGGCGTATTCAAAGTACTGCGGCGAAATGTCCGCCTCAGTGCAGTGAGT
>CAVFKS010000139.1:2881-3375 GCA_963623015.1 Clostridia bacterium
GGCCATCGCCGTGGGCGACCTCGATTACCTGGACACCGGCGCCATCGAGGGCGCGGGTGACGTTTCGGACCTGTTCCTCGGTGAACTGGTGGCTAACTGCGTGCGAGCCGTCGCGCAGCGTGGTGTCGTTGACGCGGACCTGGTAGGGCGGTTGGTGCTG
This sequence comes from Clostridia bacterium, assembly GCA_963623015.1. Lineage (GTDB taxonomy): Bacteria > Actinomycetota > Actinomycetes > Mycobacteriales > Mycobacteriaceae > Corynebacterium. Next base: position 3,042 of record CAVFKS010000139.1, read on the forward strand.
AAAAGTCTTGTAGCTCATGTGCTTTAGTTACCCTTCTTATCGATGATCTTCTGCGCGAGGAGGTCAGCAGTCCGCGTTGCAGCGGAAGTAATGATGTCCAAGTTGCCTGCAAAATCAGGCAGATAGTCGGCGGCCCCGCGGACCTGTACCAGCGCAGTTACGCGCCCCATGCCGCCCCAGCGGTCATTTGCCGCCTCGAATTGCGGTTCTGCGGTCAGGGCATAGCCCGGTACGTACTTTTGGACCTCGGCAACCTTGTCACTAATGTCCTCAATTATTATGTCCTGTAGTTCGCCCGGAACGGCGGCTTCGGCCGGGATCCCGGCGTACACGG
>CAVFKS010000140.1:0-3353 GCA_963623015.1 Clostridia bacterium
GGTGAGGCCATGGGGATTGGCCGCAACTATATCCAGGGCCTCAACAAAGTCATGCGCTCCCTGGAGCAGAAGCAGGCCGGGTTCTGGACCAAGCCGGACGAGTACTTCGCGGGCGAGCGCGCCGGCGACGTCGAGGCAATCCTGGACGACCTGCGCCGCCCGACCGAGGGCCGCATGTACGACGCCGAGCTGGCCCTGCGCCTCGGCGCGACTGTGGAGCAGGTCCACGAGGCCAGCGGCATCGACCCCTGGTTCCTGGCCGAGCTGGAGGCCCTGGTGGACTTCCGCGAGCGCCTCATTGCGGCCCCGGTGCTCGACGCCGAGCTGTTGCGCGAGGCTAAGTGCTGGGGGCTTTCCGATGCCCAGATTGCCGCTCTGCGCCCCGAGTTCGCGGGCGAGGACGGCGTGCGCCGCCTGCGCTGGAGCCTGAACATCCGCCCGGTCTACAAGACGGTGGACACCTGCGCCGGCGAGTTCGAGGCCCAGACCCCGTACCACTACTCGGCCTATGAGCTCGACCCGAACGCCGAGAGCGAGGTCCGCCCGGCGTCCGAGACCGCCGCGGATAAGCCGGGTGGCAAGGTCATCATCTTGGGTTCTGGCCCCAACCGCATCGGCCAGGGCATCGAGTTCGACTACTCCTGCGTCCACGCCGCCCTGGAGCTCTCCCGCGCCGGCTACGAGACCGTCATGGTCAACTGCAACCCGGAGACTGTCTCCACCGACTACGACACCGCCGACCGCCTCTACTTCGAGCCGCTGACCTTCGAGGACGTCATGGAGGTCTACCACGCTGAGGCGCAGTCTGGGAAGGTCGCCGGCGTCATCGTCCAGCTCGGCGGCCAGACCCCGCTGGGCCTGGCGGAGCGCCTGACCGAGGCCGGCGTGCCGGTGGTGGGCACCAGCGCCGCCGCCATTGACCTGGCCGAGGACCGTGGCGAGTTCGGCAAGGTTCTCGCCGCCGCCGGCCTGCCCGCACCCGATTTTGGCACTGCCACCTCCTTCGAGGAGGCGCGCGACGTGGCGTCTGCCATTGGCTACCCGGTCCTGGTCCGCCCGTCCTACGTGCTGGGCGGCCGCGGCATGGAGATTGTCTACGACGAGGCCTCCCTGCGCGACTACATCGAGCGCGCCACCGAGATCACCTCGGACCACCCGGTGCTAGTGGACCGCTTCCTGGACAACGCCATCGAGATCGACGTCGACGCGCTGTGCGATGGCGAGGAGGTTTACCTGGGCGGCGTCATGGAGCACATCGAGGAAGCCGGCATCCACTCCGGTGACTCCTCCTGTGCTTTGCCGCCGATGACGCTGGGGCCCGAGGACATCGAGAAGGTCCGCGAGTCCACCCGCGCCCTCGCCCACGGCATCGGCGTGCGCGGCCTGATGAATGTCCAGTACGCGCTCAAGGACGACATCCTCTACGTCATCGAGGCCAACCCGCGCGCCTCGCGCACCGTGCCATTCGTCTCCAAGGCCACCGGCGTGCAGCTGGCGAAGGCTGCCGCCCGCGTCATGCTGGGCGCTTCCATCGCGCAGCTGCGCGAGGAGGGCATGATTCCCAGCGACTACGACGGCGGCTCCCTGCCGCTGGAGCACCCCATCGCGGTCAAGGAAGCCGTGCTGCCGTTCAACCGCTTCCGCCGCCCGGATGGCACGCTGCTCGATACCCTGCTGAGCCCGGAGATGAAGTCCACCGGCGAGGTCATGGGCCTGGCCGATAACTTCGGCACCGCCTACGCCAAGGGCGAGGCAGCAGCGTTCGGCGAGCTTCCCACCGAGGGCACGGTGTTCGTCTCCGTGGCCAACCGGGACAAGCGCATGCTCATCTTCCCGATTCAGCGCCTGGCCTACATGGGCTATGAGATTGTGGCTACCTCCGGCACTGCGCAGATGCTGCGCCGCAACGGCATCGAGTGCACCGTAGCCGCCAAGGTCTCCGAGGCCGGCGAGGGCACCGAGTCGATTGTGGACCAGATTCTGGCCGGCAAGATCGACCTCATTCTCAACACCCCGGCCGGCTCGGCGGGCGCTCGCCACGACGGCTACGACATCCGTGCCGCCGCCGTTTCCGCCGACATCCCGCTCATTACCACCGTCCAGGGCGTGACCGCCGCGGTCCAGGGCATCGAGGCCCGCCGCAACGACGCCGTGACCGTGCGCGCCCTGCAGGAGCTCAAGCATGCCCCAGCCAAGTAAAACTGCACCTGGCACGTTCGGCGACCGCCTGGTGGCCGCCGGCGCCGAGCGCGGGCGCCTGTGCGTCGGCATCGATCCGCACGCGCACCTACTGGAGCAGTGGGGCCTGCCGGATAACGTCGACGGCCTGCGTTCCTTCACGATGACGTGCGTGGAGGCCTTCGCCGACACCGCCGCCCTGGTCAAGCCCCAGGTGGCCTTCTTCGAGCGCTTCGGCTCGCAGGGCCTGGCCGTCCTCGAGGAAGCCTTGGCCGGCCTGCGCGAGGCGGGCACGCTCACGGTATCGGATGCCAAGCGCGGCGACATCGGCAGCACCATGGCCGGCTACGCGCAGGCGTGGCTGGGCGACGGATCCCCGCTGTGCTCGGATGCGGTGACGCTTTCGCCCTACCTGGGCGTGGGCGCGCTGGCTCAGGCCTTCGACGTCGCCGAGGAGACCGGGCGGGGCATCTTCGTGCTGGCCGCTACCTCCAACCCGGAGGCTAGGGCTTTGCAGTCGTCGGCAATCGATGCTGAGCGCTCCGTTGCGCAGGCAGTCGTGGACGAGTGTGCTGCGCGCAACGCCACCCACAGGCAGGCCGGCGGCTATGGCAACGTCGGTGTCGTGGTAGGCGCGACCCTGGCGCAGCCGCCGCGGCTCGGCGAGCTCGCCGGCCCGGTGCTCCTGCCCGGCGTGGGCGCCCAAGGTGCTAGTGCCGAGGACGTGAAGAAGCTCACCCAGGATGCCCCGGAGCTGGGCTTTGCCAACATCTCGCGCGCAATCCTAGCCGCCGGCCCCCAGGTCGCTGACCTGCGTCGCGCGGTGACCACAGAGGCTGCCGCCTTCAAATAGGCACCACTTTGTGCCCCACGCGTTTGTCCCAGTGGCTCCCGCGTGGGGCTTTCGTGGCTTGTCTGCTGAGCATCTGCGGATCGCCTGCGGATTGCCTGTCGATCCTTTTTGGGTCCTTCCTGGGCCAGTTCCGCGTTTGCGCAGGTGGGGGAGAGCAAGGCTCGATTTAAGGATTGGGCCGCTGTGCTGGTACTTTATGAAATGCATGCGCCGTGACGTGCCAAAACGCTAAGCGTGAAGCTTAAGGGTTAGGGCCGTTGGCGCAATCAACCATGATGCAGTGCTAGGATTGCCAGAAGTCGGTTGCGGCGGGGTGTAAATT
>CAVFKS010000141.1:0-3288 GCA_963623015.1 Clostridia bacterium
GAGGACGTCATCCGCGTCGACGGCGTGCGCATCAACGTCAACGAAGACACCGAGTACTTCGTGTTCAACAAGCCGCGCGGCATGCAGTCGACGATGTCGGACGAGCTGGGCCGCCCGTGCATCGGCGATGTCGTGGCCGAGAAGGTCGCCGCCGGCCAGCGCCTGTTCCACGTCGGCCGCCTCGACGCCGACACCGAGGGCCTTATCCTCCTGACCAACGACGGCGAACTGGCCAACCGCCTGATGCACCCCAAGTACGAGGTGCACAAGACCTACCTGGCCACCGTCCTAGGCGAGGCCAGCAACAAACTGGTCCGCCAGCTCAAGGAAGGCCTGGAGCTGGAGGATGGCCCGGCCAAGGCCGACTTCGCCCAGATCGTCGATACCAACCAGGGCTATTCCCTGGTGCGCATCGAGCTGCACGAGGGCCGCAAGCACATCGTGCGCCGCATGCTTAAAGAGGCCGGGTTCCCGGTCCAGCGCCTGGTGCGCACCAAGCTGCACACGGTCTCGCTGGGCGACATGAAGCCTGGTTCGCTGCGCGCCCTCAATAGCAATGAATTGACCAGCCTGTACAACGTGGTGGGGATGTAAATGTTGAGCAATATGCCTGAAGGCGGCCTGATCCTGGCCGTCGATGGCCCGTCGGGAACGGGCAAGTCTTCTACGTGCCGTGCCCTGGCTAAGCGCCTGGACGCCAAGTATGTCGACACCGGCGCCATGTACCGCGTGGCCACCTTGGCTGTGCTGCGCGCCGGCGTGGACCCGCAGGACGCGGAGGGGGTTATCGCCGCCACGGCCGACCTGCCGCTGACGGTGAGTGATGACCCGGATTCCAAGGAGGTGCTCCTGGCCGGCGAGGATGTCTCGGCCGAGATCCGCGGCGCCGCCGTAACCCAGGCCGTGTCCGCGGTCTCTGCCATCCCGCAGGTGCGCGAAAACCTCGTGGCGTTGCAGCGCCGCCTGGCTGCCGATGCCCACCGGGCCATCGTGGAGGGCCGCGATATCGGCACCGTCGTGCTGGCCGATGCCCCCGCGAAGGTCTACCTGACTGCTTCCGCCCCCGTGCGCGCCCAGCGTCGCCACGACCAGAACGTGGCCGCCGGCCGCGACTCCGACTTCGATGCCGTGCTGGCCGATGTCGAGCGCCGCGATGCCGCCGATTCTTCCCGCGCGACCTCGCCGTTGCGCCCGGCAGACGATGCCACGGTGGTCGATACCTCCGAACTGAGCCTAGAGCAGGTGCTCGAGGCCCTGACCGATATTGTCAAGGAGTCCTGCCATGACTAACCACCAGCCTGAAAAAGAGGCCGATACCCAGTTCCATTACCCGCATGGAAAGCTGGAGGAGGAGACGGTTGTCGCCCCGGGCGGCGGCTGGGCCTCTAGCGAATTCGATGCCGAGGACTTCGACGTCGACTTCGATGCCGACGGAAACCCGCAGTTCGATGACGACGACTTTGGTGACGCTGACTTCGGTGCCCTAGAGGGTGCCGACGACGGCGAGTTTGAGGGGGAGGACTCCGAGGCCCCGCGCGCGATGAGCGAGGAGGAGTGGGAGGAGCTCTCCCGCGCCTTCGGGTTTGAAAACAACCACGTGGAGGAAGACCTGTGCACGGTTGCCGTCGTGGGGCGTCCCAACGTGGGCAAGTCCTCGCTGGTCAACCGTTTCTTGGGTCGCCGCGAGGCCGTCGTGGAGGATCACCCGGGTGTTACCCGCGACCGCATCTCTTATGTGGCGGAGTGGAATGGCCGCCGCTTCCTCGTGCAGGACACTGGCGGCTGGGATCCGAACGTGCGCGGCATCCATGCGGCGATTGCCCGCCAGGCGGAGGCCGCGATGGAGACCGCCGACGTCATCGTCATGGTCGTCGACACCAAGGTCGGCATCACCGAGACTGATTCCGTTATGGCGCGCCGCCTGCAGAAGTCCGAGGTCCCGGTCATCCTGGTGTCGAATAAGTTCGATTCGGATACCCTCTACGCGGACATGGCGGAGTTCTACGCGCTGGGCCTGGGGGACCCCTGGCCCGTGTCCGCGCAGCATGGTCGCGGCGGTGCGGATGTCTTGGACGAGGTCCTGCGCCTGTTCCCGGACAAGCCGCGCCACCCGTCCATTACCTCGGGGCCGCGCCGCGTGGCCCTGGTGGGCAAGCCGAACGTGGGCAAGTCCTCGCTGCTCAATAAGTTCTTGGGCGAGGAGCGTTCCGTGGTCCACAATGAGTCTGGCACCACGGTTGACCCGGTCGACTCCCTGGTACAGCTGGATGAGCGCCTGTGGAAGTTCATCGATACCGCTGGCCTGCGCAAGAAGGTCAAGAATGCGACGGGCCATGAGTATTATGCCTCGCTGCGTACCCGCGGCGTCATCGAGGCCGCCGAGGTCTGCGTGATGCTCATCGATGCCTCCCAGGAGATCTCCGAGCAGGACCAGCGCGTCCTCAACATGGTGTTGGAGGCCGGCAAGGCTCTGGTCATCGCGTTCAATAAGTGGGATCTGATGAGCGAGGATCGCCGCTACTACTTGGATCGCGAGATCGACGAGCAGCTCGCGCACCTGCCGTGGGTGTCGCGCATCAACATCTCCGCGGAGACCGGCCGCGCCCTGCAGAAGCTCGAGCCGGCGATGCTCGAGGCCCTGGAGAGCTGGGATAAGCGTATCTCTACCGGCCAGCTCAATAACTGGCTGCGCGAGGCGATTGCTGCTAACCCGCCGCCGATGAAGAATAACCGCCTGCCGCGTGTGCTCTTCGCCACGCAGGCGGGCACCCAGCCGCCCACCATCGTGCTGTTTACCACCGGCTTCCTCGATGCCGGCTACCGTCGCTACCTAGAGCGCAAGTTCCGCGAGCGCTTTGGTTTCCACGGCACCCCGATTCGCATCGCGGTCCGCGTGCGTGAGCGTCGCGACAAGCGCCGCCGCTAGCCCCGCCCAACGCCTCAGGTACTGCCTGGGGCGTTGTTTTGTGCATGCCGAAGCGCCCTCCGGGGCGGGTTGTTTTAGGCGGTGAGTTTCCATTCTGGTTCGCGCGAACCGGGTGGTGGGGCTTCGCGGCAGAAGACGAGTCTGCCGAACGGTGACTGCCACGCCAGCCTGCCTTTGACCCTGACCATTCGCCCGTAGAGGAAGGTGGTGGGGTCGTCGTCGTTTCTGCCGTTGTGGAAGGGACACAGCATGCACAGGTTCGGTGCTATGGTCCTGCCGCCGTGTTTCCAGGCGGCCAGGTGGTGCACTTGGGAGTGCTCTGCTGGGCGGTTGCAGCCCTTCATCGCGCACGTGGGTGATTC
>CAVFKS010000142.1:0-3148 GCA_963623015.1 Clostridia bacterium
TCCCGGCCCTGCCAGGGGCTCTTCGGCAAGCGGCTATCGATGCCGTCTCCCGCGCCGCCGCCCTCGCCGAAGAGCTGGTTCCGTGGGCAACGAGTTACTCGCCGGACATGGCGCTGGTGAATTATTACCCGCCGGGCGCGCAGATGGGCATGCACCAGGACCGCTACGAGTCCACACGGGCGCCCATCGTCTCCTTTTCCATTGGTCAGGAGGCGCTGTTTCGCATCGGCGGCACGGAAAACCGTAACCGGCCCTGGGACGAGGTTACGCTGGCTTCCGGAGATCTCATTGTTTTCGGCGGCCCGAAACGTTTTGCTTTTCACGGGGTGCCCGAAGTTCGCCAAGGCACCGCGCCGGAGGGATGCGGGCTGGCGCAGGGCCGAATCAACGTCACGGTGCGCCAGGTCTTTTCCGGGTAGGCTGTCGGTAAACACTTAACTGTTGAACTGAAAGGACGCCTGGCATGGCAAAGATCGGCATCATCATTGGCTCTATCCGCGAAGGTCGCTTGGGGGAGGCAGTCGGCCGTTGGGTCGAGGGTATCGCCCGCGATCGCGCCGAGCAGAGCGTGGACTACGAGCTCATCGACCTGGCCGCTTTCAATGTTCCGCTGCTGACCGCGGTCACCGTCCCGGGCGCGGCCAACAAGCAGTACGACGACGCCAACGTGCAGGCGTGGTCCAAGGCTATCGATGCCTGCGATGCCTTCGTCTTCGTCACCCCGGAGTACAACCACTCCGTGCCGGGCGCCTTCAAAAACGCCTACGACTCCCTGGGGGCGGAGTGGGCCGGTAAGCCGGTCGCCTTCGTCGGCTACGGCGCCTCCGGCGGCATCCGCGCGGTCGAGGCCTGGCGCCTGGTGGTCAGCAACTTCCAGATGGCTCAGCTGCGCAACCAGCTGGAGGTTTCCATCTTCTCTGATTTCACCGACGGCGAGTTCACCCCAGATGCAGGCAAGCTGCAGCGTATGGACAATATCTTGGCCGAGCTGGAGGATGCGCTGGGTAAATAACACCCCCGGTTACGCATCGTTTCTATTTTATAAGTCCTGAAAATAGGAGTTGTCGATACATCAAGATCGGCGAATCCACCCCCTCTAAAGGAAAGTCCCTGGTAGTCGCGCTGCGGGCCGTCTGGATGGTTGTTAGGGTTTCTGCGTCCACGTGATGTGAGTAGAAAGGACTTTCCGTGAGCTTCTCGTTCAATCCGAAGAAGGGCATCGCCAGTGCGCTGGCTGCAACACTAGTAACCACTGGCGCTGCCGCCCCGGTAGCGCAGGCCAATGAGGTGGATTCCAATATTCAGGGCCCGTTGGTGCTGGCCGAAGCGATGTACTACGACGCCGGGGAGGACGAGATCCGGCTCGATGAAGGCAAGGTCGATCACGACCGCGTCACCGCCGAAGAGGTTGATCAGGTAGAGGCTGGCCTGGCGGATCTGACCGACGAGCAGATCGACCAGGTGCTAATCGACAACGGCTACGAGCCGGACGAGATGCGCGACTCGGATAGCGACAACTCCGGGGTCTCCTTCCGGATCGCGCCCGCCATCATCTGGGGAGGCGTGGCCATCTTGGGTATTCTCACCGGTGGCGGATTGATCTTCTACTCGATGTACACTACCCATGCAGAAAAGCAGAACCTGATTAACCAGTGCTACCAGAACGGTGGCAGCCCGGTGGTTGACAGCCGCGATTCCGCCGGCGTGGAGGGTACCACCGATTCCGGAGCAGCTAAGAATGAAGGAGGCTACCGCTTCGAATGCCAGAAGTAGAAACGACTCGAAACGCCCCCATGGTGGTTGCCGCGATCGTCGTGGTGGGACTGTTTCTGCTGCTGCTGCTGTACCTGGGTCTAAGCCGCTACTACAACGCGCAGGAGATGGATTCCCTCGTGGAGGGCGCTGAGGCGAACGGGCAGAGCTATTCCGTGGAGATCCACAACGGGCTGACGGGTAGCTATTCTTTCCGCGCCCACTAGCCGGCGATGTCTCTGAGCGCCGCCAGGTGATCCTGGAAGGCAGCGCGACCACGCGCGGTGAGGCTTACCCACACGGTGTCTTTGCCGCGCGTGGTGCCGTATTCGCGGAAGCGGCTGACGTATTCTGCCCCCTGTAGGGCGCTGAGCTGCTTGGAGAGCGCGGACGGGCTTAAGCCCACCTCCCGGGCCAGCGAGGAAAACTCCATCTCGTGGTTGACTGCTCCCTCGGTCGCGCCGTAGGCGTTGAGGACGGCGCAGATTTTAAACCGGTTGAGCGGGTGGATGACCGGATCGAGCTGGCCGTTCATGAATGACTCCGCTCCCGGGAGCTGAGATCTAGGGCGCCACTGCCTAGGGCCCACCACACGCTGGCGAAGGCGAGAAAGCCTACGGGCAGGAAAGCCCAGGCCGGCAGGTCGTGGGCGACGATAATGGCGAACATTGGCCAGTAAAGGCAGAATAGTCCCAGCCAGTAGCGCTTGTCCGCGGAGGGGGTGGCGAAAGGGTCTTGGCGATAAGACGGGCGCACCCGTGGATAACGCCGAGGCAAGAAAGCGGCGGCGACGAGCGCCAGAGCAGCGACGATGAGGAGCGCCCACCACGGCCGGGATTCAAACGCGAAGAGTGCAAACCCCGCCAGATACAGGAGCGCCAGCCCAAAAGCGACCCAGGGCGGGACCAGGGAGGGCCTTTTCTTCGCGAGGGTTTCATTAAAGGACAGAGCCTCGTTGGCTTGCTGCTTATCTTTATTTTCCACAATAGAAAGTATTACATTTTCCTGACTGGAAAACAAGGGATTTGCTACACTGCGGGCATGAAAAAGCAGGCCGCAGGTAACCAGAAAGTAGCAGTAGTGACGGGCGCCTCCTCTGGGATTGGCGCCGCAAGCGCGCGGGCTTTGGCCGCCGATGGCTGGCACGTGATCGTAGCGGCGCGGCGCAAGGACCGCCTGGACGCGCTCGCGGATGAGATCGGTGGAACCGCCATTGAGCTGGACGTCGCCAGCCAGGAATCCGTGGACGCGTTCGCCGCGCAGGTTGACCGGGTGGACCTTCTGGTCAACAACGCCGGTGGCGCCAAGGGCCTGGAGCCGCTGGTGGACACCAAGCTCGAGGACTGGCAGTGGATGTATGACGTGAACGTGCTGGGTACGGTGCGCATGCTGCAGG
>CAVFKS010000143.1:0-3143 GCA_963623015.1 Clostridia bacterium
CGATTCGCGGATTACTTGTAAACCAAGCCCCGCACACAAACAAACGGACACTCTCAATCTTGCCCAGGCGATCGACGACGCGCTGGATGCGGTCAACAAGGAGCTGGACACTAGATACATTGAGGATGAGGGGACCGTCCGAGAGGTCAAAGAAGTTCCTGCGATTGCCATCCGCGAGGCAATCGCAAATGCTGTCATGCACCGAGATTACGGTAAGTACCAGCGGGGACAGCAGATTGCGGTGGATATTTATCCGGATCGCATAGAGATTATTAGTCCAGGTGGCCTGTGGTCGGATCGGACTGAAAGCAATATCGGGGATGGTCGATCTGTATCGCGCAATAGCGTGTTAGTCAACCTCCTAAGCGGCATTATCGATGTGGGGAACAGGCGGGTTGCCGAGAACCAGGGAAGCGGTATTCCACGAATGCTCACTGCAATGGAACAAAGCGGATTACCACGCCCCGAATTTAGGGATGAGATTTCCCAGTTCACGGTAACGCTCTCAAGGCAGCGCAAGCAGGGATGGAAGCCTCAGAACTCCCGGAACCCGGGCGAGGGAGCCACTGCACGACCACTACAAGAAACTGCGGCAGCGATTCTAGAAGTGCTCAGCCCCGATCGTCCGCTCAAGACCAAAGAGATCGCTGCACTTACGCAGCGCAGCCCGGTGACTATTCGGTTGCACTTGCGCGAGCTTGTGGACTCCGGGTTAGTCGTGCCTACCGCCCCGCCTAGGAGCCGCAACCGCGCTTACCTCCTTGGGGAAGACGGCTAGTTGGGGTGCGTCCCTGGTGCTGTCGGGCGATTCCCTTAACCGCGCAGGTCAACGCCGTTCTCGTTGGCGCCGCCGGGCAAGTTGTGGAGGGAAATTCCCAACTGGGCGGCGGGATCGGCGAAGTGATCGACGAAGGCCTGGGAGCGGCGGCCGCTGGCGCAGTAGACGATGACGTCGGTCTGGTCGGAGACGTCGGCTATCTGGCGCAGCAGCTTCACCGCCGGATTGGTGCCGGTGGATTCGGTGGTGCCGGTAGGCGGGGTGGCGGCCGAGGGGCCGTCGCCTTGCCAGGCGCTAGTGGGCAGATGGTAGCCGGGGTTGGCGGTAGCGGTGGGAAGATCGCGGATGGCCTTCTCGCCGAGCTCGCGGACGTCCAAGGGGATGGCGCTCTTGTTTCGGATGCGGCCGAGTAGGTCGTCGGCGGCGTGGGTGGTGTCGGCGGTGTTGGAGCTGGCGGCATCGGCAGGCACGGCGCAGGCGGGAAAGTGCGGGGCGGGCACGAAGTCGGTGACGGGCTCGCGGGCGGGATCGGCGGGGACGTGGAAGTGCTGGACCTGGGCGGAAAGGGCATCATAGATCATGAGGTTGCCCACCTGGGTGGCGCGGGCCTGGGCCAGCGGCAGCTGCGGGTCGGCATTGAGGCCGGTGAGGAACTTGATGGTCTCCGTGGCCATGAGGGTGCCGACAGCGCTGGTGGTCACGCCGAGGACGCCGGCGGTGGCACAGTCGGGCACGTTGCTGGGATCCGGATACGCCGGGAAGAGATCGCGCAGGCCCACCCCGCGGGTGTCCCTATCCAGGTCGACGCCCGGGCCGGACCACCACACGCCCACGTCGCCGCGGAAGCGCAGGACCGTGCCCCACACCAGCGGGGTGCCGGTGATTTCGGCGGCATCGGCGGCCAGGAACTTGGTATCGAAATTATCCGAGCCATCGATGAGCACGTCCACGCCATCCAACAGGGAAACAGCATTGGCCCGCGTCATCCGCGCGTGGATGGCTTCTGCCCGGATGCCGGGCTGGATGGCGCGCAGCTTCGCGACGGCGGTGGCGGCCTTGGGGCGGCCGACGTCCGCGGCGTCAAAGAGGATCTGGCGGTGGATATTGGTGATGTCCACCGTGTCATCGTCGATGACGGTAATCGCGCCCACGCCGGTGCTGGCCAGGGCCTGCATGACCGGACAGCCCAGGCCACCGGCGCCGATGACCAACACGTGCGCGGCCTGCAGGGCCTCCTGGCCGGCGAGGCCAAAGCTCGGCAGCAGGGTCTGGCGCGTGACGCGGCGCAGCTCCGCGGAATCTAGAGTTGTCTCCATGCCTGCTACCTCTTTCGTGTGCGCTGTTTGCTGTAAACCGTCGTCTGTGGCGGTGGGGTGTGCCGCCTAGAGCACCTGGTCGGCCCAGGTGGCCAGGCCGTCGGGGGAGGAGGACGCCACGGCGCCCTCGGCGTGGCTGCGCTTGGGGATGCGCCCGGCAGACCGGGCCAGGCGGCCGGCTTCGACCGCGTGCCGCATCGCCTCAGCCATGGCCACCGGGTCCTGGGCGCGGTTGACGGCGCTGGCCAGCAGCACGCCATCGCAGCCCAACTCCATGGCCAGGGCGGCATCGGAAGCCGTGCCCACGCCCGCGTCCAGCAGGACGGGCAGCTGCGTGCGCGAGCAGATGAGCTCAATATTGTGCGGGTTCAAAATCCCCATGCCGGTGCCAATCGGGGAGCCCAGCGGCATCACCGCGTCCACGCCCACGGCCTCTAGTCGGCGCGCCACAATCGGATCATCGCTGGTGTAGGCCAGCACCACGAAGCCGTCGGCCTTGAGCATTTCGCAGGCATCGACGAGCTCGACCACATCGGGCAGAAGCGTGTGATCGTCGGCGATGACCTCAACCTTGATCCAGTTGGTGCCTAAGGCCTCCCGCGCGAGCTGGGCGGTGAGCAGGGCGTCCTGGGCGGTGCGGCAGCCGGCCGTATTCGGCAGCACGTCGATGCCGAGGCGGCGCAGCAGCTCAAAGATGGACTCGCCGGAGGACTGCGAGCTGGCGCTAAAGCGGCGCATCGCCACCGTGGTCAGCTGCGTACCGGAGGCGACCAGGGCCTTTTCCAACAGGTCCTGGCTGCTCGCCCCGCCGGTGCCCATGACCAGGTGGGAGTCAAATTCTTTATCGGCAATCTTCAGCATGCCCGGCTAGCCTCCCTGGACCGCGTTGAGGATGTCTACCACGTCGCCGTCGGCGACCTGGGTGTCCCACTGGCTCGCCGGCACGACGGCCTTGTTGAGTGCCACGGCAATCCCCTCCGCGGACTTCGCGCCGGTGACGGTTTCTACCAGCTCACGCACCGTTAGCTGCGGTGAGTCCAGCGTGGTGG
>CAVFKS010000144.1:0-3099 GCA_963623015.1 Clostridia bacterium
ATCCGCAGCGCCTCCAGGAGGCGTACCCGGATGCCACCGAGACCGGCACCACCGGCGACTGGACGCTATTCCAGGTATCCCAGCCAGGCTTCGAGCAGCTGCGCGCCGAGGTCCCCGCCGGCGACCTGGTCGGCGGCACCGACGCCCAGCTGGCCGACGAGGAGACCGCTGCTGCAGATGACCGCGCGCTCATCTTCCCGCTGGTGCTCGCCCTGGTCTTCCTGGCCTTGGTGCTGATGCTGCGTTCGCTGGTGGCCCCGCTCATCATGGTCGCCAGCGTGCTGCTGACCAACGTCGCTGCCCTGGGCCTGGGTTGGTGGGTCAGCCACCACATCTTCGGCTTCGAGAACTTCGCTTCCACCACCCCGCTCTACGCCTTCGTGTTCCTCGTGGCCCTAGGGATCGACTACACGATCTTCTTGATTACCCGAGCCCGCGAGGACGCCGCGACTTCGGGCACGCGGCGCGGCATCCTCACCGCCTTGTCGGCAACCGGCGGCGTGATTACTTCCGCCGGCATCCTGCTGGCCGCGGTATTCGCCGCCCTGGGCGTACTGCCCCTGGTGGTCCTGGCCCAGCTGGGTATCACCGTGTTCATCGGCGTGCTGCTCGACACCCTCATCGTGCGCACGGTGCTCGCGCCCGCCCTGGTCCAGCTCATCGGCGAGAAGTTCTGGTGGCCGGCCAAGCCCTACCGCGACCGCGCAGACGAGGACACGTCGCAGCCCCAGCCCGCCTAACCCCCGCCGCGCCGGCAGACATAAAGGCCCGGCCACCTCCTCCCCACACGGGAAGCGGTGGCCGGGCCTTGACTATGACCTGACTAGCCGCGAACGAGCTCGACCAGCTTGTCGACGATCTCGGCGGCCGAGACCTCCAGGGTCTCGCCGCCGCGGATGCGCAGCTCCACGATTCCATCAGCGAAGGAGCGGCCCAGGATCGCGATATAGGGCATGCCGAGCAGCTCGGCGTCCTTGAACTTCACGCCCGGGGAGACCTTCGGGCGGTCATCGAAGAGCACCTCGATGCCGGCGGCGCTGAGCTGTTCCACCAGCTTGTCGCCGGCCTCCAGCGCGGCGGCATCCTTGTTCGCCACCGCGACGTGCACCTGGTACGGGGCGACCTCGACCGGCCAGCGCAGGCCCTTGTCATCGGACTGCTGCTCGGCCAGTACCGCCATCATGCGGGAGACGCCGATGCCGTAGGAGCCCATGGTGGGCACCGCGCGCTTGCCGTTTTCGTCCAGGATCTGGACGTTGAAGGCCTCGGTGTACTTGCGGCCCAGCTGGAAGATGTGACCAAGTTCGATGCCGCGCTCCAGGGTCAGCGTGCCCTGGCCGCCCGGGGCCGGGTCGCCTTCCTTGACCTCGGCGGCCTCGATGAACTCATCTACCGTGAAATCGCGGCCTGCCACGCAGCCGACCACGTGGTGGTTGCGGGCATCGGCGCCGGTGATCCAGGAAGAGCCTTCAACCACCCGCGGGTCCGCATACACCTTCACGCCGTGGGCGTTGAGCGCACGCGGGCCGACGTAGCCCTTGACCAAGAAGTCATTGGCCTTGAAGTCAGCCTCGGAGGCCAGCTCGAACTCGGCCGGCTCCAGGGAGGCCTCCAGGCGCTTTTCGTCCAGCTCGCGGTCGCCCGGGATGAGTACGGCGGCCAGCTCGGACTGCTTCTCCTCGCCGGCTGCGGCCGGCTGGGTGACCTTGATGACCATGCACTTGAGGGTGTCGGAGGCTTCGACGGCGCGGCCATCGACCTCGATGCCGGCGGAGCGAGCCCAGTCCACGAGGGCATCGATGGTCTCGGCGTCCGGGGTCTCATGGTCTTCGGCGGCGGGCAGGCCCTCCACCAGGCGCGGCTGCGGGGCCTCGGTAACCACGGCCTCGACGTTGGCGGCATAGTCGCCCTCGGTGGAGCGCACGAAGGTGTCCTCGCCCGCCGCGGAGACGGCCAGGAACTCCTCCGAGGCAGACCCGCCCATGGCCCCCGAGGTAGCCTTGCAGATCGCGTAGTCAATGTTGAGGCGGTCGAAGATGCGCTGGTAGGCGCCGCGGTGGCGCTGGTAGGACTCCTCCAGGCCGGCGTCGGTCATGTCGAAGGAATAGGAATCCTTCATGACGAACTCGCGGCCGCGCAGGATGCCCGCGCGGGGGCGCTCCTCGTCGCGGTACTTGGTCTGGATCTGGTACAAGGTGACCGGGAAGTCCTTATAAGACGAGTACATATCCTTGACCGCGCCGGTGAACATCTCCTCGTGCGTGGGGCCGAGCAGCATGTCCGCGCCCTTGCGGTCCTGGAGGCGGAAGAGGTTATCGCCGTACTCGGTCCAGCGGCCGGTGAACTCATAGGGCTCGCGCGGCAGCAGCGCCGGGAAGAGCATTTCCTGGCCGCCAATCGCGTTCATTTCCTCGCGGACGATGTCCTCAATCTTGCGGAGGGTGCGCAGGCCCAGCGGCAGCCAGGTGTACACGCCCGGCGCGGCACGGCGCACGTAGCCGGCGCGGACTAAGAGCTTGTGGCTTTGGACTTCGGCATCGGCCGGATCTTCGCGCAGGGTGCGCAGGAAGAGCTGAGATAGGCGTGTAATCATGGTTCAACACTCTACCCCGCTACTGTAAGAGCATGCTCATCATCCTCCCTCCTTCTGAGACCAAGGCTGCGGGCGGCTCGGGGGCGCCGCTCGACCTGGAAAAGTTGTCCTTTCCGGAACTAAATGGCCCGCGCGCGGAGATTGCGCGGATTATCGCGGCCCTGCCGCCGGATGAGGCCCTGGGCGTGTTGGGGATTTCGGAGAAGCTGCGCGCGGAGGCTGAGGCTAACAATGAGCTTTTCAGCTCGCCTACGATGCCGGCTCTGCAGCGGTTTACCGGGGTGCTCTACGATGCCCTCGATGCCTCGACCTTGCCTACTAGCGCCTGGGAGCGCCTCGTGGTGGGCGATGCCCTATTCGGGCTCGTCGCCGCCGGCGACTATATCCCGCACTACCGACTCTCCGGCGGCACGAAGCTGGAGGGGCGCACCTTGAAGTCTTTTTGGGGCACGGCGATTGCCGATGCCCTGGCTGCCGTGGCCGCGTCCGGCGAGTTAGTGCTCGAT
>CAVFKS010000145.1:0-3073 GCA_963623015.1 Clostridia bacterium
CGATTCGCGGATTACTTGTAAACCAAGCCCCGCACACAAACAAACGGACACTCTCTTCTTAAGACTACTTCGGCTTTTTCGCAGCGGAACTCGACCGGCCCACGACCAAATGATCTCCTACATCGACACGTACAAAGATCAGTTCGGGGTCGAGACCATCTACACGCAGCGCCGCAAGATCGCTGTGGAAATCGACGGCAAGCTGGTCAACGTGGGCCTGCCGGTCGAGCTCCTCGCCGCGGGCGTGGCCGCCAACGCCACGTCCGGCGCCTCCGTTAGCGAGGGCGATGCCATCGCCACCGTCGAGGCCATGAAGATGGAATCCGCCCTCAAGGCACCCCGCACCGGCACCATCAAGCTCCTGGCCAAGGAAGGCGACCGCCTCACGCCGGCCACCGTGGTGGCGACCATCGACTAAGCCTGGGTTCTGCGCCCTGGGGCACACGATCTCAGAATCCTTTACGCACCTCGAGCCTTGCGGCTCGGGGTGCTTTTCATAGCTATTCACAAATTTCATAAACTTCATAAACTTCACAAACGGTACTGCTAGCATGGACGCATGAGCCCACGTCGCAACCCCTTCAAGGCAACCCTCGGCGCCACGCCGCCGCTGCTCGTTGGCCGCAGTGAAGCAATAGAGAACTTCACCTACGCGCTCGAGGAAGGCCCTGGCTCACACGAAAGGATTTCCTTGGTGGTGGGGCCACGAGGCATCGGAAAGACGGCGCTTCTCAATGCTTTCGAAGACGTCGCGCGCAAACAGGGATGGTTTGTCATCAGCGAAACCGCAACCACCGGGTTTGTAGAGAGAATCCGCAGCACAATCCTCCGAAAGCTTCGGTCCGAAGAGCCGAAACTCAGCGGCATCGGACTCACCCTGATGGGCTTTGGCGCGAGCATGAACTGGGATTCAACCTCGCTTCCCGCAGCTACATATACACTGCGTAACGCACTTGAAGACCTCCTTGCTTTTGCCCGCGAGCTCAGCACCCAGGCGAACCAGGAACCGACCGGCGTCCTTATCACCCTGGACGAAATGCACCACCAGCGCAGCGCAGAAGTCATCGAATTTGGCACCACCATCCAGCACCTAGTCCGCGAGGACCAAGAGATTGCCGTAGCAATGGCGGGGATCCCGTCTGCTATCAAGCCGCTGCTCTCTGGACGTGGTAGCGACAATGACGATGGCAACCCCGTCACGTTCCTGCGGCGTGCCGAAAGAACCGTCCTCGACCGCGTCTCCGACGATGACGTGCGCGCAGCGCTGCACGATCCGCTTGACGAAGCCGGGGCCACGTGGGAACCGGAAGCTTTAGATCAAGCGGTCGCAGCTTGCCAGGGCTATCCCTTCATGATCCAACTAGTAGGGCAATGTGCCTATCGAAAAAGCGATGGCAGCCACATCGGTTCCACCGTTGCCACAGAAGGCATCAGCGTTGCGCGCCGCAAGCTCGGGAACCTGGTGCACGCGCCGGCCTTGGACGATCTCTCCGACGTGGACCGGACTTTCCTCCTCCACATGTCGAAAGACGACGGCCCTTCGCGGATAGCCGACATCTCCAGCCGGATGGGCAAGTCCGACTCTTACGCCGGCAACTATCGGCGCCGCCTCTTGGACGCTGAGATGATCGTCGAAACAGGCCGCGGCGAAATAGACTTTGCGCTCCCCTATCTCCGGGACTACCTCCGTGAGCACGCTGTAAGCCTGATTAAGGAGTAGGTGGCCTAAACGGACAAACCGCGAGCCAGGCCCTACCAGCTGCCCAAGCCAAATCTCACGCGTTAAAGTGCATCTGCATCCCCAAACGTGCCCACAAACGACTCGTTGTTCGCTTATGAATTCTTGCTACTGGATAGACTCTGCCCGCTATGCTTGACCTCAATGAGACTCAGCAGCCAACGCAAAATTCTTATGCACCCTAGCCGCGAAGTCTAGGCCAATACCCACCTTCGATCTCCGACCAAAGGACACCTATTCATGCGCCAAGGCAGCTCCATCCTCGAAGTATTTGACGGGGCGAGTCGTCAGCTCCATATTCCGGTATTCCAAAGGAAGTACGCGTGGACACAGAGCCAGTGCGCGCGGCTCTTTGACGACATTGAGGAGCTCATCGAATCGGGCAATCCCTCCCACTTTTTCGGTTCCGTAGTTGGCAAGCCTCAAGGCTCCTTCGACTGGCAAGTCATCGATGGGCAACAGCGACTGACCACCACGAGTTTGCTGATGTTGGCGCTGGTACACGCCATCGAGGATAAGGAAATCGAGTGCGACGATCCCGACCTGGCCAGCAATATCCGGGACACATACCTCACGTCCATGCGCAGGGGTGAGCCCATCTTAAAGCTCAAGCCCATCGAGTCCGACGAGCGGGCTTACGCCGCGCTTTTCAACCGGTCCCCCATCCCCGCCAGCGAGT
Organism: Clostridia bacterium; assembly: GCA_963623015.1. GTDB lineage: Bacteria > Actinomycetota > Actinomycetes > Mycobacteriales > Mycobacteriaceae > Corynebacterium. The sequence goes on from CAVFKS010000145.1 coordinate 2,418, forward strand.
CGAACGTTTCGCACAACTATCGCTATTTCCGGGGCCGGCTCAAGTCCACGCCGCATAACGCAGAAGACCTGTGGAACCTCGGCATCGGCAGGCTTCAGATCATGTTGCTTGATCTCGAGCCCCACGATCATGCGCAGCGCATTTTTGAGACGCTCAATTCGACAGGGGTGGCGCTAACCGAGGCCGATAAAATCCGCAACCTCGTGCTGATGGATCTGCTCAGCACAGAGCAGAAGCGACTCTACGAGGACTACTGGTTGCCGATGGAAGCTAATGTCGGTGCACAAGGCGACTGGTTCTTCCGTTGGTACCTGACCGCAGTGCGCGGCACCACTCCGAAGATGGATGCGGTTTACCCAGCGTTCAAGGCCTTCCTCAAAAAGCGAGGAACCAACGTAGCCGAGGTCATGGCTGAGATTCGGAAGTACTCCGACCTACACGCTAAGTTCAGCACCGCCCAAACGGAGTTCCCCCAGGTCAATCGCACGCTCAAACGCGCCAATCAGATCTTGGGCGACGTCACACTGCCATTTCTGTGGAACGTCTACAATGACGCCCTTGCCGGCATCATCACCGAATCCGATTTCAATAGATGCATTCAGAGAGTGTCCGTTTGTTTGTGTGCGGGGCTTGGTTTACAAGTAATCCGCGAATCG
>CAVFKS010000146.1:0-2968 GCA_963623015.1 Clostridia bacterium
CGTCTTCTGCCGCGAGGCCCCACCACCCGGCACGCGAGAACCAGAATGGAAACTCGCCGCCTAAACCCCGCCCCGGCGGGCACTCCGGCGTGCCCGGACACGCACAAGGGGCACACCCTCACGAGGAGGATGTGCCCCTTGGCGGCGTGGGCTTTACTTGCCCAGCTTGCGACGCTGCACGCGAGTGCGGCGGAGCATCTTGCGGTGCTTCTTCTTGGACATACGCTTGCGGCGCTTCTTGATAACAGAACCCATTGCAGGTTCTCCTTTCTTAAGTTTCAGTACGTACCAAACCTGCCGGCGCGAGCCCTGGATCCAGGCGCGAAGGTGCACTCTTACGCGCCCCGCTTCAGGGCCCCAGAAGGACCCAACGGGAAACAGGCATACGAATGCCGGCACGAATGTCGTTCATCTTACCCACCGGCCAGCACGCATTAAAAATCGCGTATCCCGGTCGGGCAAAGACTAACGGGGCACCCGCAACAAGCGCGGGCACCCCGTTAATGGAGATGGCGTCACCTTAGGCCCCGTAAACGGAGGCCTCCAGGTATTCATTGACGGCAGACTCATGGACGCGGAAAGAGCGCCCGACGCGGACTGCCGGCAGATCGCCTGCGTGAACCAAACGGTAGACCGTCATCTTGGAGACTCGCATGATTTCAGCGACCTCCGCGATGGTCAGGAAGGTTCCCTTATCTTCATTAGCCATAATTAATTTAACCCTTCAGCCCGTGGCGCGCTGCAAGGCTTCCCCTCCTGCAGGACGTACACGCACGTGCCTTAACCACTCTAGCGTGAATCATGTGACTAAAGCGACTTGATGGAAAAATCAATAATGATTTTTCGCACCACTTGCCACTCAACAGGAATGCTGCCGCGGGGACACCTCGGATTACCTGGCGCCACTCTACCCCCATTCGTGGGCCGTGGCGCCCCCACGGGGAGCGCTAGCCGAGCACCTTCGAACGCTGCGCGCACGCCTCGACGGCGCGGTAGAAGGCGCCACGCAGCCCGGACTCCTCTAGCTCGCGGATGGCCGCGGCCGTGGTGCCGCCCGGGGAGGTCACGCTAGCGCGCAGGCTAGCGGGGGCATCGCCAGCTACGAGCATCTCGCCCGCGCCGACGGCCGCCTGGCTGGCCAGCTGCGTGGCCACATCGCGCTTGAGCCCCAACTGCACGCCGGCCTCCACGAGGGCCTCGGCAACCAGGTAGTAATACGCCGGCGAAGACCCCGCCAGGGCCGTGGCGGCGTCCATGTCCTTCTCCTCAATCTCGACGGTCGCGCCCACCGTGCGCAGCAGCTCGTGCACCGGCTCGGCATCGACGCCCTCAGCCGCCGCGATAATCGACATGCCACGCCCCAGGAGCATCGGCGTATTCGGCATCACGCGCACACACGCGCGCCCCGGCGCCGCGGCCTGCAGGGACTCCAGCCGCACCCCGGCGGCCATCGAGACCACCAGGGCACCCTCCGACAGGCTCGGCGCTACCTCTTCCAACACGCTGACGATGCCCTGCGGCTTCACGCACAGAAACACCACATCGGCGGCCTCTACGGCCGTCCCGTTATCACCGGTGGTGCGGATGCCATACTTCTGCGCCAGCTCCTCCTGGCGCTCGCGGCCGCGGTTGGTGGCCACGATTGCTCCCGGCTCGACCTCGCCTGCTTTTACTAGCCCGGCGATGAGGGCCTCGCCAATCTGTCCTGCTCCAATAATTGCTACTTGTGTCATGGCACCACCCTACGCGGCCTATCACGCAGCGAAAAGCCCCCGCCGTCTCCTTCTCCGGAGCAGGCGAGGGCTTAGGACCTAGGCGCGCTAGACGATGAGCAGCGGGCCGAAGGTCAGGATGAGGCCCACGACGACGGCCAGGGCCATGGTGGCCTTGTCGCGGTCAGTGCGCAGGGCGTGGACTACGCCGGCCATAATCGCGGTCACCGCGATGGCCAGCAGCGCCACAATGGTGCGGCTGAAGCTATCCCAGAGGATTTCAAAGCCCTTGAAGACCACAGCGCCGAGCATGATGCCGGCCAAGGCCAGGATAACCACGGCAACGGGGTTGAGCTTGGCGTCTTCCTCGTCGAAGTCGTCTTCCACGCGCTCGATTTCGCCGGTGCGCTCGGTCTCCGAAACCTCAGCCTTGGGCTCAGTCTTGGCCTCTGCCTTGGGTTCGTCGGCCACGCGCTTGATGACGGTGGTGTCCTCCGACGACGGCGAGGCAGCTTCCGTGTCCGGCTTCTCCGCCGCGGGCTTCTCCGCGGCCTTCTCCGTCGCAGATTTATCTGCAGCCTCCGCGGCCTTCGCCGCTTCCTTCTTCGCCGCTTCCTTCTTCGTCGCAGATTTATCTGCGACCTCCTGCGCCTGGCGCGCGAACTGGGCCTTCTTGATCTCCTCGGCCTTGCGAGCCTCGGCATCGGCAGGCTTGGGTGCAGGCTGCGTCTCGCGCTTGGGCGCCGGGATGACCGGGGCGGTCTCGTCGATGTCGACGTTGGAGTGCTTAGCCTGCGGCGGAGTGGACTTGACCTTGGACAGGCTGCCGGTGAGCTCAGCCACGGACACGCCCCCGTCCTCCAAGCTGCGGCGACGGCGACGGCGCGGCTGGTCCGACTCGGTGGAGCCAGCCTTCTCCTTCGCGTTGCGGGCGAGCAGCTCCGCGACGGTCAACTGCTTGTCATCTGCCATAACTTAAACCAATTCCTTATCAAGGCCCTTATCGATGCGGCGCAGAATCACGCCCTCGCGCAGCGCCCACGGGCAAATCTCTATCTTCTCCAAGCCTAGAGCCCGCATGGAGGCTTCCGCCACCAAGGCACCCGCGACAATCTGGTGCGAGCGGTCGGAGCTTACGCCTTCTAGGTCTGCCCTATCCGCCGCGGTCATGCGAGAGATGAACGAAATCAGCTGGCGCAGGCCGGGCGCGGTGAGGGTGCGGGTGACAAACGGGCCGGCGGAGGAAGGCGCGGCGC
>CAVFKS010000147.1:0-2952 GCA_963623015.1 Clostridia bacterium
CCTCGTACTCGCAGACCCGCCCTATGAGTTCGGCAGCGTCGAGGAGCTGCTGGCCGCCCTCGAGCCGGCCCTGGCCGACCGTGCGATGGTGGTCATCGAACGCCACCGCGACGCCCCCGCCACGCAGTGGCCGCAGGGTTTTGAGCCCACCCCGCAGAAGCTCAAGAAGCGCACCTTCGGCATCGCCCGCATGGACATGGCCATCTTCGACCGTGCCGACCTGACGGTCGGCACGACGGATGACGGCGGCACGAAGGAAAACGGCGGCGCGAACGATGACGGCGGCGCTGCCCAGACTTCGGAGGAGGCGGACAATGACTAAGGCCGTATGCCCCGGTTCCTTCGATCCGATGACCATGGGTCACCTGGACATCTTCACCCGGGCCGCGGAGCTTTTCGATGAAGTCACCGTGCTGGTCACCGGCAACCCGGACAAGCCCTCGGGGCTATTTTCCGTGCCCGAGCGCGTCGAGCTCATCCGCGAGGTGGTGGCCGATAACCCGCGCATCAAGGTCGACTACTGGGCGGGCCTGCTGGTGGACTACACCACCGCCCACGGCGTCCACGCCCTGGTCAAGGGTCTGCGCTCCTCCCTGGACTACGAGTACGAGCTGCCCATGGCCCAGATGAACCATCGGCTCAGCGGCGTGGAGACCGTATTCCTGCTCACCAACGAAAAGTACGGCTATATCTCTTCGTCCCTGTGCAAGCAGGTGGCCCAGTTCGGCGGGGACGTCACCGGGATGTTCCCGCCGGCCGTGCATCGCGCCGTCGTAGAAAAGTACCGCGCATGCTAACCGCGCTCGGGGTCTTTGTCACCGTCGTGGTCGGCTCGTGCCTCCAGCGCGTCTCCGGCATGGGCCTAGGGCTCGTCGGCGGGCCTATCCTGATGCTCATGGTCGGCCCCGTCGAGGGCATCATGGTGGTCAACGTGCTGGCCTGCCTCAACGCGATCCTGATGACTATCAACGTGCGCGCGAATGTGGAGTGGCGCAAGTTCGCCGCCATCGCCTCCGTGATGGTCATCGGCTCTTTTGCCGGCGCCATGCTCATCCGTGCGGTAGAGCCAGCCCCCATCATGGTCATCGCCGGCGCCACCTTGCTCATAGCGCTTGCCGTGGTCACGTGGGGCAAAAAGTACGTGCCGCGCCTGCACGGGGTGGGGCCGATGCTCTCGGCCGGCATCGTGGGCGGGTTTACCAACACACTGGCAGGGGCCGCCGGCCCCGTCATCACCGTCTATGGTGAGGCCGCGCGCTGGGACCACGCCAAGTTTGCCGCGACGCTGCAGCCCATCTTCATGGTGGGCGGGCTCATCTCGGTGACCATGAAGCTGGCCACCGGCGCCGGCACCTTCGAGCACACCCCCTGGATGGTCTGGCCCGCGGGCATCGCCGGCATGGTCGTGGGCATTGCCCTGGGCATCGTGCTGGCCGGGCGCACCCCGCGTGATAAGGCCCACAAGCTCTCCCTGGCTGTCGCCTTCGGCGGCGCGGGCGTGGCCCTCGTGCGCGGCCTTTCCCAGATGGCGTAGCGCTTGAGCGCTTTAGCGCTGAAACGCTCAAACGCTCAAACACTTAGTGGGTTGGTCCGGGTACGCGAAAGCCCCTCTCACTGCCTTGCTGCTCCATTCTTCGGAATGGGCAGGGCGTGAGAGGGGCCTAGCTGTGCCAGCGGCGGCGGGCAAGGCCCGCCGGGGGCCTACTTGAGCAAGTTGGAAAGGAAGGCGCGGGTGCGGTCGTGCTGCGGGTTGTCCAGGACCTGTTCCGGGGTGCCGGACTCGATGACGCGGCCGCCGTCCATGAAGTGCACGGTGTCGGCAACCTCGCGGGCAAAGCCCATCTCGTGGGTGACCACCAGCATGGTCATACCATCGGCGGCCAGCTCGCGCATGACGCGCAGCACCTCGCCGACGAGCTCCGGGTCGAGGGCGGAGGTGGGCTCATCGAAAAGCATCAGCTTCGGGTCCATGGCCACGGCGCGGGCAATGGCCACGCGCTGCTGCTGGCCACCGGAGAGCTGCACCGGGTAGGCCTCCGCCTTGGAGGCCAGGCCGACCTGCTCGAGGAGCTCCATCGCGCGCTTCTTAGCCTGCGCCACCGGCTGCTTTTTGACCTGGACGGGGGCCTCGATGATGTTGTCGAGGACCGTGCGGTGGCTAAAGAGGTTGAACTGCTGGAAGACCATGCCGATGTCGCGGCGTTGCTGCGCGGCCTCCTTGTCGGAGATCTCGTAGAGCACGCCGTCGCGCTCGCGGTAGCCAATGAGCTCGCCGTCGATGTAGAGGCGGCCGGCCGTGACCTTCTCCAAGTGGTTGCAGCAGCGCAGGAAGGTGGACTTGCCGGAGCCCGACGGGCCCAAAAGGCAGGCGACCTCGCCCGGCTGGACGGTCATGTTGATGCCCTTGAGGACTTCGAGCTGGCCGAAGGATTTGTGGACGTTATCGGCCAGGATCATGGGGTGGTCCGAGTGCTGGGACATTTACTTAACCTCCGGGATGACGGTGACGTTGCGCGGGATGGTGCCTTCGGCATCGGCAAGCGCGGCTAGCTGGCGGCTGGTCAGCTCGCGGGTGGCGCCGCGCTCGAAGTAGCGCTCCAGGTAGTGCTGGCCCACCATCAGAATGGAGGTGATGACCAGGTACCAGGTGGCGGCGACCAGTAGCAGCGGGATCGGCTCGAAGAGGGCGGCCGCGATGTCGGTGCTGCGGCCGAAGATTTCATAGGTATAGGGAATGGCGACGACCAGCGAGGAGGTCTTGAGCAGCGAGATGAACTCGTTGCCGGTGGGCGGGATGATAATTCGCATGGCCTGCGGCATGACGGTGCGCGTCATGGTCTGCAGCCAGCTCATGCCCAAAGCCTTCGATGCTTCCTTCTGGCCCTCGGGCACGGAGCTGATGCCGGAGCGGACGATCTCCGCCATGTAGGCCGCCTCGTTGAGGCCCAGGCC
>CAVFKS010000148.1:0-2649 GCA_963623015.1 Clostridia bacterium
CCCTTGAACAGGCCCTGGATGAACTCGCTCGGGCCCATGAAGGAAGAACCAGCGGTGCCGTCAGCGACCTTCTTCTTGTGGGCCTCGATGGCGGCGTCGACCTCAGCCTGGCATTCCTTGCTCAGGCCGGAAGCGTTCGGCTTCTCACCCGGCTGGGCCGGGGTGGAGGGCTCTGCCGGCGTGGAGGGCTCTGCCGGGGTAGCCGGGTCAGCCGGAGCCTCAGACGGGGCGGGAGCAGCGCTGGACGGGGTGGAAGAACCCTCCGGCGCAGAAGACCCGGCCGGGGCGGAGCTCTGAGCGCCGGCGGTAACCGGGGAGACCAGGGCGAGGGTGGTGCTGGCGGCTGCTACCAGCGCGAGGGAAAAGCGGCGTGCGCGCATAAAACTGCTCCTAGAGAGAAAGTAGTGACGGGTATCCGAGGACCATTTACCCGGTGCGATTCAACGAGTTAGAAATTAGCACCTTTTGTCGTTCCGCACGGCAAAAGGGCCAATCCATACCGCTGATTTATAAGGTTTTAAAGACTAACGCTCCGAGTCTATCCCGTGTTACTCGCCAGCGAAAGCCCGACGGCCTTAAAGGATGAGACGCTGTGGCCTTTTTCTAATGATCGCTAGGTAATTCCCAGCCGCGCGGGGTAAGGGGACTAAGATGGGCAACCATGACAGATACCGCACAACCGAGCGCCTTCGAGCCCATCCACGCCTCCGATATCCAGCGAGCCCAGGCACGAATTTCCTCGGAGATTGCTCCCACCCCGTTGCAATACTGCCCGCGGCTATCCGAAGAATCCGGCGTTGAGGTCTACCTCAAGCGCGAAGATCTCCAAGATGTGCGCTCCTATAAGATCCGCGGGGCGCTGTTCGGCATCTCCAATCTGAATGAAGAGCAGAAGTCACACGGCATCGTCACCGCCTCGGCGGGCAACCATGCCCAAGGCGTGGCGTACTCCTGCCGCACCATGGGCATCCAGGGCAAGATCTTCGTGCCCGAGCCGACCCCGAAGCAAAAGCGCGACCGCATCCTGGTCCACGGCGGCGACGCCGTGGAGCTGGTGGTCACCGGCGCCAATTTTGATGACGCTGCCGCGGCCGCCCACCGCGATGCCAAGGAGCGCGGAGCCATCTTCATCGAGCCCTTCGACTCCCGGGACACCATCACCGGCCAGGGCACCGTGGCTGCCGAGGTCCTCTCGCAGCTTTCCGCACTGGGCAAGACTTTAGATACCATCGTCGTTCCCGTCGGCGGTGGCGGGCTGCTCTCCGGCGTGACGTCATATCTGGCGGACATGGCTCCGCGCACGGCCATCGTAGGCATCGAGCCCGCTGGTGCGGCGTCGCTGACCGCCGCCTTCGACAACGGCGGTCCCATCACCCTCGACGAGGTGGACCCCTTCGTCGACGGCGCCGCCGTCAAGCGCCTGGGTGACCTGCCCTACCAGGTACTGGAGGCCAATCAAGGCCGCCTGCACTGGGACACCGTCTCCGAGGGCGCGGTGTGCACCGAACAGCTTGACCTCTACCAAAACGAGGGGATCATCGCCGAGCCGGCCGGCGCGCTCTCCGTGGCGGGCCTGCGCACCCTCAACCTGGCGCCGGGCACAGTGGTCGTGTGCATCATCTCTGGTGGCAACAATGACGTGCTGCGCTACAACGAGATCATGGAGCGCTCCTTAGTCCACCGCGGCTTGAAGCACTACTTCCTGGTCAACTTCCCGCAGGAGCCGGGTCAGCTGCGCCACTTCCTCACCGAGATCCTGGGCCCGGATGACGACATCACCTTGTTCGAATACCTCAAGCGCAACAACCGTGAGACCGGTGCCGCGCTGGTGGGCCTCGAGCTGGGCCGGGCGGAGGACATCACGGGCCTGCTGGAGCGCATGGATTCTTCCAAGATTCACTGCCAGCACCTGCGTCCGGGCACCCCGGAGTATGACTACTTGGTGGCCTCCAAGTAGCACCTGGCATAGTAGGTGGGCATGGATAAGTATCTGCGGCCTGTCGGCGCAAAGACCTGGGAGTCTGAGATAGAGATCAAGCGCTCGCGCTTCATCACGCTCATCTCCCGGGTCGAAGATGAGACCCAGGCGCGCGAGTTTATCGATGCCGCCCGCACGCGCTTTCCCACCGCCCGCCACCACTGCTCGGCCTATATCTACCACGTCGACGCCGCCAATCCCGTGGAGCGTTCCTCCGATGACGGCGAGCCCTCGGGCACGGCCGGAAAACCCATGCTGGATGTGCTCAAGGGCTCGGGCATGCTGGATATCTGCGCGGTGGTGGTCCGCTACTTCGGCGGCATCAAGCTGGGCGCCGGCGGGCTCGTCCACGCCTACGGCGGGGCCGTCTCCGAGGGCATGGAGCAGGTCACCGCGGTTACCCGCGCCACCAAGGAGCTCTACGACATCAGCTTGGACCACGCCGAGGCCGGCCGCCTGGAGGCGGAGCTGCGCGGCCGGGGCCTCGACATCGTTGGCACCGAGTACGCCGCCCAGGTAACCCTGCGCCTGGCTGTAGGCCCAGGCGGGCGTGACCGGCTAACCGCGGAGCTCGCCGCCCTAACCCAGGGGCGCACGGTACCGAAGGCGGCCGGCACCCAGTGGATAGAGCTGCCCGCCGGCTAGCCACGGGGCCAAGGTGGCATCGGTAT
>CAVFKS010000149.1:0-2582 GCA_963623015.1 Clostridia bacterium
CCTGGCCATGGTCAAGCACGTCGACCAGAACGTCCTGACCCTCGACATCGACCACGTAGACTTCCTCGCTATCAAGCGCGGCGAGAAGGTCGAGGTCGAGGTTCCGCTGATCCTCGTCGGCGAGCCGGCACCGGGCACCGAGTCCCTGCTCGTGGCCGACGTCCTCCTCATCGAGGCCGACGTTCTGGCCATCCCGGAGGAGATCGAGGTCTCCATTGAGGGCCTCGAGGACGGCGCTGTCATCACCGCCGAGGACATCAACCTGCCGGAGGGCACCACCCTGGTGGCCGAGGCGGACACCACCATCGCCACCATCGCCATCCCGCAGGTGGACGAGGAGCTCGAGGCTGCCGCAGAGGCCGCCGAGGAGGGCGGCGCCGAGGCTGGTGCCGACTCCGCCGAGGATGCCGAGGAGACCGAGTAGTAAATCCCCGAGCTTTTCTTGCTCAACCGCCGCAGCGCTTCCCCGCGCCCGCGGCGGTTTCGCCGTTTTCTCCCCCGGCTGCCACAATTGGGGGCGTGACTGTACTCATCGTGGGATTAGGAAACCCGGGCCCCAAGTACGCGGGCACCCGGCACAACATCGGCTTCGACGTTATCGACGAGCTAGCAGACCTGGCGGGGGTGCACCTGAGCGTACACAAGAAAACCAACACGGAAGTCGCCGAGGTCCCGGCCGGCCGCCTCCTGGCGGACAAGACCATCCTGGCCAAGCCGCGGTCGTTTATGAACCTATCTGGCGGGCCGATCAAGGCCCTGGCCGGCTACTTCCGCGTACCCGCCGCCGAGACAATCGTCATTCACGACGAGCTGGAGCTGGATTTTGGCATCGTCAAGCTCCGTGCCGGCGGCGGCGACCACGGCCACAACGGTTTGAAGTCGACCACCAAATCCTTGGGCACCAAGGACTACCAACGCCTCTCCGTCGGCATTGGGCGCCCGCCCGGGCGCATGGACCCGGCGGCGTTCGTGCTCAAACCCTGGTCGAAGGCTGAGGCGGCGTCGCTACCCGTCGTGATCGCCGACGCCGCCGATGCCCTGGGAGCGAGCTAAACCATGAGGCTTGCGACTTTGCGCACGCCCTATGGGACGTCGGTGGTGCGCGTTGACCAGGTAGACGGCGGCCGCGGGATGGGCACCCAGTTGGATCATGAGGACGTCGGCGCGCTGCTTGCCGCCGGCGATTGGCGCAAGGCCGCGCAGCTGTCCGGCGAGCCCATCGTCTTCGAGCTAGCCGACCTGGCGCCCGTTATTCCGGCGCCGGGCAAAATCGTGTGTTTCGGTCCCGCGCCTTTCGTGCGCTTCCCGGAGGCTCTCACCGGGCCCTACGATGCCGCCCGTCTCACCGCCCCTGCCCAATCCGGCCGCTGCCAGGCGGCGCTGGCCGTAGTCATAGGCTCATACGCGTACCAGCTCCAGGCTGCCGATGCCGCCCGCGCCATCGCCGGTTTTACCCTCTTGAGCGGGGTCTCGGCGCCGGATGTGCAGCGTGCGACCGGGTCGGTGCATGCCGGGGCCTCCCTGTACCGAACCTGCGGGTTTGGGCCCTGGCTGACCACGCGGGAGGAGTTTGTACCCGGCGAGGCCCGCGTGCGCACTCTGGTCGATGGCCAGCTGGCCGCCGAGGCCCGCTGCGATGCGATGGCGCCCGCGGAGGCGGTCGCTTTCGCCTCGAGCCTGTACCCGCTGCACCCGGGCGATGTCATCGTTGTCGATGTAGCCGGCGCGGGCGAGGCCGTGGAGCTTAGCGCGCAGCCGCGTGTGGTGCGCATCGAGGACGCGGGGCTGGGATTCATTGAAAACTCGCTGGCCGTGGGAGGCTCTGTGGTGGGTCGTGACCTGCTCGGGGGCGGCTGCGGTGGGGACTGTGGTTGCGGCGGTGATTGCAGTTGCGGATGCTGAGGCAGGGAGACCTTCCTTGACCAAGGCTGAGATTGCAGGCATAAAAGGGTACAGGGCCATTAAAGGTCCCGGTCGCCGGTTTTCTAACCGGTGACGGCTGTATTTTATCCGCCACCACTACACCTGCTTCCGAGGCCGGCACCGCGAACTCGAATGACGACGCCGCTGGCCAGGGCGCTCCCGCCCAGAACCAGTCCGGTAACACCATCACCGTGGATGACGCCTTTGCCCGCGCCTACGAGCACGCCGGCATCAACCAGGCTGATACCACCGCCCACGAGTCCGAGCTCGATGAGGACAATGGCCGCCTCATCTGGGAGCTCGAGTTCGACGCCGGCGAGCGCGACTATGACTACGACATCGATGCCACAACTGGCGAGGTCATCAAGGCCGACTAATCAGCGCCCCACCGCTGTTCTTCCTTGATGACGGGGCCGGGTGTAATCCGCATGCGGGCATGCCGAAGCGCCCGCCTGGGCGGGGGTTTAGGCGGTGGCGGAGGCGGCAATTCTCCATTCTGGTTCTCTAGCCCCGGGTGGTGGGGCCTCGCGGCAGAAGATGAGTCTGCCAAACGGTGATTGCCAGGCCAGTCTGCCTTTAACCCTGACCATTCTCCCGTACAGGAAGGTGTCGGGGTCGTCGTCGTTGCGTCCGTTGTGGAAGGGGCAGAGCATGCACAG
>CAVFKS010000150.1:0-2536 GCA_963623015.1 Clostridia bacterium
CCTTGAAGTCTTTTTTTTTTACTGCGATTGCCGATGCCCTGGCTGCCGTGGCCGCGTCCGGCGAGTTAGTGCTCGATCTGCGCTCGGGGACGTACCAGCAGCTGGGCCGGTTCAAGCAGGCAGCAACCGTGCGCGTGGAATCTGTCCGCGAGGACGGCTCGCGCAAGGTGGTCTCCCACTTCAACAAGCACTACAAGGGCCAGCTCGCCCGCGAGCTCTCGCTTGCCGATGCCCAGCCCGCCACGGTGGAGGAGCTAGCCGAGCTGGTCTCCGCCCTGGGCTTTGAAGTCGAGGGCCCCGCCGCGGGCAAGCGCGAGCTCACCTTGGTGGTCTAGGCCCGCCAGCGGCCAGCGGATATCCCACCTGGCTCCAACCGAAACTGGCCGCGCCAGCGGCCAGCGGCTAGCGGTTGTAGCGCAGCGAATTGCGCTCGATGGTGCACTCGGTGGCAATCGCAATGCCGGCGGCGATGTCGCCGGCGGCGCGGCGGGCGTAGAGCTTGTCCACGATGCGGTCGCGCAAGTCCCATGGGGATATGGTGTTGAGGTAGATCTTGGTCCCGCCCTCGAAGCCGGCCAGGGTGGACACGCGCAGTTTCACCATCACGCGCCACGGCTGCGCCAGGTCCGAGCCCGGCGAGCGATGGTGCCACTCCTCGTTGCAGGCCACGTCCGGGCCCACGGCCGCGTGGACGGCGTGGATGAGATCCGACATCCCGCGCTGCTCCCCGGGGCTTTGCAGCCAGGGCTCGCACCGGGAGCTCTTAGAGTAGACCTCCAGGGTGGGATAACGGTGCCCGAAGCCGGCAAAGACCACCGCGTACTCGTTTTCGGCGATGACGAGGTTGTGCTGGGCCGCGTAGTCCACCGCCCATTCGTTGTACATGTTGGGGTGGGAGCGCAGCATCTGCTCTTCGCGCGCGGCGTTCATGCCGCGGTCATCGATGGCCACGAGCTGCTTGTGCAGGTGCTCAAAAGACGCGCCCGCGGGCGAGAGCCAGTTCTGGAAGGCCACCACGTAGGAGGCGTAGCGGTTGCGCTCGTAGAGGTCCCGCATGGAATCGGCCGTAAACGTCGTGAGCAGGAAGTGTTCGTCCGGGCTCAGGGTGCCCGAGGACGCCAGTTGGTCATCGTGTTCGGCGCCGTCGACAAAGTGGCGGGTGCCGATGATGACGTCGTGGCCGCCGCCGAAGAACCCGGAGGCCTTCTCCAGCAGCTCGGCCTCGCTTAGGTCATCGGGTTGGCCGGCGGCGCGCAGGCGGGTGCGCACGATGTCTAGCACGTGCTCGCGGCCTTTCGGGCTGGCTAGGTAGGCCTCCATGCGGTCGCGAGTGAGCTGGTCCATCTCGTAGCCATAGTTGGCGTTCCAGTAGTCAAAAGAGACAATCTCGAAGAGATTGGGCACCCGTCGAAACGCCGGCTGGGTATCCCACAGGTTATCCGCGCCCACGCCGCGCAGGATCTCTCCCGAGTACAGGATCCGGGCCTTCTCCGGCGGGGTCTCGAGCCGCCGGTCCGCGCAGAAGGCGCAGGCCGTCTGGGGCTCGCCCGGCTCGAGCGGGCGGGGATTTTGCGCCGGGTGGGACAGGGGCCGGTTGCCGCGGCCCGGAACCGTCCACACCTCGGTGCCGGAGAAGGGATTGAGCTGCTTGACCGTCCCGTCCCGCATGGTCTGGATGGGCTCGATGCGCGCAAACAATGGCGAAGTCATACCCTCTACGATACCGCGCCCCACCTCCGCCGCCCCGTAGACTGGTGAACCATGGAGCATAGGTACTACGAGGTGGACGTGTTTTCCACCGGCCCGTACACCGGCAACCCGCTGGGCGTGGTCTGCGACGCAGACTCCCTCACGAGCGCACAGATGGCGGCCATTGCCAACTGGACCAACTTTTCCGAGACCATCTTCTTGCTCGCGCCCACCATCCCCGGAGCCGACTACCAGGTGCGCATCTTCACCCCGCACGAGGAATTCGACTTCGCCGGCCACCCCACCCTGGGCGCCGCCCGCGTCGTGGCCGAGCTCACCGGCGCCCGCGGCAGCTTGGTCCAGCAGTGCCGCGCCGGGCTGATTACCGTGCGCCAGGACGCCGGCATCTTCTCCTTTGCTACCCCACCGCTGCGCAAATCCGGCCCACTAGACCCCGCCGAGCTGCAGGCGTGCCTGGACTTTTTGGGCATAGACGAGGCCGTTGATTCCGCCTGGGTAGACAATGGCCCGGGCTGGCGGCTTATCCAGCTTGCCGATGCCGCCACAGTGCGCGCCGTGCGCCCTACCGGCCCGGCCCCGCTCAAGGTCGGCATCGTAGGGCTCGAGCGCCCCACCGACAAGGACTACGCCCCGGCGGCCCCCATTGCCGAGGTGCGCGCCTTTACCCCAAGCTTCGAGGACCCCGTCACCGGCTCTTTCAACGGCGGCGCCGCGCAGTTCCTGCGAGCCAAAGACGCCGTGCTGGCCGACTATGTCGTGGCCCAGGGCTCCCAGCTGGGCCGCGCCGGGCGCGTCCACATCCACGACGACGGCCAGGACATCTGGG
>CAVFKS010000151.1:0-2470 GCA_963623015.1 Clostridia bacterium
GCGACATCGTGCTCACGGAGGCTGGCTTCGGCTCCGACCTGGGCGGCGAGAAGTTCATGGACATTAAGGCCCGCTTCGGCGGCATCGACGTGGCCGGCGCGATTATCGTGGCCACCATCCGCTCCCAGAAGTACAACGGCGGCCAGCCGCGCGAGGAGCTGACCGAAGAAAACCTTGACGCCCTGCGCGCCGGCGTGGTCAACCTGGAGCGTCACGTTGAAAACATGCGCAAGTTCGGCATCAAGCCCGTCGTCGCACTCAACACCTTCTGGTCCGACACCGACGCCGAGCGAGAGTTCATGGAGAACTGGGCGCGCGACTTCGGCGTGGCCCTCGAGCACTCCGACGTCTGGGCCGCCGGCGGGGAGGGCGCCAAGAAGCTGGCTCAAACCCTCGTCGATAACCTCGTCGAAGGGGCCTCCCGCCCCCTCTACGATCCGGCGGCCGGGGTGGAGGAGTCCATTGCCACCATCGCCCGCGAGATCTACCGTGCCGACAACGTGCAGTACAGCGGCAAGGCGCTCAAGGACCTGCAGTACATCAAGGACAACGGCTGGAACGAGTTCCCCGTGTGCATCTCCAAGACGCAGTACTCCTTCTCCGATGACCCGGCCCAGCTCGGCGCGCCGGAGGGCCACACCCTACACGTGCGCGAGCTGCTGCCGCGCACCGGCGCCGGTTTCATCCTGGCGCTGACGGGCGATGTCATGACCATGCCGGGCCTGCCCAAGGTGCCCGCGGCCAACAACATCGACGTGGACGCCGCGGGCAAGATCAGCGGCCTGTTCTAGCACGCCAGGGGCGATTTCGCTCGCTAGCACCGGGTACCCGGTGCTAGCGGTGGCGGCTGGCCTGCGCGCAGCGCACCCCCACCGCGGTCAAGGTGACCCGCCATTGGTCCACCGGGCGGAAAAGCCCGATGGTGTTGAGCTTGACGATGCCGCCGGCCTCCAGCTCCTTGAGGCCGGGTGCGATGTCCTCCGGCTCCGCCCCGATCAGCCTGGCCAAGTCGCGCGAGATGATGTAGCCGCCGTCGACGGCAGCGACCTCCAACAAAGCCCTCACCAGGTCGTGGTGGCCATCGACGAGTTCGAGACGCTCTATGGTCACGCCCTCGAGGCTGCCACCCGCCACGATGGCCCGTACCCGCTTGCGGCCGATGCGGGTCAGTCTCCGGGTATAGGCCCACATGGACAACGCGAAAAGTGCGGCACTACACCCGCCCGTGACACCGGATGCCACGGAATCTGGCAGCTGCGGGCCAAGACTATCTAGCGGTTCGAGCACGGGGGATACGACCGCGGGAATGAAGGGGAAGAGGAACGAATACTGTTCCAGCTTCGAGTAGTCGCCCTCCCGGATGTCCTCGAAGGCGGGAACGGCCATGGGGTGGCGCCGGTGCTGGCGCACGCCCAGCACGACGGTGAGGACTAGCCCTAAGATGCTCAACGGCCACAACTTCGGCCCGAACACGGCAATTCCCACGCCGAGCGGGGCACAAGTAAGGCACAGCTCGCCCAGAGTAGGTAGATTGCGCGGGGGAGAATCCAGCCGGGCAGGCGGGTGCTGGTCCCGCGGTGAAACCGGGGCAATCTCCTGGGCCTGATCCTCGTGATTCATGGTGCCTAGGGTAGCACCGGGGGAGGGACGTCTCGACGCTTTCGGGCGCCTAGTCGGCTGCGTCTGCGGCAGATCCCGGCCAGCCGGGGTAGGCCGGAGGGGTGCCGCCAAACTCGGGACACAGCGCCTGGTGGGCGCACCAGCCGCACAGCTTGGAGGCTTTGGGCCTAAACGTCCCGGCCTGGCCGTCGCCTTCGATCTTGGCCCAGAGATCCCCCAGATCGCGCTCGAAGTATTCCAGTTCGGTCTGGTTGGGGCTGAGGAAGAGGGAATCAAAGACCTTGAGGTACATCAGGCGCAACTGCGCGGGGATGGTGCCGAATAAGCGCCAGTAGACCAGCGCGTAGAACTGCATCTGGAAACGCGCATCGTGGCTGAACCGGGGCGCGGGCTTCTTGCCGGTCTTATAGTCCACCACGCGGACCTCCCCGGTTGGGGCCACATCCACGCGGTCGATAAACCCGCGCACCGGCACGCCGTTGGGCAGGACCGTGTTGACGTACATCTCGCACTCGTGAGCATCAAAACCCTGCGGGTTCTCCATCTCGAAGTAGCCTTTGACCAGCGACCACGCGGCGTTGAGGAACCCGGAACGCTCCTGCGGCGGGACGAGGTCATTGAGCTCCGGGTCGGCATCGACAAGCTTCTGCCACTCCGGCGCAATCATCTCCACCGCGGCGGCAAAGGAGCGCTCCGCGCGCGGCAGCTGGTGCAGGTTTTCTAGCACGGCGTGCACCAAGGTGCCCTTGACCTGCGCGACAGTCTTGGGCTCGGGCAGCTTGTCGATGGCCCGGAAACGGTAGAGCAGCGGACACTGGCGGTAGTCGCTGGCGCGGGAGGGGGAGAGGGC
>CAVFKS010000152.1:0-2432 GCA_963623015.1 Clostridia bacterium
AGGAGGGCAACAAGGCCAAGCAGAAGCTGGCTGAGGCCAACCTCCGTCTGGTGGTGTCCATCGCCAAGCGGTATGTGGGCCGCGGCATGCTGTTCCTCGACCTCATTCAGGAGGGCAACCTGGGCCTCATCAAGGCGGTGGAGAAGTTCGACTACACCAAGGGCTATAAGTTCTCCACCTACGCCACGTGGTGGATCCGCCAGGCAATTACCCGCGCCATGGCGGACCAGGCCCGCACCATCCGCATTCCGGTGCACATGGTGGAGGTCATCAACAAGCTCGGCCGCATCCAGCGCGAGCTGCTGCAGGACTTGGGCCGCGAGCCCACCCCGCAGGAGCTGGCCAAGGAAATGGACATCACCGAGGAGAAGGTGCTGGAGATCCAGCAGTATGCGCGCGAGCCCATCTCACTGGATCAGAACATCGGTGATGAGGGCGATAGCCAGCTGGGTGACTTCATCGAGGACTCTGAGGCCGTCGTGGCTGTCGATGCCGTCTCCTTCACCCTGCTCCAGGACCAGCTCCAGGACGTCCTCCACACGCTCTCCGAGCGCGAAGCCGGCGTGGTGCGCCTGCGCTTCGGCCTGACCGATGGCATGCCGCGCACGCTTGATGAGATCGGCCAGGTCTACGGCGTCACGCGCGAGCGCATCCGCCAGATCGAGTCGAAGACCATGTCTAAGCTGCGTCACCCGTCGCGCTCGCAGGTGCTGCGCGACTACCTGGACTAGCCCCGGCGCCGTCAGCTCACGCTGGCGGGCAAGCAACGGGAAAAGAAGAAGCCACCGCCGCACCCCAGCTGGGGTGAGGCGGTGGCTTCGTGTATGCGGCCCACTTAAGGGCCCTCTTCACAGGCCCCTTGAGGACCCTCTTCACCTCCCTGGCCCAGGCCGGGCCATAGGCTCGGCGATGCCGGGGGCTTACCAGGCGCGCAGGTAGTCGATGCGGGCCTGGAGCTGCTCGGCATCGCACAGCGCCGTGGGCGGGCCACCGCAGGCCTTGCGCGCCTCGGTGTGGATGGCGCCGTGGGGGCGGCCGGACTTCTGGGCCTGAATGGACACGACGGTGTTGAGCTCCTTGCGCAGGCGGTCGAGCTCGTCCACGGTGCCCGAGCCCGGGGCCGGGGTGGGCGCGGCCTTGGGGGCAGAGGCCATGCCATAGATTTCGCGGCGGTGGGCCTCGGCGGCCTCGGCCGCCCGGCGCGCCTTCTCCTCGGCCTCGCGGCGGTCGAGCTCCTCCGACTGCTTCTTACGCAGCAGGTCCTTGACCTGGTCGGCGTCGAGCAGCCCGGGGATGCCGAGGAAGTCTTCTTCCTCCGAGGTAATGGCCGCGGTGTTGAACTGGGAGCCGTTGTAGAGCAGCGAGGAGAACTCGGCTTCCGCGCCGAGGGACTCATAGGACTTCTCCAGCATGTCCGGCGTAGTCTTTTGCTGGTTGGCTTCGACTAGCAGGTCATCATCCCAGCCGTCGTCGTTGGCCTTGGCCTCGCCGAGGACGTGGTCGCGGGATTTTTCCATGTTCTCCGCCAGCCCCAGCAGCACCGGGACAGACGGCAGGAAGACCGACGCGGTCTCCCCCGGCGCGCGCTTTCGCACAAAACGGCCGATGGCCTGGGCGAAAAACAGCGGCGTCGAGGCGGAGGTGGCATAAACGCCTACGGCCAGGCGGGGGACGTCGACGCCTTCGGATACCATGCGCACGGCCACCATCCACTCGTCGGTGGACTCGGAGAACTCCCCGATGCGTTCGGACGAGCCCGGGTCGTCGGACAAGATGACGGAGACGGGGGTGTTGGAGATCTGTTTGAGGATCTTCGCGTAGGCGCGGGCGGTCTCGGTGTCGGAGGCCAACACCAGCCCCCCGGCGTCGGGCACGGCGCGGCGGACCTGCTGCAGGCGCGTGTGGGCGGCCTGGAGGACGGCCGGGATCCAGTCGCCCTTGGGGTCAAGCGCGGTGCGCCAGGCGCGCGCGGTCTGCTCCGGGTTGAGGATGTCGCCTAGGCGGGCGGCGTGTTCCTCGCCGGCGGAGTCACGCCAGCGGGACTCGCCGGAATAGGCCAGGAAGACCACGGGGCGCACGACGCCATCGGCCAACGCATTGCCGTAGTCGTAGGTGTGGTCGGCGCGGGAGACCTTGTGGCCCTCGCCGTCGTCGACGTAGCGCACGAAGGGGATCGGCGAGTCATCGGAGCGAAACGGCGTACCGGTCAGCGCGAGGCGATATTCGGCGTCATCGTAGGCCTCGCGCACGCCATCACCCCAGCTCTTGGCATCGCCAGCGTGGTGAATCTCATCCAGGATCACCAAGGTGCGCCGGGCCGTGGTTATCGCCCGGTGCTTAAACGGATGCATGCCTACCTGGGCATAGGTGACCACGACGCCGTCCATCGCGGGGTTGACGGCACCGGAGTTTTTAAAGTGCGGGTCTAGGGC
>CAVFKS010000153.1:0-2334 GCA_963623015.1 Clostridia bacterium
ACCCCGTCCCGCCGCAGCGGGAGATGGACATGCTGCTCACCGCAGGCGAGCGCATCTCGAACGCCCTGGTGGCCATGGCCGTGAGCTCGCTGGGCGCGGAGGCGCGTTCCTTTACCGGCTCGCAGGCCGGCGTGCTCACCACCGAGCGCCACGGCAACGCCCGCATCGTGGACGTGACCCCGGGCCGCATCACGGAGGCCCTGGAGCAGGGCAAGATCTGCATCGTCGCCGGCTTCCAGGGCGTCAACAAGGACTCCCGTGACGTCACCACCCTGGGCCGCGGCGGCTCGGATACTACCGCCGTGGCGTTGGCCGCTGCCCTAGGCGCCGATGTGTGCGAAATCTACTCGGACGTCGACGGCGTCTACACGGCCGACCCCCGGATCGTGCCCAACGCCAAGAAGCTGGAGAAGCTCTCCTTTGAGGAGATGCTGGAGCTGGCGGCCGTGGGCTCGAAGATCCTGGTCCTGCGCAGCGTGGAGTACGCCCGCGCGTTCAACGTTCCCCTGCGGGTTCGCTCGTCTTATTCAAACGACCCCGGCACGCTGATTGCCGGTTCAATGGAGGATATTCCTGTGGAAGAAGCAGTACTTTCTGGCGTGGCAACCGACAACTCCGAGGCCAAGGTCACGGTCCTGGGCATCCCCGATACCCCGGGGGAGGCCGCCAAGGTCTTCCGCGCGGTTGCCGATGCCGAGATCAACATCGACATGGTCCTGCAGAACGTCTCCAACCTGGATGATGGCCTGACCGATATCACGTTTACCTGCCCGCGCGCCGACGGCCCGCGCGCGATGGAGCTGCTCACCCGCCTGCAAGCCGAGGTGGGCTGGGACAAGGTGCTTTACGATGACCAGGTGGGCAAGGTCTCCCTCATCGGTGCGGGCATGAAGTCCCACCCGGGCGTGACCGCTGACTTCACCGAGGCCCTGCGCGACGCCGGCGTGAACATCGAGCTCATCTCCACCTCGGAGATCCGCATCTCGGTGCTGTGCCGCGAGGCCGATCTTAACAATGCCGCCCGCGCCCTCCACGAGCGCTTCCAGCTCGGCGGCGAGGAAGAGGCCGTCGTCTACGCCGGCACCGGCCGCTAGGCCGGCCCCAGTACACATCCATTTTTCACGAAGGTAGGACTAGATAATTATGACCACCATTGCTGTAGTCGGTGCCACGGGCCAGGTCGGCCGCGTCATGCGCTCCATCCTGGAAGAGCGCAACTTCCCGGCGGATAAGGTGCGCCTTTTTGCCTCCCCGCGCTCTGCGGGCACGGAGCTGGAGTTCCGCGGCGAGAAGGTCGTCGTCGAGGATCTCTCCCAGGTCACCCCGGAGTCCGTGGCGGACGTCGACGTCGCGCTGTTCTCCGCCGGCGGCGCCACCTCCAAGGAGTGGGCTCCGGTCTTCGCTAAGGCGGGTGCCACCGTGGTGGATAACTCTTCGGCTTTCCGCAAGGACCCCGAGGTCCCGCTGATTGTCTCCGAGGTCAACCCGGAGGCCGCGCGCGAGCTGCCCAAGGGCATTATCGCCAACCCGAACTGCACCACCATGGCCGCGATGCCTGTGCTCAAGGTGCTGCACGACAAGGCGGGGCTTAACAAGCTGCACGTCTCCTCCTACCAGGCCGTCTCCGGCTCGGGCTTGGCCGGAGTGGAGACCCTGGCTAAGCAGGTCGCTGACATCGGCGACCACAACGTCGAGCTCGTCCACGACGGCTCCGTCCTGGAGGTCGAGCCGGAGGACTTCGGCCCCTACGTCGAGCGCATCGCCTTCAACGCGCTGCCCTTCGCCGGCAATCTGGTCGACGACGGCTCCGAGGAGACCGACGAGGAGCAGAAGCTGCGCAACGAGTCCCGCAAGATCCTGGGCATCCCGGAGCTTTTGGTCTCCGGCACCTGCGTGCGCATCCCGGTCTTTACCGGCCACACCCTGACCATCCACGCTGAGTTCGACAACTCGATCACCCCGGACGAGGCCCGCGCCCTGCTTGCCGATGCCCCGGGCGTCAAGGTCGTGGACGTGCCCACCCCGCTGGCCGCCGCCGGCGTGGACGAGTCCCTGGTGGGCCGCATCCGCCAGGACCAGACCGTGGCCGATAACAAGGGCCTCGTCCTGGTCGTCTCCGGCGACAACCTGCGCAAGGGTGCTGCGCTCAACACCATCCAGATCGCCGAGATCCTGGTGGCCGACAAGTAGTAGCCCTGGCCCGGGGGATAGATTGTTACCCCCGGGTTGCACATTCTATTGTGCATTTGACGCCGTGCGGTGGAAAACCGTGCGGCGTCCTTTTATGCTGCGGGGCATGGAGAGGCTTCACGCGTTTGCTGCGGGACAGGCTCC
>CAVFKS010000154.1:0-2322 GCA_963623015.1 Clostridia bacterium
CGGTAGCCCTTCACGTTATGATGGGCCAATGCATCTCGGATACATCCGCTCTCTCGCCGCCGTGGCCTGCGCCGCGGCGGTTTCGCTGTCCCTGGCCGCCTGCGCAAACGATGGCGCCAGCCAGACTGACGGTTCCGCTAGTAGCGCGGCCGCCCAGCCCGCGCCGCCGGAGATGATTGAAAGCTCCGTGGATTTCTTCTTCCCGGATGCCGAGCGCGTGGTTGTAGCCGCCGCGGACCCGGCAGCGGCCTTTGCCGCCGCGCGTTTTGCGGTGGCCGAGGGCCTGCCCGTGGTAGACCCCCAGGACGCCGCGTCCGCCCCGCAGGTCGAGGCCTTCGGCTCCATCGAGTGGTCAGTGCCTGCCACCGGAGAGGTGACCGAGCACCCGGTCGAGGGCCCGG
The DNA here is from genome assembly GCA_963623015.1 of Clostridia bacterium. GTDB lineage: Bacteria > Actinomycetota > Actinomycetes > Mycobacteriales > Mycobacteriaceae > Corynebacterium. The sequence continues at coordinate 402 of CAVFKS010000154.1, forward strand.
CCCCGCAGGACAACCCCTTCGATAACAACCTTGAGATTGCCCAGCTGACCCCGGCGGAAAACCCGGGCGACAACGGCGCCAAGGAAGGAGCTGCGGGCTATACCTTCTTTGCCACCGGGGCCACCCCGGTCGCGCAGCTGGCCACCGCCCGTGCAGCCGGCGCCCGCGTGCTGGTGCTGGCCGCCCCGGATCCGCGCGCCAGTAACGAGGCCCTAGAGGCCGTGGAAAGCGGCGCCGTGGTGGCCTTGGCTGAGGAGTTTGGCACCACCGACAACGTCGTCGACCGCGCCTCCCTGGCCGGCGAGCAGGAGTTGCCCGGCGGCGGCCACCTGGTATTCCCGGGCCGGCGCATGGTGGCCCTATACGGCCACCCGTCGGGCCCAGCCCTGGGGGCGATGGGGGAGCAGGACCCGCAGGCCGCGGTCGCCCGCGTTCAGGAGCTGGCCGCTCAGTACCAGGAACTCACCCAGGTCCCGGTCATCCCGGCCTTCGAGATCATCGCCACGGTGGCCTCGGGCTCCCCGGGTCCGGACGGTGACTATGCCAACGAGTCCGACCCGGCGGATCTCATCCCTTATGTCGACGCCATCGTCGATGCCGGCGGCTATGCCGTCATCGACCTACAGCCGGGCCGGGCCCGCCTGTTGGATCAGGCCAAGATTTACGAGGACATCCTGCGCCGTCCCAACGTGGGCCTGGCCATTGACCCAGAGTGGAAGATTGGCCCGGACGAGGTGCCCATGACGAGCGTGGGCCACGTCGAGGCCGCCGAGGTCAACGAGGTTGCCCGCTGGCTGGCGGATCTGGTGCGGGAGAATAACCTGCCGCAGAAGGCGTTTATCATCCACCAGTTCCAGCTGCAGATGGTCCGCGACCGCGAGACTATCGATGCCTCCCTGCCCGAGCTGGCCTTTACCGTCCACGTCGACGGCCATGGCCCGCTGGGCGTGAAGATGGAGACCTGGAACGCCATCCGCCAGGGTCTGGGCCCGGAGTACTTCGTGGCGTGGAAGAACTTCTACGACGAGGACGAGCCTATGCTGGATCCGGCCGGTACCTATGCCGTGGAGCCGCGCCCCTGGTTCGTTAGCTACCAGTAGACCTCCGGCCGCACGCGCCACTGTTTCGAAATTAATACGGGCTGTGCGCCACCCCACAGCACGCGTGGCTTAAGATGGCAGCCATGCGTTTAGGAAGAATTGCACACCCCGAAGGTTTAAGCTTTGCCATCCTAGAAGGTGAGCCCGGCTCCCTGGTGGCCAAGGAAGTCCCGCACCTGTTTGACCCCACGCCCACGGGCCGCGAGTTTGCGGAGAAGGACTTCCGCCTGCTCTCGCCCACACTGCCCACCAAGGTGGTGGCCCTGGGCCGCAACTACGCCGACCACGTGGCGGAGGTCTTCCAGAAGTCGGCCGATGACCTGCCGCCGACCATCTTTATCAAGCCGTCTACCTCGGTTATCGGTCCGGGCGCGCCGATTAAGATTCCGGACTTTGCCACCAACGTGGAATTTGAGGGCGAGCTGGCCGTGGTCATCTCCAAGCCGAGCAAGAACATCGACCCGCAGCGCTGGCAGGAGCACGTGCTGGGCTTTGTCATCTGCAACGATGTCTCCTCGCGTGACCTGCAGTTTAAGGATGGCCAGTGGGCGCGTGCCAAGGGCATTGATACCTTCTGCCCGCTGGGCCCGTGGATCGATACGGATCTGGACAAGTACAACTTGGATGATCAGAAGATCAACGCCTACCTGACCCACGACGGCGTGCGCGAGCAGAAGCAGGACTCCAACACCAACCAGATGATCGTGAAGATGGGCGACATCCTGGCTGAGATCTCCGCGTCTTATACGCTCCTGCCGGGCGATGTCGTCACCACCGGCTCGCCCGCCGGCACCGCGCCGATGGTGCCGGGCGATACCATC
>CAVFKS010000155.1:0-2267 GCA_963623015.1 Clostridia bacterium
CCGACATGACCTACCAGCAGCTGGCAATGAGCCGTATGCGCGCGCTGGAGACCGACCGCGCCGTAGTGGTGCCGGCCACCTCGGGAGTATCCGCACTGGTGCACCCGGACGGCACGGTGAGCCAGCAGTCGGAGATTTTCGAGCCGAGATTCCTGGTCGAGCAGATGCCGCTGCGTGAGGGCCTGACCCCTGCGGTAAGGTATGGGGCAGTCCTGCAGGCGCTCGCCGTAGCCCTCGGCCTGGCCGGGGTGGCGGCCGCCGCGTGGCGCAACCGCCTGCCTCGCCGCCCGCGCGCGCAGGAAGCCGCATAAAACGTTTGAGGAGACCCCCATGACTGAGATGTCCACCCTGGTCATCATTCCCACTTACAACGAGATTGAGAACCTCCCGCTGATTACCGGCCGCGTGCTCAAGGCGTGCCCGCAGGTCCACGTGTTGGTCGTCGACGATAACTCGCCCGACGGCACCGGCGAGGCCGCCGATAAGCTGGCCGCGGACAACGAGCACCTCCACGTCCTCCACCGCGAGGGCAAGGGTGGGCTGCTCGGCGCCTACATCGCCGGCTTTGAGTGGGGCTTGGAGCGCGATTACGAGGTGCTCTGCGAGATGGACGCCGACGGCTCGCACGCCCCGGAGCAGCTGCACCTGCTCCTCGAAGAGATTGCCAAGGGCGCTGACCTGGTCATCGGCTCCCGGTATGTGCCGGGCGGCAAGACCGTCAACTGGCCGGCCAACCGCCAGCTGCTGTCGCGGCTGGGCAATAAGTACATCTCGGTCGCACTCGGCGCCGGCATCAATGATATGACCGCCGGTTACCGCGCGTTCCGCCGCGAGGTCTTGGAGTCCCTCGACTTCGATGAGCTTTCCGATGCCGGCTACATCTTCCAGGTCGACATCGCCTTCCGCGTCATCCAGGCCGGCTTCGACGTGCGCGAGGTGCCGATTACCTTCACCGAGCGCGAGCTGGGCGAGTCTAAGCTGGATGGGTCCTTCGTCAAGGACTCCCTGCTGGAGGTCAGCAAGTGGGGTATCGAGCACCGCTCCGAGCAGGTCAGCGACGCCGCCGAGGAGTTCGGCAAGGTCGGCCGCCAGATGGTCAAGGAGCTGGAGCTGGGGGACAAGGCCGCCCGCGTTAAGGGGTTTGTGGGCGACTTGGCCGACGACGTCAAGAACCTCGTGGGCCACGAACTGCGCCGCGTCACGCGAAAGTAGCCCACCTCACTCAGCCGAGTGGCCAATGGCGTTCGCCACGGTGCTAGGCTTGCCATGAGGGCCGCGTCCGCGGCCACGACACCCCACTTTCGGATCGTCCGGCACGTACCTGCCGGTGGAGGACAATCATGGCTACTGTAACTTTTGACAAGGCTACCTGCGTCTACCCGGGGGCGGAAAAGCCCTCCGTGGACCAGTTCAACCTGGAGATCGCCGACGGCGAGTTCCTCGTACTCGTCGGCCCCTCAGGCTGCGGCAAGTCCACCACGCTGCGCATGCTCGCCGGCCTGGAGGAGGTCAGCTCCGGGGCTATCCGCATCGGTGACAAGGACGTGACGAATACCCCGCCGCGCGATCGCGACATCGCCATGGTGTTCCAGAACTACGCCCTCTACCCGCACATGACCGTGCGCGAGAACATGGGCTTTGCCCTCAAGATCGCGGGCAAGAGCAAGGAAGAGATCAACACCCGCGTCGAGGAGGCCGCCCGCACCCTAGGCCTGACCGAGTTCCTCGACCGCAAGCCCAAGGCCCTGTCCGGCGGCCAGCGCCAGCGTGTGGCCATGGGTCGTGCCATCGTGCGTAACCCGCAGGTGTTCTTGATGGACGAGCCGCTGAGTAACCTGGACGCGAAGCTGCGCGTGCAGACCCGCACCCAGATCGCCAACCTCCAGCGCAAGCTGGGTGTGACCACCGTCTACGTCACCCACGACCAGACTGAGGCCTTGACCATGGGGGATCGCATCGCCGTGCTCAAGGACGGCATCCTCCAGCAGGTCGGCACCCCGCGGGAGCTTTACGATGCCCCGCGCAACGTCTTCGTCGCAGGCTTCATCGGCTCGCCGGCCATGAACCTGGGCAATTTCACCGTCGACGCCGCAGGCGTTGCCACCTCGGGGCAAGCTCGCATCCAGCTCGCGCCCGAGACCGTGGCTGCCCTGACCCCGGAGGATCAGGGCCGGATCACCATCGGCTTCCGCCCGGAGTCCCTCGAGGTCATCCCGGCGGGCGAGTCCACGGAGCACTCCATTCCGATCGAGCTGGACTTCGTCGAG
>CAVFKS010000156.1:0-2218 GCA_963623015.1 Clostridia bacterium
TGAAGAAGCCGTCCGCACCGCGTTATCTTCCCTGAAGAACGCAACCGGCATCCCGGTCACCATGTATGGAACTCTGCTGGCAGATAACCGCCTGCAGATAACTCAGTGGGTTGGCCTGCGCACTCCCGCGCTCCAGAATCTCATCCTAGACGCCGGCGTTGGCGTGGGTGGCCGCGTGGTCTCCACTCGCCGCGCCGTGGGCGTGACTGATTACAGCCGCGCTAACACCATCTCGCACGAAAATGACCGCGCCATGATGGACGAGGGGCTGCACTCCATCGTCGCCGTCCCCGTCATTGTCCAGCGCGAAATTCGCGGCGTCCTCTATGTCGGCGTCCACTCGCCGGTTCGCCTGGGGGATAAGGTCATCGAAGAGGTCACCATGACCGCACGCTCCCTGGAGCAGGACCTGGCGGTCAACTCCGCCATGCGCCGTGCCGATGGTGCCAAGGGTGCGGCCGCGCGCGGCAACGTCATGAACGGTGCTGAGTGGGAGCAGATCCGCTCCACCCACTCCAAGCTGCGCATGCTGGCCAACCGCGTCGACGACGAGGATCTCCGCAAAGAGTTGGAGATGCTCTGCGATCAGATGGTCTCCCCGGTTCGCGTGAAGCAGTCCACCAAACTCTCTGCTCGCGAGCTCGACGTCTTGTCCTGCGTGGCGCTGGGCCACACCAACGTCGAGGCCGCCGAGGAAATGGGCATCGGCGCCGAGACCGTGAAGTCCTACCTGCGCTCTGTCATGCGCAAGCTGGGCGCGCATACCCGCTACGAGGCCGTCAACGCCGCTCGACGGATCGGGGCTTTGCCGTAAACTGGCCCCCGTGAAGGATATTTTTATTGTTTCTGGTGGGGCCCGCCTCAGCGGGACGGTCAAGGTAGACGGCGCCAAGAATAGCGTCCTCAAGCTCATGGCCGCCGCCCTCCTGGCCGAGGGCACCACGACGCTGACCAACTGCCCGGAGATCCTCGACGTTCCCCTCATGAAGAAGGTCCTCGAGGGCCTGGGCTGTACGGTTGCCATCGATGGCTCGACCGTCACCATCGACACCCCGGCACAGCTGCGTCCGGACGCGGATTTCGATGCCGTCCGGCAGTTCCGCGCCTCCGTGTGTGTCCTCGGCCCCCTGACCTCGCGGTGCGGCCGGGCCAAGGTGGCCCTACCCGGCGGCGATGCCATCGGCTCCCGCCCGCTCGACATGCACCAGTCCGGGTTGGAAAAGCTGGGTGCGACCACCCGCATCGAACACGGCGCTCTCATTGCGGAGGCCGAGTCCCTCAATGGTGCGAACATTAAGCTCGATTTCCCCTCGGTGGGCGCGACCGAGAACATCCTGACCGCAGCCGTCCTGGCGCAGGGGACCACGGTGCTCGATAACGCTGCCCGAGAGCCCGAGATCGTTGACCTGTGCAACATGCTCAGCGCGATGGGCGCCAAGATTGACGGCGCGGGCAGCTCCACCATCACCATCGAGGGCGTGGACCGCCTGCAGCCCACCTCGCACGAGGTCGTCGGCGACCGCATCGTAGCTGGCACCTGGGCATTTGCTGCCGCTATGACTCGCGGCGATATCACGGTTACTGGAATTTCCCCGCGTCACCTGCACCTTCCCCTGGAAAAGCTCAAGTCGGCCGGCGCCGATGTCGAGGCCTATGAGCATGGCTTCCGGGTGCGTATGGACCACCGCCCCCAGGCTGTCGATGTCCAAACTTTGCCTTTCCCAGGATTCCCCACCGATCTGCAGCCGATGGCCATTGGCTTGGCTGCCGTAGCGGAGGGGACCACGCTCATTACCGAGAACGTCTTCGAGTCCCGCTTCCGCTTCGTTGATGAGATGCTGCGTTTGGGCGCCGATGCCCAGGTTGATGGCCACCACGTTGTCATTCGCGGGATGGAGTCGCTGTCTTCTACCCACGTCTGGTCCTCCGATATTCGTGCCGGCGCGGGTTTGGTGCTCGCAGCGCTATGCGCAGACGAGGTTTCGACTGTCCACGATGTATTCCACATTGACCGCGGCTATCCGCACTTTGTGGAGAACCTCAACCGACTGGGCGCACAGGTAGAGCGCTCCCAAGAAGAGGCGGTCTACTAACCTCCACGGGCCTAGCTTTCGCCAAAGCGCGCACTCTTCGTGCGCGCTTTGTGTATAAATATCGGCATCTACCTGCGGATTTGTGTAGGTGTTGGGGGGTGTGTAAATTTATCGGAGTCGCCACG
>CAVFKS010000157.1:0-2186 GCA_963623015.1 Clostridia bacterium
AATGCCCGCATTCGAAGCAGAAGTAGGCATGCCCTACTGGATCGACCTGCTCAGCTCCGATCCCCGCAAGTCCTCCTACTTCTATGAGAAGGTCTTGGGCTGGGAGGTCGCCCCGTACGGCGAGTCTGCCGATGCCGCCTCCTCCCCGTTCCGCATGGCCCGCCTTGAGGGCCTGCCCATTGCAGGTATCATCCCGGCGGATGGCTCGCAGCCGGATACCTGGGTGACGTACTTCCTGTCCCGCAATATCAGCGGTGACCTGGACCGCGTGGATCAGCTGGGCGGCCGGGTCTTGGTGGACCCGCGGAAGGTGGAGCTGGGCTGGATGGCCCTGGCCGTGGACCCGGCCGGCGGCATGTTCGGCCTCATTGAGCCCGGCGGCCCGGAGGGCACCGAGCACTTCATTGCCGGCGGCGAGCCCGGCACGGCCGTGTGGCATGAGTTGACCGCCACCACCAACTTCACCGCCGCCCTGGATTTCTACGGCGAGCTGTTTAACTGGGACGTCCGCGTAGCCGGGGGCAACACCACCAGCCGCGCGGCTGAGGCCGGCGATGCCGCCCAGTCCGCAGCGGCCGGCGATGCCGGAGCCGACTATGCCCTCGCGGAGGAAGACGGCGCTGCCTTTGCTGGCTTCTGGAATGCCACGGGTCAGTTCCCGCCGCAGGTGCCGAGCTTCTGGCAGACCTACCTGGGCGTGCGCAACCTGGCCGCCGCCGTGCGCGAGGCCGAGGCCCTCGGCGGGGAGATTATCCGCCCGCCGCATAATTCGCCGTTTGGCCTCATGGCACTCGTCGCGGATTCCACCGGTGCGGCCGTCACCCTCGTCGAGGTCGACGATGCCCCGGCCGACGAGCCTTTTGAAGGCGATGACATCCTCAACGTCGCGCCCTAACAGCCCCGACAGCACGAGCCCCGCCAGCGGCAACCCCGCAGGCGCCACGCTCGGCGGGGAACTAAGCCCTGCCGCACGGGTGCTGGCCGTGGTCAATGCCATTCCGGCCGGCAACGCCACCACGTACGGGGAGGTGGCCAAGGTTGCCGGCACCGGCGCGCGCTATGTGGGCACGGTGCTCGCCCGGCAAGGCGATGCCGCCTGTTGGTGGCGCGTCGTCCGCGCCGATGGCACCCTGCCAGTCGAGCTGGCCCAACGCGCCCGCCCCCACTGGGAAGCCGAGGCCCTGGCCTTTAGCGGCCGCCGCCTTGACCTGGGCTCCTGCGGGATCGATGCCCGCGAACTGGCAGCAATCATGGCGAACTCTCTTTAATCGATTTGCCTTGATCGCTAATCGGTCCCAGCAACAGGCGATTCCGGCAGGAACTCATTTTGAATCTAAGCTTTTCTGGTATCCGCTTGCCGCTGGATCTACATAGAAAGCCATGTTTTACTCCAGAGCACATTCGTGTGAACGCGGCAAGAGCGACAGCGGTTTAGAGAGATTAAAACACCAGGCGCTTCTGCGGTGGCAGATGTCAGAGCGCGCGTGGCAACGGATTCGACCCTAGTGAGGGAATCTCGAAGGATTTAAGTTGCCTTCGCCTTTGAGGCTACCCCCGTAAGGGCCTATTTTTCCTGGGGTTGAATGGGTGGTGTGGCAATCTCGAGTTCTTCTGCCTGCGCTTTTGTCGAAGGTGGAGATTTTTTGGAGTATTTTTAGCTTTCCCAAAATAAACGTGTGGCAGGGGTGTGTAGCCTAAAGCTTGTTGGTGAGACTCCGTCATAGTGCTGTCTGTCATTGATGTCCATGGAAGAGTGGGGTTGCCCGCAAATCGTGGACACATAGTGGAGCTACCTAGTGGTTAGGCAGCTATTTCTTTCCTGCTGGCGGCTAGGCCAATGTGGCTCTCGAAATCGACGGGGCTGACCATCCCGAGTGCCGAGTGCCGGCGCCGACGGTTGTAGACGACTTCAATCCAGTAAGCCACAGCCTTGCGCGCTGTATTACGGGTTGGCCAGCGCTTACGGTCGTAGAACTCGGTCTTAAGCGTCGACCAGAATGACTCGGCCATCGCGTTATCGAAGCACACACCAGTACGCCCCACGGACTGGGCAATGCCTAGGTTGCGGCAGACTTCCCAGAGCTTCTCACTGGTGAATTGGGTTCCACGATCAGCGTGAAACACCAGCCCTTCAGGAACATCACCGCGCAGCGTATGCGCCATCCGCAGGGCCCGTTCGACCAGGT
>CAVFKS010000158.1:0-2139 GCA_963623015.1 Clostridia bacterium
ATTCGGCGCTGCGCAAGTCCGCCGGGGTCATCACCACCACGCAGCGGGAGAGCGACTACCTGGCCAACTACTTCGCTCGGACTATGCCGGGGCCGAAGCCGGAACTGACGACCATTCGAAACGTATTCGCGCCCCGGTCGGACTACGACCGGCAGGTCAAGGCACCGCGCGAAGGCAGCCTGAACGTTTTGTATGCCGGCACGCTGGGACGGGCCCAGAAGCTGGAAAACGCCCTGGAGGCTACCAAGATCGCCCGGGACAAGGGCCTGGACGTGCACCTGCGCATGATCGGTGATGGCGCTACCTGGTTCGCCCTGCATGAGCGCGCCGAAGAACTGGGAATCGATGTCGAATTTCACCACCGGTTGCCGGCCGACCAGCTGCAGGAATACTACGAGTGGGCGGATACTGCCCTGGTGCATCTGACCGATTGGGACGCTCTCGAACGCGCGATCCCGTCCAAGACCTACGAGCTCATGCAGTTAGGCGTCCACATCAGCGCGGCCGTGGCCGGGGAGGCCGCCTCGCTTATCCACCAGCTGCACGCCGGCCACGTCGTGGCGCCGGAGAACCCGCAGGCCCTGGCGGACCTGTGGCTTAGCCTCGCTAAGAACCCGGAGATGCTCCAGGTCGGGGAGGCCGGCAGGGCCTGGGTTGAGCACCAGCGCGACGAGGTGGTGCCGGAAAACCTGCTCGACATCCTCGACCGGATCGAGCGCAACAACGCACGCACGAAGCGCAACCCGCAGAACTCGACCAGGTAGGCGGCACATTCATCATGCGTATCAGCAGCCTAGACGCCTACCGGGTGGCATACGGCACTAACACCCAAGCTCCAGAGCGACCCACCGCGCAACCCGCGCGGCCAGTCGTTGTGTTGGACGACTCCGAGGCGCCGGTTTCCCTGGCATCCGTGGCCGGGGATGCCATCTTCCTGTCCGGGGCCTCGGGCGCATGGCCCGCCGAGGGCGACCGGCTCATCCTTGTCAACACTCCCGAGCCACTCACCCTGGCCGCCGTCTCGCGGTGGCTGGGCTCCGGCCACGAGCAGGCGGAGTTCTGGGCAGATCTTGAACACGTGGCGCGGATGGTGGGGCTGCTGCGGGCAGACGTTCCTGAGCAGCAGGTGTGTGTGACCGGGTTCGAGGCTGACGAAGGTTGGTTGCGCCTGCGCTTGGGCACAGCTTTGGGCCCGACTCGCTCTAGTGAAGACTTCGTGCGGGGGCTGGCCGCCCATGCCGGTCCTGGCGTGGAGCCCGAGTCGAAGCCTACCGAGCTGACGCTGTCGGAGCCCAGCCTGGGCTCGCTGGTGGTTAAGAAGGTGGTGCCGCTGGCTAAGCCGATAAAACAGTACCTGCCGGCCACTCTCGTGGCCTACCTCTACAAGGGATTGGAGAAGCTGCGATGAGCCGCGGAGCCTTCCAGCCGGGCATCAGCGTCATCGTGCCCTCATACCAGGGCTGCCAGCGTTTGCCGGCCATGGTGGCATCCCTGTTGGCACAGACGCTTGCGCCGGAGCTCTTCGAGGTCATCGTGGTGCTCAACGGTCCGGCCGACGGTAGCTACGAGGTCCTGGCCCAGGCGCGTGCGGAGCACCCGGGGCTGAACCTGCGGGTGTTGACTAGCGATGCCCCAGGGGCCAGCCGCGCCCGCAACCTCGGGCTGGCCGCGGTGCGTCGGGAATACGTCACCTTCCTCGACGATGACGACTGCCTCGAACCTCGTTTCCTCGAGGCGGGGCTGGCCACGGCCGGACCAGGTGTCTGCGCGCTGCTGCCCATAGTGGACGTGCGCTCCGGGCAGCGCGAGGAATCCACGAGCCTGGGCGTGCGCATCAAAGCCCTGGCAGGCACCACGCAGCTTGCGCGCAGCGCCGCCTGGGCCCTGGGCTTTAACGCCTGCAAGGTGGTCCCCAGCGCGGTTCTGACCCGCTACCGCTACGCCGAAAACCTGGGCTCCGGCGAGGACGTGGTCTTCTTCGCGCACCTGCTCAGGCACCCGGACCTGGCCTTGCGTGTTCCGCAGGATCACGCCGGGGCCGCCGACCTGCGCACCCAGCGCGCCGGGTCGGTCAGCCGGCAGACAAGCTCGTACGAATTTAGCGTGCGCCAGCGCCTGGCCTGCATCGCTAGCCTGCGG
>CAVFKS010000159.1:0-2082 GCA_963623015.1 Clostridia bacterium
TGATTGCGGCCAAGTGCAAGGAGCACCGCCAGAAGCCGAAGTTCGTCGAGGTCAACGAGAAGTCCGACGTGAACTACGGCCCGTTCCGCCTGCGCTTCTGGGCCGTGAACCACTCCGTCCCGGACGCCCTGGGCATCATGCTGGGCACCCCGGCCGGCAACATCATCCACACCGGTGACATCAAGCTGGACCAGACCCCGATCGACGGCCGCATCACGGACCTGGCGGCCCTGTCCCGCTACGGCGACGAGGGCGTGGATCTGATGCTGTGCGATTCCACCAACGCCAACATCCCAGGCGTATCCAACTCCGAGGGGGAGATCCCGGCGACCTTCAAGCGCCTGGTCTCCGGCGCGAAGCAGCGCGTCATCCTGGCCTCCTTCGCCTCCAACGTCTCGCGCGTCCAGGCGGCTATCGATGCCGCCGTCTATGCCGGCCGCAAGGTGGCCTTCAACGGCCGCTCGATGATCCGCAACATGGAAATCGCCGAGAAGCTGGGCTTCCTCAAGGTCCCGCGCGGCACCATCGTGCCCATCGACGAGGCCGCGAAGATGGCCCCGCACAAGGTCATGCTCATTACCACCGGCACGCAGGGCGAGCCGATGGCCGCCCTGTCGCGCATGGCCCGCCGCGAGCACCGCCAGATCACGGTTCGCGATGGCGACTTGATCATCTTCTCCTCCTCGCTCATCCCGGGCAACGAGGAAGCCGTCTTCGGCGTCATCAACATGCTGGCCCAGATCGGCGCTGAGGTCATCACCAACAAGGACGCCAAGGTGCACGCCTCCGGCCACGGCTACGGCGGCGAGCTGCTGTTCCTGTACAACGCCGCCCGCCCGCGCAACGCCATGCCGGTCCACGGCGAGTGGCGCCACCTGCGCGCCAACAAGGAACTGGCCGTGTCCACGGGTGTGCCGCGCGACCGCGTGGTGCTGGCCCAGAACGGCGTTGTGGTGGACCTGCACAAGGGCCGCGCCCAGGTCGTGGGCCAGCTGTCCGTGGGTAACCTCTACGTCGACGGCGTGTCCATGGGCAACGTCGACGCCGACACCTTGGCCGACCGCACCAACCTGGGCTCCGGCGGCGTGGTGTCTATCACCTGTGTCATCGACAACCGCACCATGCGCCTGATGGAGCACCCGACGGTAGCTACCACCGGCTTCAGCGACGACGATCGCGGCGTGGTGCCCGAGGTGGCCAAGCTGGTCGAGTCCGTGATGAACGACCTGGCCGCCGAGGGCGAGAACGACACTTACCGCATGGTGCAGAAGCTGCGCCGGCGCGTGTCCAAGCTGATGGACTCGAAGTACAAGCGCGAGCCCGTCATCTTGCCCACCATCGTCCCGACCTCTTCCGGCAACTTGATTGCCGATGACGACGAGGTGCAGGCTGCGCGCGAGTCCCTCTAGGACCCCGCGGTAGCGATGAACCCCAGCGAGTATGCTGGGGTTCATGTCGTTTTCAGCTGCAGAACGCGCCCGCTTGGCCGCGCTACTTCATGAACTGGGCCCCGATGCCCCCACCTTGTGCGAAGGCTGGCTCACCCGCGATCTTGCCGCACACCTGTGGGTGCGCGAAAATGATCTGCTCGCCGCCGCCGGCATGTTCGTGCCGGCCCTGGGCAAGCGCTTAGAGCGCGCCATGGATAATGTCATCGCCCGCAACTACGACGAGCTCGTCGATGACTGGGGGAGGGGACCGGGCAAGCGCTCGCCGGTGCGCCTGGTGGATTCCAAGATGAACTTCGCCGAGCACTTCATCCACCTCGAGGACGTTCGCCGCGCCAATGGGATGGATACCCCGCGCGAGTTCTCGCACGAGGTGGAAAAGGGCATGCATTCTACGCTGAAGCTTTTGGCGGGCAAGATTCTCGGCGGCTCCGAGGTTCCCGTGGCGCTCTACCCGCAGGGCCTGCCTCGCATCGTGGCGGCCGATAGCCGGGGTGTGTCGGAGGATGGCTCCGCCGTGGCTCAGGTATCTGGTCCGGTGGGCGAGATCTTGCTGTGGGTCTACGGGCGCGACGCCGCGCACGTAGAGGTTCACGATGCCCAGGGCGGTATTCGCCGGGCAAGTCTCTAGGGT
>CAVFKS010000160.1:0-473 GCA_963623015.1 Clostridia bacterium
CCTGTCCACCATGGCCATCGCCGCTGCGGGCACCGTCGTCGTCGCCGTGTGCGTGGCGCTGACCTTCGTGCCGGCCCTACTTGGCCTGCTAGGCACCAAGGTCTTCGCCGGCCGCGTCCCCGGCCCGCGGGTGCCCGACCCAGAGGATGAAAAGCCGACCATGGGCCTGAAGTGGGTCCGCCGCATCCGGGCCCGCCCGTGGACCCACCTCATCGCCGGCATGGTGTTGCTGGGCATCCTGGCCATCCCCGCGGCCAACCTCTCGCTGGCGATGCCCACCGACGGCACCGCCAAGCTCGGTACCCCGCAGCGCGAGGCCTATGAAATCACCGCCGACAAGTTCGGCCCGGGCCGCAACGCCCCGATGGTTGCCTTCGTCGACGCAGCCGACATCGCTGCCCAGGACCGCCTGCCCGCTTTCCAAGACCTCCTGCAGAAATTCGCGGCCACAGAAGGCCTCAACAACGCCCAGA
>CAVFKS010000160.1:483-2026 GCA_963623015.1 Clostridia bacterium
CCCAGATCGTGGCCACCACGGAAAGCGGCGACGCGGCCCAGATTCTCATCACCCCGACCACCGGCGCCACCGACGAAACCACCTCGGCCACCCTCGAGCAGCTACGCGGCTACCAGGAGGAGTTCGCCGCCACGACCGGCGGGACTTATGGGATTACCGGCATTACCCCCATCTTCGACGACATCTCCGACCGGCTCAACGACGTGCTGCTGCCTTACGTGGCCATCGTTCTGGTCCTAGCCTTCCTGGTCCTCATGTTGGTATTCCGGTCCATCTGGGTGCCGCTCATCGCCGCTGCAGGGTTCGGCCTGTCCGTGCTGGCCACCTTCGGCATCACCGTCGGCATTTTCCAGGAAAATGTGCTGGGCTTCATCGACGACCCCCAGCCGCTGCTGTCCTTCCTGCCGATCATGCTCATCGGCCTGACTTTTGGGTTGGCCATGGACTACCAGGTCTTCCTCGTCTCCCGCATGCGGGAGGGCTATTCCAAGGGCAAGACCGCAGGCAATGCGACCTCCAATGGCTTCAAGCACGGCGCGCGCACCGTCACCGCGGCCGCACTCATCATGATTTCGGTGTTCGCCGCCTTCATGCTCATCGACATGCCCTTCATCAAGACCATGGGATTTGCCCTCGCCGTGGGCGTAGCCATCGACGCCTTTATCGTGCGCATGACCCTTATCCCGGCCACCATGTTCCTGCTGGGCGACAAGGCGTGGTGGTTCCCACGCTGGCTTGACAAGATCCTGCCGAAGCTCGACGTCGAAGGAGAAGCGCTTCACGATGCCCGAAGCAAGGCCCCAGTCAGTGCCTAGGAAAGCTAGCCGCGGGCGGCATCGAAAGGCCTCTGGCCCCAGCCGGGCGCTAGCGTAAGGTCAATAGCTATGGCTGGATTGAGGGAAACAAAAAAGCAGCAGACCCGCAGGGCGATAGCGGACGCGGCGGCGACCATCCTCCTGGAACAAGGCTTGGAAGCGCTGACCGTGTCTTCAGTCGCGGACGCCGCAGATATCTCCGTACGCACCTTCCACAACTATTTCTCCAGCATCGACGAGGCCCTCTTGGAATTCCTGCGGGCAACCTTCATGGAGGTGGCCGACGACATCCGGGCCATGCCCGCCGGGGTCGACGTATTCGAGGTCTTCGAAGAACTCTGCCGCCAGGGCTTTAGCCAAGAGGGAGTCCAGCTTCGCTCCGTCGCCTCTCTCTTCGCGCTGGGCGATGCCCTCGAGGCCCGCAACTCCCCCCCGACCCCGCACACCGCCGAATTAGAAGAGGCTGCCCAACCCATCCTCGACGCCTTCCAGGAACGCCTGGACGACCCCGACGGTTTTGACACCCCCGTCATCGTCCAGGCCCTAGCGGCGGTCGTGGTCCACGCCAAGCGCATCTACCAGCAAAGCCAGTCCGGCCCTTCCCCGATGACGCCGGAGGAGGGCCAGCGCCTGGCACGGCGTTGCCTCCACATCGTGCGCGAACTCCACTAACTACTTTCTCCGCGTTTTGCGAAGTTTTTGCTCCTCGCCCCCTCGCGGGCCTGTCC